>NZ_LECR01000092.1:35198-39854 GCF_001602625.1 Sodalis-like endosymbiont of Proechinophthirus fluctus
AATAAAGGAGGATAAGCCAGCAATAGCACCCGCTGCAGGGGTGGTCGGCAAAGCGATAACTCTGGACCAGAGGAGAATGTTAATTTAATTATTTAATTATTTCGAAAAATGTTATTTTCGTTCACAACCTTGTCAAGGAAGTTTAATAATTTTTAAATTATTATATTTAATTATATAATTAATATATAACAAATAAACTATTTAACAAATGCCTATTATATGAATAACTTTGATTTTAATTTATTAGTAGTTCTAATTACTACTAGAAAACTGTAGCTTCAGTTTGGCTGCCAGGAAGCTAAACATCAACGCGCCGGCTATCAGCAAATCGCTGAATAAGATCTGCGCCTTATTTAATGATCTGATTCTGGTGTGCAGCGGCACCAAATTAATTCCCATACCCAAGGCGACTGCATTAATGTTATACAACTAGTTAATCGGATTGAATCCATGCTCAAACACCAATATGGTGTTTGAGCCGCACACCACCACTGTCTTATTTACCATAGCCGCCAATGCCACTATCATGTTTACCCTAAACACGCTGCTGTTCTGCAAAGTTTGCGCAGTGTGCCAAATGTGTTTATTAATCTGGTGAACGACTAAAGGACTACGACGATGATTTTCTCCGCTCCAACGATATTGATCTCTATCTCGGTGAGATGCGGAATTTAAACCCTAAACCCAGAGATTACCATTTGCACTAGCCAATCCACTAGGCGAAATGTTACTTATTTACCGATACGGCCATCCTATCCTGGCCAGAGATAAAGGCATGGACAATTTACTCAAATATTATTCTGTTCAAACCAAGGAGAAGTATCTGACGGGAGACCGACGAGGCAGAGAAATACTTTTAGTCGGCGCGCTATATGATGGGGCCACCACCCCAGCTCCATGGCAAAGATAAACGTCATTATTCATTCCGATGTGCTAGCTATCGTGCCCGATTTTGTAGTCACTAAAATGAAAAATTGAATGTGATGGTGGAATTCTTCAGCGCCGACTTCGATCCGGGTAAGCGCAGTATATTATCCAGGCATAGCATTCAAAACATAATCATTCGCCCTGCCATAACCGGCTGCTAGATTTGACCAAAGGCATATTTATCGAAATGTATGAAATAATTTTCCGCCGTCATTATGACACATCGTTAAGGTCTAAAATGAATACCATAGCAATAAAAAACGGCGCTGACGGTATTACCTAACCCTACCTCACTAGGGAATAATTACCACGTCATCTACACCTTAACAGCATGATGATGCTGATGATAAGAAACACTATACTGGGTAGTAAGGCCCCGAACACGGGTGGTATGTTGTACACTAGACTCAACGGCCCGAAGATCTGATCCAGAACGTAAAACAAGAAACCAAAGCTTATCCCCGTGACGACCCGTACCCCCATAGATACGCTGCACAGCGGTCCGAAAATAAACGACAGCGCCATAAGCATCATCACCACTACCAAGAAAGGCGAGAAAATCTTGCTCCACATATTCAGTTGGTAACGGTTGGATTCCTGCCCGCTTTGCTTGAGATAGTTGAAGTAATTATACAGCCCTGAAATAGACAACGAATTTGGCTCAAACGCTACGACCCCCAGTTTATCTGGGGTCAGGTTGGTTTTCCATTCGATATTCATGGTTTGCCGACCAGTTATCTGCTTGTCGTTGGTCAAATCTGATTCGTCCACCTGCGACAATGTCCAACTGCCATTGCTGAAGGTGGCCGTGGCGGCATAGCGTAGCGACTGCAGCCGTTCAGTCTTATCGAAGTGGTAAATATTGATGCCGGCCAGCTCATCACTGCCCACTACGCGCTCGATAAAAATAAAGTCATTACCGTCCTTGGCCCAAAGCCCGTTTTGGGTTGAGAGCATGGAGCCGCCGTAAATCGCCTGGGTGCGGTAGCTGTAGGCCATTTGTTCGCCTGCTGGCGCCACCCATTCGCCGATGGCCATAGTCAAGAGCACCAGAGGAATGGCAGTTTTCATCACCGAACCGGCCACCTGTAACCGGCTGAAACCGGACGACTGCATCACTACCAGTTCACTGCGTGTCGCCAGAGAACCCAGCCCCAGCAGAGCGCCCAGCAGCGCCGCCATCGGCAAGAAAATTTCTATATCCTTAGGTACGCTAAGCAGGGTGAACAGGCCCGCGCCCAGCGCCGAGTATCCCCCTTGACCCACTTTGCGCAGCTGCTCAACGAATTTGATAATTCCCGACAGGGACACCAGCAGGAACAGGGTCATTATGATAGCATTGAAAATAGTTTTACCGATATAGCGGTCCAATATGCTAAGCATTAGGACGCTCCTATTGCATGCAGCCGCGCACGAAGCCTTCGTGCCAGTACGCTATCCCACAAATTCAGTATCATCGCTAGCGCCAGGTACGCCATATTGGTCAGCCACATCCACATCATCGGGTTAAGATTACCCTTGGCGGCGTTGGAGCGCATCGATGTTTGCAGCAGGAAGAAAATCAAATACAGTAGCATCGCAGACAGCATGCTCAGGAACTGGCCCTGCCGCGGGTTAACCACCGATAGCGGCACCACCATCATCGCCATAATCAGCACTGACACTACCAGTGTAAGCCGCCAATGCAACTCAGCACTCGCCTCCGGCTCCGGCGAGCGCCACAGCTGGCGAAGCGTCATTTGCTCAGCGTCGATACTGTCCACCAACACCGACCGATGTCCTATAACATACTTATATTGCTTAAAATCTGTAATGCGGAAATCGTGCAGAAACGCGGTCCCCTCATAGCGGGTGCCCTTATCAAGCATGACCAATTGTGATCCGTCCTGCCGCTGGATCATATGACCGCGGTCCGCGATAACTACAGAAGGGCGAGCACCGCCGTTCGGTTTGAGCTGGGCTAGAAACACATGTTCAAACCCTTTATCTTTCACGTTGCCGACAAATAACACCAAATTGCCATTTTCTGCCGGTTTGAATTGCCCCTCTATTAGTGCAGCCATGCTTAGGTTGGCCTTGGCTTCCGACATTACCAGATCCTGGTGGCGCGACGAACAGGGCGAAAGCCATATCACATTTACCGCCGCGACTATCGCGGTAATCAGACTGAGAACAAGTGCTGCGCGGATCAAAACGCTTTTACCCAGCCCGCAGGCATGCATAACCGTAATTTCGCTTTCGTTGTACATACGGCTCAGTGTCATCAACAATCCTAGGAAGAGACTCAGAGGAAGGATTAATTGAGCCATTTCAGGTACGCCCAAGCCTAGTAAAGGTAAAACCAGATTTGTCGGAATATCCCCATCCACCGCCGTGCCCAAAATCCGCACCAGCTTTTGACAAAAAAAAATCAACAGCAGGATGAACAGAATGGCAAGCTGGCTTTTAAATGTCTCTCGAACCAGATAGCTAGTGATTATCACGCTTATTTCGCCTGTGAAAACTTGTCTTTTTGCAGGAAAATCGATAATTTCATTGCTAATCCATAATTAATACTTACTAAACAGCCACTTTTATCGCTAGATAGAGTATAACAATATTAGGCGTTCGGCTGTGCCATGAGAACGCATTGATTGTCGACAGAAAATAGTGTCCTTTACGTCGTTCAGATTAACACATAGAGTTAATGCAAAGGCAGGACGATGACGGGAAAGTCTATTTTATCCAGAATAACCGTTTTTTTCTTTAAGATTCAGGAGAGTGCATGGAATTCAGTGTAAAAAGCGGTAGTCCAGAAAAACAACGCAGTGCCTGTATCGTCATCGGAGTTTTTGAGCCGCGCCGTCTATCCTCGGTCGCTGAACAGCTCGATAAAATCAGCGAAGGCTATATCAGTGCTCTGCTGCGCCGTGGTGAACTGGAAGGCAAGGTCGGGCAGACGCTGCTGCTGCATCATGTCCCGAATGTGTTGTCCGAACGCATATTGCTTATCGGCTGTGGTAAAGAGCGCGAGCTGGATGAACGCCAGTATAAGCAGGTTATCAGCAAAACGATTAATACGCTCAACGACACCGGCTCTATGGAGGCCGTCTGCTTTTTGACCGAGCTGCACGTCAAGGGGCGTAACACCTACTGGAAAGTACGCCAGGCGGTGGAAACGGCGAAAGAGACGCTTTATACCTTCGATCAACTGAAGAGCAATAAAACTGAGCCGCGGCGGCCGCTGCGAAAAATGGTGTTCAATATGCCGACGCGCCGCGAATTAACCAGCGGTGAGCGCGCTATCACGCACGGTATGGCTATCGCCGCCGGTATTAAAGCCGCCAAAGATTTGGGCAACATGCCGCCCAATATTTGCAATCCGGCCTATCTGGCCTCACAGGCACGCCATCTGGCCGACGGCTACAGCAAATCGACCACAACCCGGGTCATCAGCAAACAGCAGATGAAAGAGTTAGGCATGAACGCTTATCTGGCAGTCGGTCAGGGCTCATACAATGAATCGCTAATGTCGGTTATTGAGTATAAGGGCAGCCCTGACACCAAAGCGCGGCCGATTGTGCTGGTGGGTAAAGGGCTGACATTCGACGCCGGCGGCATTTCTATAAAGCCCGCCGACAGTATGGATGAAATGAAATACGACATGTGCGGCGCCGCAACAGTATATGGTGTGATGCGCACGGCTGTGGAGCTTAATCTGCCGTTGAATATCGTTGGCGTATTGGCTGG
>NZ_LECR01000092.1:39880-40581 GCF_001602625.1 Sodalis-like endosymbiont of Proechinophthirus fluctus
GACGGTCGCGCGTTTCGGCCCGGCGATGTGTTGACCACCCTCTCTGGCCAAACGGTGGAAGTGTTGAATACCGACGCCGAGGGCCGTCTGGTGCTGTGCGACGCCCTCACCTATGTCGAGCGCTTCGAGCCGGACGTAGTCATCGATGTCGCCACGCTGACAGGCGCCTGTATTATTGCGCTCGGGCATCATTTGACCGGGCTGATGTCGAATCATAATCCGCTAGCCCATGAGCTTATCAGTGCCGCCGAGCAGGCCAGCGATCGAACCTGGCGTTTGCCACTGGGAGATGAGTTCCAGGAGCAGCTGGAGTCGAATTTCGCCGATATAGCGAACATAGGCGGCCGGCCAGGCGGCGCAATCACCGCCGGCTGCTTTCTGTCGCGTTTCGCGCGCAAATATAATTGGGCGCACCTGGACATCGCTGGCACTGCCTGGCGCTCCGGTAAAAACAAAGGCGCCACGGGACGGCCAGTGGCGATGCTGTCGCAATTCTTGCTCAACCGTGCCGGACTCAACGATGACGAGTAACCGCAAAAAGGTGTGCTTGCACGTGCGGCGTTTGTCGCCCGTTGTCTTTTCCGTCACCCCTGGTTAATAAAACGGCACATGAAAAACGCAACCTTCTATTTACTCGACCAATATAACACCTTACTCGACCAACACAACACCAGCGACGGGCTGACCGCTGTCGAGCGGCT
>NZ_LECR01000092.1:40603-47918 GCF_001602625.1 Sodalis-like endosymbiont of Proechinophthirus fluctus
GTAAGAGGAAACGGGTGCTTATCGCCTGTGAGAACGATGCCCAAGCTCTCAGACTGGACGAGGCGTTGTGGGCGCACGATCCTAATGCGTTTGTGCCACATAACTTAGCGGGAGAAGGCCCTCGCTGCGGCGCACCGGTGGAAATTTGCTGGCCGCAGCGCCGTGGCAACGCGCCTCGGGATCTATTGATAAGCCTGCTGCCAACGTGCGCGGATTTTGCCTCTACTTTCCATGAAGTGATAGACTTCGTCCCGAATGAAGACGCTTTGAAACAGCTGGCACGCGATCGTTATAAAGCGTATCGCAGCGTCGGCTTCCAATTGACTACGGCCACACCGTCAAGGCAGTGAGTGATTAACGACGCATAATGGACAAAACATACAATCCAAAAGATATCGAACAGCCGCTGTACAAGCACTGGGAACAGCAGGGCTATTTCAAGCCGAACAATGATACCCGGCAGGATAGCTACTGCATCGTGATCCCACCGCCGAACGTCACCGGTGTCCTACATATGGGTCATGCCTTCCAGCAGACCATTATGGATACCCTAATTCGTTATCAGCGTATGCAGGGTAAAAATACCTTGTGGCAGGTGGGCACTGATCACGCCGGCATCGCGACGCAGATGGTTGTAGAGCGCAAAATCGCCGCTGAAGAGGGAAAAACCCGCCACAATTACAGCCGCGACGCCTTCATTGACAAGATTTGGCAATGGAAAGCGCAATCTGGCGGCACTATTACCCATCAGATGCGGCGGCTGGGCGATTCGGTAGATTGGGAACGCGAGCGGTTCACCATGGACGACGGCCTGTCCAACGCGGTGAAGGAAGTGTTCGTGCGTTTGTATCAGGAAGATTTGATTTACCGCAGCAAACGCCTGGTAAACTGGGATCCGAAATTACGTACCGCGATTTCAGATCTGGAAGTGGAAAACCATGAGTTGAAAGGCTCAATGTGGCACCTGAGTTACCCGCTGGCCGACGGGGCGCGCACCGCCGACGGTCTGAATTACCTGGTGGTCGCCACCACGCGGCCGGAAACCATGCTCGGCGACACCGGCGTTGCGGTTAATCCGGAAGATCCGCGCTATCGCGATTTGATTGGTCAGTTCGTCATGCTGCCGCTGGTCGGCCGCCGTATCCCTATCGTCGGCGACGAACACGCGGATATGACCAAAGGCACCGGCTGCGTCAAAATCACGCCGGCGCACGATTTTAACGACTATGAAGTCGGCAAGCGCCATGCGCTGCCGATGATTAACATCCTGACCTTTGATGGCGATATCCGCCAGGAAGCCGAGGTATTCGACACTAACGGCGAGGCCAGAGAAGGGCTGTCTGGAGGAATTCCTGCGGCTTTCCGTGGCCTGGAACGTTTCGCCGCCCGCAAAGCGATCGTGGCGGAATTAGACCGGCTTGGCTTGCTGGTCGAGGTCAAGTCCCACGACCTCATGGTCCCGTATGGCGATCGCGGAGGCGTGGTTATTGAGCCGATGTTGACTGATCAATGGTACGTACGCGCCGCGCCGCTGGCGAAAGTGGCTGTGACAGCTGTGGAACAGGGCAGGATCCAGTTTGTGCCGAAGCAGTACGAAAACATGTATTTCAGCTGGATGCGGGATATTCAGGATTGGTGTATTTCCCGTCAACTGTGGTGGGGCCATTGCATTCCAGCCTGGTACGACGCCGAGGGCCGGGTTTATGTGGGCCGCAGCGAGGCCGAGGTACGCCAGCAACATCAGTTGGCGGACGACATTCCGCTGCGCCAAGACGACGACGTGCTGGATACCTGGTTCTCCTCCGGACTATGGACTTTCTCCACCCTCGGCTGGCCGGAAAACACCGACGCGCTACGCACGTTCCATCCCACCAGTGTGGTGGTGAGCGGCTTTGACATTATCTTTTTCTGGATAGCGCGCATGATCATGCTGACTATGCATTTCATCAAAGATGACAACGGCAAGCCGCAGGTGCCGTTTAACACTGTCTATATGACCGGTCTGATTCGCGATGAAGAAGGGCAAAAGATGTCCAAATCTAAAGGAAATGTTATCGATCCTTTGGATTTAGTGGATGGCATTTCGCTGATCGATTTACTCGAAAAGCGCACCGACAATATGATGCAGCCGCAACTGGCAGACAAGATCCGCAAACGCACGGAAAAACATTTTCCGAACGGCATCGAGCCGCACGGTACCGATGCGCTGCGTTTCACTCTGGCAGCGCTAGCCTCTACCGGCCGCGATATCAACTGGGACATGAAGCGCCTAGAGGGGTATCGCAATTTCTGCAATAAATTATGGAACGCCAGCCGTTTTGTTCTGATGAATACTGAAGATCAGGACTGCGGTTTTAACGGCGGCGATCAAGTGCTGTCGCTGGCAGATCGCTGGATCTTGGCGGAATTTAATCAGACGGTTAAGACGTTTCGAGAGGCGCTAGATGCTTACCGTTTCGATTTGGCAGCCGGGATTTTGTACGAATTCACCTGGAATCAGTTCTGCGACTGGTATCTAGAGCTGACCAAACCGGTGATGAGCGGTGGCAGCAGCGCCGAGCTGCGCGGTACCCGCCATACGCTGGTCAACGTACTGGAAGGGTTGCTGTGTCTAGCTCATCCCATTATTCCTTTTATTACTGAAACTATCTGGCAGCGTGTGAAACACCTCACCGGCGAACTGGGTTCAACTATTATGCTGCAGCCGTTTCCGTCCTATAATGCGGCGCTGGCGGATGCCAGCGCGCTCACCGACCTGGAATGGATAAAGCAAGCTATCGTCGCGGTTCGCATGATTCGTGCAAAAATGAACATTGCGCCTGGTACGCCGCTGACAGTACTGCTGCGTAGGGCCTCACCAGAGGTGGCGCGCAGGGTGAAAGAAAACCTGAGCTTTATACTCACCCTAGCACGGCTTGACAGTATTACCCTGCTGCCGAAGAACAATAAAGGACCGGTTTCCGTTACCCAACTTATCGACGGCGCCGAACTGCTGATCCCGATGACGGGTCTAGTCGATAAAGACGCTGAGCTTGAGCGCCTGGCAAAAGAAGCGGCGCGCATCGAAGGGGAAATTAGCCGTATATCCGCCAAGCTCAGCAACGAGGGCTTCATCGGCGGCGCGCCGGAGGCGGTGGTGGCAAAAGAGCGCGAGAAGCTGGAAAGCTATCAGCAATCCAGGGCGAAATTACTCGAACAGAAAGCGATCATCACCGGATTGTAATCGCTCCGCCTCCGGTCGGCAAATGTTGGTCATAACGCTATAGCCGGTCTACGAGTCGCTGACGCCGGCGATTAAGCACGTTATTGCCGGTGAGTGATCGCTCCCCGGGGGCGCGGCGCCCCGTCAGGAGGGATGCCGCGGCGGCGAAAATTGCCCATGCGCCCACGACAGTTTCGATTGCATCGCCAGTCCCTGCAGTGTATCCTATTGACCTATCGTGCTTTTGTTTATGATTATACGGATCGTGACTGTGCCCACTACCTCTGCAGAAGATGCCATACGGGTGCATCCGGTAACATCCTAGCAGACAATAAAACCATCATGCAGGTGATCCGCCGGGTTTCCACAGAACTCGGCCTGACGGCGGGTAAAAAGCTATACCGTTTCCAATACCAACCTCTATCCTCTATCCTCTATCATCTCTATGAGCTCTACAGTCAGCCGCGTAGTGCCTGTTGGGTCATTGAGCTGCACGGGTAGTGGGCGGAAGTGACGCGGCACAATGAATGACACTATTGGGCGGTGCAAACGAGAGGTTTGCGAACTGAAGAAATATATTTCTTGCCCGAACTGAGCGAACAGGGTGTGACGTGGGAGTTAGCGCAGCACGCACTGATGCTTGTCTATTGGCAGGGCTTTCTTCGCCAACGCTATCTAGAAACCAGCCACCTTGGATCACGCTATTACCCCCTATGAGGGGCTGGACTTTCGCCATATCGGCGACCCGATGGGCAATCCCGGCCACGTCGACTGTGAAATCACCATGTTGAAAACATTATAAACCGTTTAGAGTGGACGCGAGTAGCACCGGCGAAGGGCCGTTATTCTGGTCATCCTTCAGTCGGATCTTCCACGGTCAGCGACGGAGGGACAATCAATGGCATTTGGTGGGCACCTCGTCGCTATCCGTTAGGTCATCGTCTTCGTCCTGATCGAACTCATTGCCCTCTTCATTATTCTCACCGTCGGGATCCTCAAAATAAGTTCTCCAGCCGTCATAATTTACTCCCAGGCGTTGCGCCAGGTTGAAGGGCTTTTCTACCTGTACATCGATAAGCTCCGCCTGTAGCGCAACTTAACTGACCGCATCGCAGCACATCAACGTTTCGCCGCCCTCCACTTCCAGCTCTTCGGCATCATCGGTGACCTCAAAACCCAGTTTGAAAGCCTCTACTGCGACTTTCTCCAGGGTGTCAAAATTGTCCGCGGAGAGATGATGCTCGATGGTATAAAGCGCCTCAGGATCGCTGCCATCTTCCAGCAGTTCGTCAATAATTAGACGTGTTTATTCGCGTTTCTCTTCAAGAAAAGAATGTGTCATGCCCCTGCCCTCAATACGTCGGCCTGTAGGAGGGTTATTTTCACACACCGACGGGTGCGGCTCCAGGCTTAATGGTGAAAGATTTGCTGTCAGCACTTGAATTTGAATATTAATACATTTAAATTTTAAATATATTATTAATGTATAAAAGTATTATTAATAAGTTATTTAAAATAAATTTAATTAAAATTATGAGTTTTACCTCTGCCGAAATTAATCAACTGCTGACTCTGGCCGCCGACCTTAAGCACCAAGAGAGTGCGCCGGACGCGAGACGCCGTTCCTGGCCGGTAAAATATTACGCTCATCTTCGAAAAAAGATTCAACCCGTCGTACCTGCTGCCCTTTCGAAATTATTGCCTTTGATCAGGACACCCGCGTGACCTATTTGTAGCCGAGTGGGAGCCAGATAGGCTATATAAGGATAACGCTCTGTATATATTACGGTATCCAATACCTAGGCTTGGCCAAGGAATCGTAGAAACGCTGGCGTATCACGCCGGCATGCTGGTGTGGAGCGGACACTCACGACCAAGTTCCACCCTACCCAATTGCTGGCCGACCTGATGACAATGCAGGAATATTTACTGGTAAGGCCCTTAAATCAAATGCCGCTGGCCTATGTCGGCGGTATGCGCAATAACATGAAATACACTGCTGAAAGCGGCGGCGCAGACCAGTATAGATTTGCGGCCGGTAGCGCCGGAGCGCCTGCTGGCCGGATCACGATCTGGTGACCACCTGCCGTCGATTAGCGCAGAAAAAACGGCTTAGCAAGCGGCATGGAAATGACCCATGAGGTATTAGAATCCCCCACAGCGTAGTGTTCGATCAGGCGGAAAACCACCTGCATACGAGCAAGACCGTCGTCATGGCATGGTTGCGACGCTAGCGAAACCGTCAGCTTGTTTGTTAGCGCCTGTTTATGGCACCACATGACTGCCGCTAGAAAAGGGTTAGCGCCCTTGTTGCCAGCGACACGCAGCGGCCACTAAATCCGGTTAGTGCCTTTGTTTCTTGGCAGCGCACAACGCTGCCAAGCATGGTTCTGTGCCGTTGTTTCTACCGGTACATGACTGCCGCTAGAAATGGGGATCTCCCGCGCTCGAGCTCATGTTTAGAAACCTGGCAGCGGCCTTGGCTATGAGGGCACCAAGGATAACGCGGTTTCGAACCTCTAGCCGGGCGCGATGGAAGCTGTCGTCGCGAGTTTAAACTGCCAGCGCCACGTCGATTCTTATAACCGCCTTGCGGATATTCGCTGGCTCGCCCACCCGCGCACGGCGGCGTATGGACTGTACCGGGAAAACACACTACGAAATCCACCGTCTGCGGCACCACCTGTTTTTCTGCCGGCAGCGTGCTTGTGGCATTACGCTTCGGTACCACGCAGCAAAATCTAAATATCAAGATATTTGGCACGGCAGCGCCCTGGCGCGATTCCTATCACATCATTGGAAATGATAACAAAACTTCATTACCCTCGATATCATGTTTGCTCAAGGGCGTCTCATCGTTAATGTGGCGTTTGATGTAATCTATGGCGGCGCGCAATTTAGTGGGCAGATACAGAATGAATTAGAGATGATTTACTTTATTAGTTATCATAATAGTTCCTTAAAAATTAAAAGTTATTTTAATATAAAAAGAAATAGGTGAAATGTGAGAACAATCTGTCAGTTATTTTACCCAGCTGGCTAAATGATTCCTTTTCGTTGTCGTCGGATAAGATTTTAGGCTTGAATTAGAAAATAACCGGCGTATAACGCCGGGTAATTTTCTAGGAGGAACCATGCACAGCATCAGCACATTAGTTTATATTCAGCTGCATACATTTAACGCTGGCGGCCAGGCGCCGCGGTTACTTCCGTTATATTCTGTGATTATCGCCCCTTAATGGGGTTTTGGACGCAAATCGGCACACCCTACATTATCCTACGACATTACCGGCACTTATAAGGAAAGACGGTGAATCCCCTTTATCAAAAGCATATCATTTCTATTAATTACCTGAACAGAGAGGAGTTGGAAATGTTGTTAAAAACCGCCGACGCGCTCAATACCCGGACGCAGCCGTAATTACTGAAATACAAAGTCATCTCCAGCTGTTTTTTTTGGAGCCTAGACCCGAACCCCGCCTGTCTTTTGAAACCGAGATTCACCGGCTAGGCGCTTCGGTCGTCTTCGGTTTCCCTTATGCCGACAATACCTCGCTCTACAAAAAGTTGAGACGCTGGCCGACACTATCTCAGTCAATAGCAGGTATATCGACGCCATCGTGATGCACCAATCCGTAGGAGCGAATGGCCCGGCTTGCCACCGAATTCCGGATAGGTACCGATTTTGAATCGCAGGCGACGGCTCCAATCAGCACCCTACCCAAACCCTATTGGATCTATTCACTATTCAAGAAACGATGGGTCTTCTGGATCATCTCTGCGTTGCCATGGTAGGGGATCTAAAATACGGCCGTACCATGTATTCACTGACCCAATCTCTAGCCAAATTCGCCTGAAACCGCTTTTATTTTATCGCGTCGCAGGCGTTGGCGACGCCTTGTCAACATTCTGCACATACTGAAGGAAAAGGGAATCGCTTACAGTCTCCACACTAGCATTAAAGAAGTAGTGCCGGCGGTGATTATCCTTTTATATGACCCGGGTGCAGAAAGTGCGGCTAGAGATCCCTTGGAACACACCAACGTGAAAGCACAGTTCGTACTGCATTCCGGCGATTTGCACAGGCTTGCGCCAAGCAGGACAGCTGCGCAG
>NZ_LECR01000092.1:47945-59063 GCF_001602625.1 Sodalis-like endosymbiont of Proechinophthirus fluctus
CAGGGGGGGGAACGACGTACCGCTTCTCCCCGAAGCGAACGTAAGCATTACAGCATCGGTTGGTCCGGATTATGGCCCAGTGTGGGTGGAGCAGTGTGGCCAGCAGCACTTGACGGACGAAAATTCCGTTACCGGCCTGCTAGAAATAATATGCATACGGCGTGTGGTCCACGTCAATGGCGATTTTGTCCACCCGCGGAAGCGGATGTAAAACCTTCAAGTTGGCGCCGACCATCTCGCCATGGGAGGATGATGATGCCCTGGCGCGGGATTTCTGAAAGACATAAAAATCGAGATTGAAGCTATCGCCGTACGCCGCTAGGCAAAGTGCAGGTGGGACCTTGGCTGCCCGGCGTCATCTTATCCTATCCGTTGTTGCTATGACAACTTGGTAACTGATGACAAGAAAGACGCCTTTGCCCATGCCAAAAGGCTCACGCAGGCAGGGTAAGCAAAAGTTGGAGTGCTGACCTACCTTCGAAAAGCAATTTCCAGGGGTATATAAAGGACCAGACGCACTTACCGACAGGGCTAACTTCGGCATTTCCGAGTGGATATTGTTCAAGCAGTTGGAATAGCGTCGGGGACGCTCTGGATGGACAGCGACACTCGTCAAAACTTCAGTGGCGTGAAAATTGCTACGACAAGCGTGGTGGCGAAGCAATCCTGCCGGTCGAACCGCCATCGATAAGATCGATGCCATGGAGCATATTGGCACGGCCGTTGAAGCCTGCCTTTTTGTCCTACCGGTCGCCGTTAGGGAAAACAAACTGGCAAGACTGTGATATCTTTGCCAGCCTTGTGAGGCCTCGACTACGGAATCCACCATCGGTTTTCACGATCATTTCCTGGTCCTCACCAAGGTGGAGCCTATGGATGGCAAGCAAATGATGCTAGACGATACCCTCTACTTCATGCTCTGTTAGCATGAAGTAGAGGTAGACTTCACATCACGACATTGGTACGTTCACAGCCGCTCACCGAGCTCCTCGGTGCGATGGTGTTTAACGACGGGAAGCTTCCTATCACTGCCGAGCTTTTAAAGCGCGTTTCCCTTGAAAGCGCGTGGCGGACAAAATTAAGTATGAGCAAAAAATAAGACGCCATCACCCGGCAGCACCAATTGGTGCTGCCTTGCCTTAGGTTCACCGCGGCACAGCCTTAATCGATAACAAGGTCCCCCTTGTCTTTATCGCTCATAGCCGCAGCGCTAGATGCTATTGCTTGTGTTGCATTAACGCTCCACCGATTTATCACTGCTGTCAAGTTCAAATTTTCCCCTAACAAAGGGGAAAAATTCTCCTACCTCTCCCTTTTCCAGTTATTTCATGCCGGTACCACGCGGACGGGTAGAAATTATGCTGACCAGCACTTCATCCGAACATAAGCTTTATTGCGCAAGGTCAATTTTTAGTGCGATCGTTGCGACGTTTTCCTACACCTTGTACCAAAATAACATCACAAAGATTACATATAATAGCGTCATGCTATGAAGCGCACAAACCACCAGCAATCGACCTCTTCATCGAATCACGGACTATTTATAGCTAGCATGCGCGGTTTACGCGTGTAAACGCGTCTGAGTCGTAGCCGACCCCGTTGGTAACATGAGCGATTGTCGTTTTTAGGCGCTACCCGCTGGCGGGGCGCTTAATCTATCTCGGTACACAAGGAGTCACATCGTGCAACCGGTAGTGATCAAACGGGGCGGATGTCAGGTCAATTTCGATGAACAGCGTATTTTCCAGGTGGTTTTGCATGCCCCTCACAAGCAGGCAGGCGTAGACGCCGTGGATTATTGCGCGACTGTCGCCGCACAGGTAGTGCAGTAAATGGCATCACCGCTCCCATATGGATATCTATGATATCCATATGGGAGCGGTGGAAAATCATCTGATGGCGGGTCCTTACAAAACCCTCGTGCAGTTGTACATCGAATACCGTCACGATCGCGACGTGACGCACGAGCAGCTGGGCCGGTCGGTTGAACTAGGAAATACGCTGGCTGGTGGAAACAGAGTAATATTATGATGTTAAACGAAAACGCCAAGAAAACGCCAATAAGGAAAACAAAGTGATCCCCACCCAGCGTGATTTTCTGGCCGGGATCGTCGCCAAACATGACGCCCGGCAATACATGGTGAGATTCATTATCACGATCTGGACTATTCGCCTTTCTTTCCTATGTTCAACTGCATGCTAATTTATTTATAGGGTATACTTACCCAAGGTTTTAAAATGGGAAACGCTGAGAGATAGGGCCGCTGCGCTCGATCTCCGCCGCTACTGTGGTCACCCGCGTAAATTATTACCCAGGTTGCCAGCCATATTTACGGCAGCACTACTATTAATCGGATAGATGAAATTCTGGCCCCTATGTCGCCGCCAATTATGACAAGCACCGTAAAACCGCCAGTGAATGGCATATTGCGTATGCGGGAAGAGCCTTCCGCGCGCTCGCACCGAAAAAAGTGTTTCGATGCTTTCCAATAGCTGGAATATGAGGTCAATACCCTGCACACATCCAACGGCCAAGCGCCGTTGTCACTTTCGGCTTCGGGCTTTGCACCAGCAGCGCGGAATCGCAGCTTATTCAACAGTCCATACTGCTCAACTGCATCGCTGGGCTGGGTAAAAACTGGAAAACCGCGGTGTTCCCCAAATTAGTATTCTTAATTCGTGACGGCGTAAATTATAAGTTCAGCGATCCTAACTATGATATCAAATAGCTAGCGCTAGAGAGTGCGCCAGTAAACGGATTTACCCGGACATCTTCAAATTACGACTAGCTGGTGAAGGTTACCGAGGATCATTTAAAACGCCGATGGTCTGGAGTAGTTTCCTTGGGCCTATGAATAGAAAATGGCCAACTTGTTCACGACGACCGCAATAATCTTGGCGTCATCAATCTCAGTCTGCCACGCATCGCGCTGGAGGGGCTAAGCGCGGCGAAGAGCGCTTCTGGTCATTGCTGGACGAACGTCTGCGGCCGGCCAAAAAAGCATTGATGACACGGTATCTGCCGACTGGACGACGTTAAGCGTGGTCGTCGAGCAAATACTGTATACAGAAGGGGACTGTGGCGTGCGCCTGAAAACGGATGACAACATTGCCGAGATCTTTAAACACGGTCACATCACCATTTCTTTGGGCTATATCGGCATTCACAAAAATATTAATGCGCTGTTTGGCAACCGCACCCACGTTTACGAAAGCATTGCACTGCAAGAGAGTGCTGACGATCGTCGCATAGTTGCAGGCAGCTACCGAAAGCTGGGAGAAAGAAACTAGTTATAGTTTCAACCTCTACAGCACACCGGGCGAAAACTTATGCAACCTCTTTTGCCTGTCTGGGGGCACCGCCGATTTTGGTATTATCGACAGAGTAACTGATAAAGGGTATTACACCAATAGTTTCCATTTATATATGGAAAATAAATTGGACCAATATGACAATATGGATTTCGAGGCGTACTATCCGCCTCTGGCTATCGGCGACTTTATCTGTTGTAGCGCGGCTTTATCTATTGTGGCGAGTACCCCACCCAATCTACAGCACAACATGAGTACGCTGGAAGATGTCTCTGGGACTACAGCTATCACAGCGTGCTTATTATAGTACCAATACCCTATTTATAGTACCAATACCCTATCGATGAAGTTCCAAGAGTGCAGTTTTACCGGCGAATTTTCTTACAACAGTAATAGCTTTACATGCCCAGAAATGCGGCAACTATAACCCGGCGCGCGTGTCGTTGACCCAACAGTTCTGCAGTTATCTGGGCAGGGCACCCAAGATGCACGGCCATTTAACCGCTGGCAATAAGAGGAGGTCAAACGGCGCGTCAAGTATCACTTGACCGGCGAGCTATGTTAAGGAAAGATGAATTTCTATCAATACTGCCCTATGGATGTCAAACAGCCCCAGCACGCGCTGCACGCTGTTCGTCTCCGGCTGCGAGCACCAGTGTCCGGGGTGCTACAACAAAAGCACCTGGCGGCTCAATTCTGGGTTACCCTTTACCGCGCAAATTAAGGGTTACATTATTTGCCATTTTCAGGATACACGTATCCGACAGAAGGGATTATCCGTACGGTGGCGATCCGTTATATCCGGCAAATCTAGTGCTGATTCGCCGGCTGCTTGCAACGGATTCGCCGGGAATGTCCTAAATAAAGATATTTGGATGTGAACCGGCTTATAACCCTCGTGGTCCCTAACCGAGGCGCAGTAAAAGGTGGTAGCGCTAATGGACGGCAAATTCGTCCAGGATCTGCACAATCCCGCGCTGATTTAGCGCGGCAGCGGCAATCAGGTGTGATCCGCGATTTTAATGCGCAGCGCATTCTACAAAGCGCAATCTTGCGGGCGTCGCCCAATGTGGCGGACATAACCAAACCGATGGGGTCAGCCGACGCGAGGGGTAGTCATACCTATAACCACTGATGCTGCCGGAATAGGGGGTAATCTCGGCGGCACGGGTGACTTATACGCCGCCCTGTCGGCGGTGCTCACACTGACCCAGCCCGCGGAAATAGAGCCGTTNGTGGTGCTCTAAGCCGCCATAGCGCCGGAAAACAAGGCCACACGCGTACTTAAGTCCTGTAAGTAGTCACGGGTGACGAATTGTCAATAATTGGTCCCACCCGATTCAGCCATCTTCTTCGCAGCCGCCGGCAGATTGCCTGGCAGTGCATGCTGTTTATATGGCTGTGGATGAACTCGCAGCTGGTGCTGGCCAGCCACGATTACAATCTTAAACCCATCTTGCTGCCGCCCAATATTCAGTATAGTGTGAATGCATGCGTCATCCCGCAGCTTGGCCACGCCAAGCACCACTGAACCGATCTGCAGTAAACACTAACAGATTTAATGCAATAGGATAACCACCACGCGTCGCTTATCGTACTGCCGAACAGCGCCAGACTTAATCTAATCGACCGGCATGAGCCGCAGCAGCAACAAATCTTTGCCTATTTGATTCAACCTATCATTGGGACCGCCGGCGAAAGAGAAGTTCTGCCGCTACCAAGAATAACCTCCCGACAAAACGCAACCGGTTGTCGAAGCAGCAATTGCGCTGGCAGCAATTGATTTTTGTTCACGAACTGTCCTTATGGGTACTGTATTGCTCAGCGTTAGCGCTGTTATAAGCCTATTTTCCATTTTTTACCGCTGGACTCCTTTTTTGTCCGCCACTCTAATCATCACCAGCGATCCCAGGGCGATTGTGCCGACGATGCACAGCCACGCCGATGTCCTCTCTCCTCCCACACATGACACCCATCTCCGCTGACGGCCAATCCTGTATGGCGCAGATAATACATGCCCACGCCGGCGCTATGGCCGCCGATGACCATGACGTTCGCGTTGCTTAACGTGCTTGTGGCCAAACTACTCGCCACAGGCACGGCGGTAAATTTTAGCTTCCGCTTGCAAGGTGACAGCTATACCATCACCGCTATTCAGCCCGTCCAGTATTAAGCAATAAAAATCATGCTGTTACAGTGCTGTTATTCACCGACATAGCTGGTCTTCATACTCCTTTTCTCCATGACCGCCGCCGCTGAAGAGATGGGACTGGTGGAGTCACTGGCCCGAGCCGAACGACGCTACTCGGCAGATTTATCTGCCATCGTTTACCAACTTCAAGCGCTGGAAAACCAGGCCGACAACACCAATCAGCTGCCGGATCCGCAGCTTAAATTCGGCATTGAAAATATCCCAATAGGAGGTAGTAACGATCGCCACTTCAGCCGGGAAAGGATGACCATGAAGCGAGTGGGCATCCATCATGCAGGAGTATATCAGTCAGACCAAAAGTGACAGCAAAGCTGACACCATCCTCGCCTAAGCAGGTCGTCACGACTCAAGATGCTCACCCTGACGCCCATCACAAGGTGCTACATTGGCACGATCCCATGGTCCCTGGCCAGCGCTTTGACAAGCCGGGCAAATCACCGTTTATAGAACCGTCAATATCGACGATCGTTGCCTTCACGTTATTCCAGCACGTGCTGGCAGGCTAGTAGATAAATTATAGATGCGCATCGCTCGCTATGGCGTAATAATGGTGCAGACGCTGCAGTCCCTGGTCGCTGCAGTCGTCCGCGGGGAGAACATCGGCCAAACTATCGAGGGGCGCGAACGTTTTCCCATTAATGTGCGCTATCTCGCGCGAGCTGTGGAATTCGGTACAAAAAATGCGCGATCTGCCTGTTATTACCCCGGCCGGTGCACAGGTTACACTCGGAGGATTTGACCTCCAAATCTGCGTTAATAGCGAGCTACCCGATGCTGAAAAGAGAGAATGCCCAGCTGTCGAACTGGATTTATGTAGATCTGCGCGGCCGAGATTTAAAATTAGCTGTTGAGGAGATACAGCGTGTGGTGACGACGCAACAGGTCAAGCTGCCGCAGGTGGTGTCTCTCATCAGCTGGTCCAGATAGTTCTGGTATCTCGAGTTCGCGCTGCCAGCGCCAAGATGAAAATCGTGCCGCCTTTCACGCTGGCGATTATCTTTGTTCTGCTGTATGCCACCTTCGGCCGGGTGCGCGATGCGCTGTTTAATCATGGGCAGGCTGCCGTTTGCATTGATTGGCGGCGCCTGGTTACTTTATCTGCTGCACTACAATTTGTCGGTGGCAGTCGCGGTGGTTTTTATCGCGTTGGCGGGCGTTGCGGCGGAATTCCAGCGTGATTATAGTGCTATATCTTAACCACGCGATAGTAAAGCACCGAGACGAACATGGTCAGTTGGGACGAACGGGCGTTACTGGTTGCCATTTGCGAGGGTGCGCTGCTGCGCGCGTGCGGCTGAAAGTCATGACCGTTGCGGCCATTATGTCCGACCTACTGCCGATCATATGAAGCGGCTGGCTCAGAGGTGATGTAGCGCATTTCTGTGCCGATGGTCGACCAGATGGTCAGTGCACTGCTGCTGTCGACGCTGGTCATTCCGACGCTGTACAAGCTGCTGCACTATCGCGGCTGATGGCGTCAATGCCGCCTTTGTCAATCCGCTGGATTTTCCACACTTTCTTGACCTCGCTGGTCACTTTGGCGCCTCATTGCTGGTCTAACCAAAACGGCCTGATGATAACATCAGGCCGTTTTGGTCTCTAATTTGCGCCGACATCACCTGTCCCAATAGCGCTATGGGGCGCTTGTCTGGAAGACCCGAGGCTGACTTCCCCGCGAAATCTCGCAGCTGTCGATGCGCGAAAATCAGTCCTTGGTTTTCAACATCTCTTTCTCATACGCCAGCGCCTGCGCGTTGTCGTACTGATTCTCCCATTTGGCGATTAACTAGCACCGCCACAGTATATCCCTTACAACGTTAAGCGTAGTAAGCGCTATATCGTTAAGCGCAGTACGCGCCATATCTAAGATATGGTCGACACCGGCGATAAACACCAGCCCATCCAGAAGCATGCCCACGCTTGCCAAGCCCACGCTGCCAAGGCGTCGCCAGCAGTACCAAAGTGGCACGTGCCCTGACTGACGCAGCGGGAAGTGCCCTTTATATTTCTGGACGAGTGGCCGATATTAATTTATAATGAAGAATTTTCGCTCTTATTCATGCTCGACCAGCAGTGCTTCCAGTAGATCCAAATCGTGCAGCAACTTCATCAGCGTTTGATTGCTAATTTTTTGCTGAGCGCGTAAATGATAGTATTCACCGCGCTCAGCGCGCAGCGCATTTAGCCGCATGCGCCGCTCCAGATTTTCAATTAGCAGCGCGCTATCCGCGTCGTCATTGCCGTCAATCCGGCGGCGTAGATTGCCAATAACCCGAGCGCTGACTTCATTTAGGATCTGAGTATTGATATTCTCTTCCTGGCTATTGGCCAGCCGCTCTTCCATTTTATGCAGGCTTTCAATGGCCACTTCCGCCGCCGCTGCGCGCGCTATTTGCTCTTCCTGGCGCTGCCGCGCCTTGTCGGACACCTGAATACCGCGCAACAACAGCGGCAGAATAATCACGCCGCAGATTAAAGAAAACAGGATCACACCGGTAGCGATAAACACCAGCTGATAGCGCGATGGAAACGCCGAACCATCACTAAGCAGCAGGGGTATCGATAGCACACCCGCAAGCGTGATGGCGCCGCGCACGCCGGCAAAAGAGACTATCAGAATCTCGCGGGTGTCATAGTCGCCGAACACCATCGGCCGCTTGGTCATGAAGCGCAAACTAGTGCGTTTCATCAGCCACAGCCAGCCGAAACGCAGCACCATCAGCGCAGCGTAGATAAGAATCACATCGGTAAAAAGCACCCAGGTTTGGATGGTGGGATCCAGTTCAGCCTGGGTAATAGATGTCTCAAGAATATATGGCAGCTGTAGCCCCAACATAATAAATACCATGCCGTTGAATACAAACTCCAGCATCGCCCAGACGCTATTACCGCGCAGCCGCATCGCCAGCGGCGCGTTACGGATAATGCCAGACTGGCCGATGGTCATGCCCGACGCCACTGCGGCCAGGATACCAGAAACGCCGATATGTTCAGCAATCAGATAGGCAGCGAACGGCAGCAGCAGCAGCAGCACAGTCTGCGTCGCAGCATCGTCTCCGCTCCAGCGGATGATAAGCCGCAGGGATTTGCTGTATCCCCATGTCACCCCCACGCCGACCAGCAGACCGCCTGCCGCTACTTTGAAAAACTCAAGCGAAGCGCCGCTGACGGAAAACACCATCGTCCCCATCGCTACCGCAATAGCGAATTTGAGCGACACCAGACTGGTGGCGTCGTTCATCAGTGCCTCGCCCTGTAAAATGTCCATCAACTTTTTCGGGATATGGCCTTCGCCTACGATGCCCGACAGCGCCACAGCGTCAGTGGGCGATAACACCGCCGCCAGCGCCAGAGCCGCTGCTAGAGGGATGCCTGGCACCATCCAGTAAATCAGATAACCGATTCCTACCACGGTGATAATGACCAATACCAGCGCCAGCGCCACTATCTCGCTGCAGTGGCGCAAAAATTCGCGCGGCGGTATTTTCCAACCGTCGGAAAACAACAGCGGCGGGATGAACAGCACCAGAAAGAGCTCCGGGTTAAAATCGACGCGTAATCCGAATTTAGGACAGGCGAGCAGCGCACCGAGCACGATTTGCATCAAAGGAAGCGGAATTTGAAACGGTAGGATACGTGTCACTACCCCGGATAAGGACACAATAAGGGTGAGGATAAGAATCGTAAAAAAGATTTCCATGCTTTCCTTAGTCTCTAACTTTTGCAACAATATGTATAGGATGCGCGAGAAAATCTCCCCGCAAACGCGAACCCCGATGATAGTAGATCATTTTTCCAGCAGTTAAAAAGCCGTTATCAACTATCGGCCGGCGTAACGGAATGTTTAACCGAGTGAGGCGCGACTGGTGCTTAATAAGTCCACAGTCATGGAAAGTCTCATCGAACTCGGATCGCCCTAAGCCAGGTAGCCATGGCTGAGGCTATGTAATTTTCATTGGTGACGTTTTCCACGTTGGCGCGCCAGACGATATTGTTTTTCGATAGTTGCATATCGTAACGCACACCTAAATCTAGGCGGGTGTCCAGCCGCTGGCTTTCAGGTCGTTGGCTTCATCAAGATATTGTGAACAGGAACATATTACTTACACAGCCAGTGGAGGTGACGCTGCTAAGCCCGGGCAGATCCCATTCACCACTCAGCACGAAATGACTGATAGTGCTGGGCCATGCCATTCAGGCGCACGTCTACCACCGGCTCGCCGAACAGATTCAGCTCAATACAGCGGTTGTGCTCTTCGGCGTAGTTTCCGTATTCATATTGTGCGTCGCCGTTGCAGATCCCCGATAGCGATAGGCTGCCACCGGCTTTTTGTTTCAAATGTCGCCAGCACGAGCCAGCGACACGGCCATAATCTGCTTTCACCCCCATTTCATTTTGCTTGGAGGTTTCGATGCTGGTGACCTGGCCGCTGTTGATCACGGTGCTAGTATTATAACCTGCAGGCGATTTCACCGGCCTGCAGTGCTTCGATATTGTTAGCATACATAGAGATGTGCTCCTAGGGTTTCACTACCATGCCAAAGGCCAGCGTTACCTTGGTGCGCTCGAATTTGTCTGACTGCCAGCTGGTGTAAGCGTAATTAGTGATATTCAAGCTCTGACGATACAGGCCGGCAGTCAGTTTCAGCAGAGCATCGAATCGACAATGTATCCGATAATTTTATGCTGCTGTTATAGATCCGATTGGTGACGCAAGGATCGTTCATCCTAACCGCCTGCATAAGTGGTATCAATGGTTTATCGGCATAAGTTAGATTATAGATATTGCTGGCAATACCTTGGGCCGATATCCGATCGACCGTACGCACTCGGGTATAGTTCCTGGAGTAATCCAGATTGACGTTATGATTGATAAAAAAGTCGGTGTCGAACTTCCCGCAAATGCCCGCTTGACTGGAGAAGCTGTCAGAGACATATGGTACTCTCATCTGCCTCATGGTAGCGTCGCTGCTGTCATTACAAAATAGTATGCGCTGAGTAAGAGTCCTATTCATAGGTATGATTGCCGCCGACCACGCTATAGACCGTCCAGTCATTGGTCAGATCATATTCGCCACGCTGCGCACCAAATTGGATTTCAATGTTGGTAAATGCTCACTTCTGACCGTAGTTGATGGTGGCGGAGGGGAAGGCGTCTTGAGGATTTTATCTATACCGGAGGTATACATCACTGAACGGGCGTTGTGAACCGTCTGTTTCTTGGTGGCGGCCGCATTTCAGAGAGGCGAGGAAATGGTCGCCGCGCCAATCCAGGCCGATGGTGATCATCTTCAGACCGCATTTGGCTTGTCCATCAGCATCTCGCCTTCGCATGTATGCCGTTGACTAACATGCCCCATTGATTGTTGCGCCAAAAACAACACGCGACGTCATAGGCGCCACCAACCTGATATTTAGAGGTGCAGTTGACGGAAATACGGTTCAGCGGCTTTTTGCCAGCGCGTTTCTATTCGATGTCAACGGTGCTTTCTACCCTGGTACCGTTGGGTAAAGCCATTGTCCAGTTTTGCCACAACGGTAATGATTTCGTCGTAGCAGTGGGCCCACCCGCTGCCGGTTGCTAACAGGGCTA
>NZ_LECR01000092.1:59123-66404 GCF_001602625.1 Sodalis-like endosymbiont of Proechinophthirus fluctus
TCGGCTAATAAGCCGCAGCTAGCTCTAAATCAATAACGCCAACAGATGCAGCTAAGAAATTTTCGCCTCAGGAAAAACGAGACGCACGCTGTACATATAATTTTTTATTAAATTAATAATATTTATGTAACTTTATGTCAATTTTGCAAAAGCATATTAACTATTTTTAATAAACATTTTTATCAGGAAAAATGGAGCTAAGAAAGCGTAAAGTAGACCTTAGCAGCAGCGCGCCGTTCTAGCGTAGCTACCAGGTATGAACAGTGATCAAGACAAACATGTTCTTGTGATGTTTAAGAATACTCGCGTGTTTTGAACACGGTAATCAAAAGAGGATTAAAGGTGCGTAGGCGCATGGAGTAATTGGCGTGAGCACGTGCCTACAAATATTAGGGCAAGCGCGTTTTAATAATGCCAAGTGCAGATCTACGATTATTAATAGAGGACAGGTATTATTCAAAGGCGAGTGCGAGCTTTGCAACGTTGCACTTGTCCCTTTAGCTTGATGTTGCATCACTCGTATTTGTTTGTCGTTCTCCTCTAAGAGCTTAAATACATTTTCAACTTTGACAATGTTTGCTCTTATATTCGCCCTTATCTATTGTGTACTCGCATCGGTATTCGATATCGGCAACTGAGCATACGAATGTAGACGCTGGTGTTGATTCAAATCTTTGGCCTAAGGTGGATGCTTTAATGCGTTAAGAAGAGTGGACAAATTGATAGGTATCAGCGTTTCATCAGCACTCAGCAACTTTTAGCAAATACAATGCAAGCCGTGGTGTTGTTGGTCTTGAATCTATCAACTAAAGGTGATATTTTCACGAGGGGTTGGTTATTATCTTGTAGTATTTTTAGTCATCAGCAGGGCTTTATCTTGATTAATAGCTTTGCCTACGTATTTCGGCGTTGACGTTACGATATTTATCGTTCCTCTGGAATAATAAATACTAGTTTTTAACACGGCATTCGCATTATTTATATACTAATAAGGTTGAAATAATCTCCTATGACGGTTGATTAATAGTGGTGTTTTATTTACCTCTCAGATTACGATGGTATGAGAAAAATTAATAGTCTTATGAAGAGACAGTATACATGTAATAAAATTTATATTTTTGAAAATTAAATAATCTATAGATTATAGGGAACGTTTGTAAAACAAGATAATCTATATACTTAGATAGACATTGTAAATATTTTCCGCCACTATTTTTAATACGACTTTATTTGTTTTTTAACTCGTCTTGTGTTCATAATTTTTTATTTAGTAAATCCAGTGATTTTAATTATTTTTAAATGGGTATTCTATAAAATTTATATATCGTAATAACTTGGCCTTTAGATTTCAAAACACGTTTCAGCCCTTACATTAAGGATGACCTATACTCGTGCATGCGTTAAATCCATCAATAAACTCACGATGATAAACGTACGTAATCCTGTGAGCTGTCTATGTGATTAAATGAGTATTCCATAAGGAATGACGGGTTGATTATTGACCAATTCATCTTCTCAGTCGCAGGCCGTAAAAGGGTATGGAATGAACCCCTCTTTGCGCCGAATATGAATGATATGTGCTCTAGTCGCGCAGAAACGACTTTATGATCGTTGGCGCGGCAACGATGTGGCAGAACTAGTGCTTTTGCCTGAGTTTTGATATTAGTACCCGGGTATAATACGTGGGTGTAGCAACCCGTTGGCTGATGACGTGCGCTATCGCCTTTAGCAACAATAAGCGTCGTTCTCGTCCTGACCAAACTTAGCGGTTACGATAAGACATCCTCAGCTGCTATTACTCGTTGCACGCAATAATGGGATAAATTGCTCCCCGCCGACCAGGACAGCGATTGATCCGCTCACTTTCAATATGCGGGCATATTTCATCCATAGTCGTTCGTTATAGATATCGTGCGTCGGGCGGCGAGTTCGTTAAGCAGTCGCGCGGTAGCTGCGCAATAAGAAGTCCTACAGAGATTGCGATTTCCATTTATCTGCTTAGGGCTTTCTGAGAGGCAAACTGCAAACAGAGTCTAAAGGTGCGCGGTGTAGCAAGATGCGGTCGCCAAAGATTTTCTCGGCGATGGTCGCGTTAGGATCCCAAATGCCCCATGTGTCTACCCGGCCTTGCGTTAGCGTGGACAATCCCGCTGCCGACGCTAGGTAGCTCAATTACACATCATCAGTAGATAGGCTGTGATCGCGTAAGATAGATAACAGGATATTATGGAATCCAGAGCCGTGATAGACGGAGGTTTTTTCCTTTCAACTGCTCGACGGTGGTTATAGTGGAGTCTTTTTCTACCAGTTGCGTCCTAAACAGACCCTGTTCACTGGCCGCCCACGATTTTGGCATCCCGCTGAGTTATAAGCGAGGAACATAGTAGGGGTGTCGCCGCCTCAAAAAGTGTCGATAGAATCCACCAGCAAAGTATCCATCACCGGCGGTGTAACGTCGAAATTTACCCATAGCTCCGCCGCCGGGACTTCTTGTACGGCAGTCAAAGGTGCGCTCTGCCTGAGCAGGCCGTTGCGTTGGCCGTTAACTTTATCTTCTGGATCGTTATGGAATTATGTATTGGACCCTTTTGGCCATTGATAGTATTAACTTTGGCATTACCGGCCGGCGCCTAGGCCCAGTCAGCCGCTGATTCGCAGGTTGGAATGACCTCTGTGGGAGAGATCATCCGCCGTTTCGGCGTCCGCGCTGGCTGATATCGTCGGCGTCACGCAAACGACAGATACTGTCGTAGCGCCTTATGTCGCGGCGACTTATAGATATGCCGGCGTGCCAGGAGGTGGTGGGGATAAGGTCAGTGGGGGATGATGTCAGTGTCTATACCGGCCACGAGGGAATCGATGTATTGGTACTGCGCTATGGGCCCTACCCGGGTAAGCGAAGCGCTGGTGCAGTTCAGTAGCATCAAGCACGCCTACCTGGGAGGGCAAAGATCCAAAAGCTGGAAGTAAAAAACCGCCGCGGAGAGCCTGTGTTAATTCAATGTGCAGGGAAAACGCTTTGTCGCCGTTCACCATCGCTAAATACGGCTCTCGGGACGCATTACCTTTCCCGGTGAGGCGCATGCTTATCTGGTCGCCTATGATTCTGTGCTGTCGGCACAGATGAGTCCGCAATATTTCTGGCAGATTACCTGAATCGCAATGAGTCTGCATCAAGGTATCAGGCGGTTTGACGTGATAAGGACAGCCTGAAATGACGTGGATTTGGGCGTCGCGGGTGCCGCGGGTATGCTATGTCCTGCAAGTAGACCGGACTGGCGCAATTGACCATGCACAGTTCTCTCAGGTGTCGCGCTACCAGATTGACGTTGTTTAACTTACTGATACGCACCACGCAATCGAAACCCTTGTGCATATCCACCCATCGGTGCAACTTATTTCCACCTGGATAGTCGGATGCGCCTGCAGAAACTCTCCCAGGAGCGAGAAGACTCCAGCCGGGTGAAGGTGAAGGCAGTGGGCATATCGATGCGCAGCCTGCCTGTCCAGCACTATCCCCTGCTGGCAGAACAAGCTGTCCAGTTCATCCATCGAGGCGCGCACTTCTCGCACGCGTTCATATAGAACCAAGCCGTCCTGCGTAGGGGTCACCCGGCAGGTGGTGCAGCAATCGGACGCTCATCACGCTCTCGAGTGTCTGAATGTGTTCGGACATGGTAGATTAGGGCAGAACGAGACTGTTGCCTGCCTGGGTAAAACTTGCCAGCTCGACAGCCTGTACAAAGCCTTGCAGTAGCGCCAGTTTATTCATCATTTCTTCCTTGATTGTTAGTTTTTATTGAACATTATTATTTCCAAGTTAACGTTCTTTATCCCTTTTGCTCCGGTCAATATTCTTAGTAATACAGTTAGTAATACATTCACTTTTTTACGTAAGTCGACGTAGGATTATTCGATCGCAAGCCACAGGAGTTTTGCTATGAGCCGTCCCATTGCATTCAATCACTTCACTGGTGCCAGCCACGGATTTGGCTACAATGCCGCTATTCATCTTTCCGTTTCCGGTTTCGATATTATCGGTACTTATCACTCTCCAGAAGAGGAAGCACAAGCGTTGGTAAAAGAAATTGAATGGAGCGGGGCCGGGGAGGCCATGTTGCAGCTTGATACTGGGGGGAGGAGAGTAGCCACTTTGCCCGTTCCGTCATCGATCTGCAGCGGGCACTGAACGATAAGTTTAGCCAGACGTAGTTTCACCATTTTGGTGAACAATTCCGGGATTGGCATTCATGCCGAATTTGCCGCGAACGACGAAGCACAGTTCGATCAATTGATGCGTATAAATTTCAAGGGCGCGTTTCTTCCTAATCCAAGTATTACTGTAGCTGCTAGCCGACGGTGGCAGTATTTTAAATATGTCAAATAGGATTACGCGCTTTACTACCCCACCCCCAGCTTTGCTGCCTATGCCGAGACAAAGGGAGCGCTGGAAGTATTGACCCGTTATCAAGCCAAAGAGCTGGGCAACCGCTGGATATGGGTTAATATGCTCGCGCCTGGCGCGATCGAGTCGGATTTCGCCAGCGACACGGTGCAGGACAATAAGCAGGTGAATTAGGTCATTGCCGAGAATACCGTTTTGGTACGAGTGAAGTCGCCGGATGATATCCGAGGTCATGGCGCCGCTGAGCGATGATTGCCACTGGATGACCGCTCAGAGCGTTGAGGCGTCCGGCGGAATGTGCCTTTAACCAGTTGCGGCCGAGGCACCTGCGTGAGTAGTCAGGCCGCGCGGCTCACAGTTGGGGGTACAGGGTGTCTACTGACGGTATTATGTTGACGAGGAGTTGGAGGCCATAGCGATGGTGAAGGAAGCGCCGTAAGTAGTGGGTAAGGAGACGGAGACGGGACCCGGTGACAGTGAGCCCAGCAATGCGTCTCGTCTGTACTGTTGCTCCGCCTATGTCTAGGCGCCCCGACCTTCGCCACGCTGAATTATGCAGGGAAATGATATTTACATCCCACTGGCCAGAGAGAGGTCTACAGTGCTGTCGTGCTAAACATTGGCAAAAAAATTATGCCGCGAGAGCGGGAGCTCAGCCAATGAATCAGGTCCAGTGTCGATAATCGACAATCCTCTCTCTTTGCAGACGGTCACCGGCAACCGCACAGATCCCGTTAGAGAGCACGGCGATGCCCGGCATCGCCTCGACGCTGTCGGTTACGCCAGTCAATGTCAAAAGAAAATAGGATAGGGATTATTTGCCATCATTACAGCTCACAGCTCCATGAAGATTCGTTAGATACTAAGAATAATACCAGCAATACATCAAGCAATAATGTGGCTAGCATTACTCGCTTCCCGCGCAACAAGAAGCTGATTGTCGCCAACCGGCCAATACCGAATTGGATGAAATCAACAAAACTAACATTGGCGAAAATAGTTAAAAATCCCCAACAAGGTAGAGTTAAGCATTCCCGATAATGTATTCTTGGGGGTCCAATATCGTTTACTTACCTTATGTCACGAGGACATGTTGGAGGCATAGGACGCATTTCTTAACAGAAGGCAGCCAGATAATCATACTTATCTACCCTTAATATTAAGGGCACTGCTTTGTGATGAAAAAATAAAATAAAAGTTTTATTCTAATAGAAATGGCGAAAATAAAGTCAGTATGAGCTTCCGGCAAATACTGTTGTTATAGGGAATTATATTTCCGAATCATTGACAATTTTGCTAAGGTTAGCCTCAGAATGGAATATCATCATCAAAGTCCATCGGCGGCTCGTTGCTAGGCACAGGAGCTACGTTCTTCGCGGGGCGCGCTGCCAGCTCGCTGCCGCTACTAAACTGCGCATTATTACCCTGCTGCTGTCCCCATCCGCCCTGCTGTACTCCACCGACGTTACCGCCCACCGTGCCGCCTTGTCGACCGCCGAGCATTTGCATCGTGCCACCTATACTAACCACCACCTCGGTGGTGTACCGATCTTGGCCGCTTTGGTCTTGCCATCTTCGGGTCTGTAGCGATCCCTCGATATACACCTGGGAGCCCTTACGTAAATATTCACCTGCTACCTCGGCCAGCTTACCAAACAGTACCACGCGGTGCCATTCTGTTCTCTCCTTGGTATCGCCGGTCTGCTTGTCGCGCCAGCTCTCAGAGGTGGCCAGAGTGATGTTGGCTACCGCACCACCGTTAGGCATATGACGTACCTCCGGATCCTGGCCCAGGTTTCCGACTAGAATCACTTTATTAATGCCTCTGCTGGCCATGGGGTCTCCTGATCAGATGAATGACTAAGTTTAATCTCTCAAGTTTACCATTGCCAACGCTTAAAGAACATGTTTAGAAACTTGGACTGCGCAGCGGAAACTTGCTGAAGCAGAGTTATTTGTTACAATCAATGCTAGATATTAATTCAGTTTTTTATTGATCGTCTCGCGCCGCCGTGTTTTTGTCAACCGCACAGGCCACCCTCGTTGTTCATCCGGTGTTGGGATTAGTTGAATGGATAAGATTAAAGTTCGTGGTGCTCGTACCCATAATCTGAAAAACATCAGTCTGGTGATACCCCGCGATAAATTGATAGTGATTACCGGCTTATCTGGCTCCGGGAAGTCGTCGCTGGCATTTGATACGCTCTATGCCGAGGGCCAACGTCGCTATGTTGAATCGCTTTCTTCCTACGCCCGGCAGTTTCTGTCGTTGATGGAAAAACCGGATGTGGATCATATAGAAGGGCTGTCGCCCACCATTTCGATTGAACAAAAATCCACGTCCCATAATCCGCGCTCGACGGTGGGAACGATAACAGAAATCCACGATTATCTACGTCTTTTGTATGCCCGCGTCGGTGAACCGCGCTGCCCGGATCATGATGTGCCACTGGCGGCGCAGACAGTTAGCCAGATGGTGGATAACGTGCTGTCGCGGCCGGAAGGCAAACGGCTAATGCTTCTGGCGCCCATCGTGAAAGAGCGCAAGGGGGAGCACAGCAAAACGCTAGAAAATTTGGCAGCGCAAGGCTATCTCCGGGCGCGTATCGATGGGGAGGTCTACTATTTGTCGGATCCGCCGAAACTCGAGCTGCAAAAAAAACATACCATCGAAGTCGTAGTCGATCGTTTCAAAGTGCGCAAGGATCTTGCACAGCGCCTGGCGGAATCCTTTGAAACCGGGCTTGGTCTCTCGGGCGGTACTGCGTTAGTGGCGGATATGGATGACAAAAAAGGGGAAGAACTGCTATTTTCCGCTAACTTTTCCTGCCCGATCTGCGGCTACAGCATGCCTAATCTGGAACCCCGACTTTTCT
>NZ_LECR01000092.1:66487-67062 GCF_001602625.1 Sodalis-like endosymbiont of Proechinophthirus fluctus
GTATTGCAAAATCAAGACATCTCCCTGGCCGGTGGCGCCATTCGTGGCTGGGATCGGCGCAACTTTTATTATTTCCAGATGCTACGCTCGGTGGCCGAACACTATAAGTTCGACGTCGAGGCGCCGTTCCATACGTTGAGTCCGACGGTTCAAAAAAAAATTCTTTTCGGATCCGGCAAGGAAAACATCGAATTTAAATATATCAACGATCGCGGCGACACCTCGGTGCGTCGCCACCCGTTTGAAGGGGTTCTGCCGAACATGGAGCGCCGCTATAAGGAAACCGAGTCCACCGCAGTACGGGAAGAGCTAGCCAAATATATCAGCAACCGCCTATGCGCCACCTGCGTCGGGACCCGTCTGCGGCGCGAAGCCCGCCACGTTTTCGTGGAGCACACCACCCTGCCGGAAATTTCCGAGATGGGGATTAGCCATGCGCTGGCGTTTTTCGACGACATAAAACTCGGCGGTCAGCGCGCCAAGATCGCTGAAAAAGTATTGAAAGAGATCCGCGATCGGCTGAAGCTCCTGATCAACGTAGGCCTGAACTATCTTTCCCTGTCGCGTTCGGCAGG
>NZ_LECR01000092.1:67073-67295 GCF_001602625.1 Sodalis-like endosymbiont of Proechinophthirus fluctus
CGCAGCGCATCCGTTTGGCCAGCCAGATTGGCGCCGGCCTGGTAGGTGTGATGTATGTGCTGGATGAACCCTCTATCGGTTTGCATCAACACGATAACGAGCGGTTGCTGGAAACCCTGGTGCATCTGCGCGATCTCGGCAATACAGTGATCGTGGTGGAGCACGACGAAGAAGCTATCCGTGCTGCCGATCACATTATCGATATCGGTCCGGGCGCCGGCG
>NZ_LECR01000003.1:0-203 GCF_001602625.1 Sodalis-like endosymbiont of Proechinophthirus fluctus
AGTTGGATCATTTCCACCGCATTGCCGATACAGTGCGCTGAAGTCGAGCAGGCGGAACTGATGGAATAATTGACGCCTCGGATTTTAAAAGGCGTCGCCAGACACGCCGACACGCCGGAGGCCATAGCTTTGGTAACCATATAAGGCCCCACACCGCGCAGACCGCGGGCGCGCATGCCGTCGGATCCAGCAACCTGATTGCG
>NZ_LECR01000003.1:345-2921 GCF_001602625.1 Sodalis-like endosymbiont of Proechinophthirus fluctus
TGCGATCAATCAGCCCGGTAGTATCGAGTTTAATATTGCCCCAGACGTGGCTGCGCATACCGGAATCTTTTAATTCCTGGGAAAAGGTAATCCCGGAGCGGCCTTGTTGCAACGAAGCCAGGACTTCTTTTTGGTCGTTACCGATACTTGATAATATCCCCAGGCCGGTAATCACAGCACGTTTCATTTAATACCTCTTGAATAATATTTGAGTTTCGATCACGCACTTTAGCTTACGACGCACTTTAGCTTACAGATGTAAGCTAAACAAGCCCGACCAGTAGATGTTAGCAAAATTTGCACTGGAAAGCCCGCGTCGCTAGAATTATGCCACTTTCCCTGCCGTGAACCGCCACTCTATTATACCTGCCGCCGTAGTGTGCTGGAACGAACAAGATACATCTGTATTCCCAAAATTTGATGACATTTACTTTTCCAATCAGGATGGTCCCCCCCTGGCTGAAACTTGCCGTGTTTTTCTCAATAGAAACAGCTTTACCGCCCGCTTTAGCCGTCATTCGCGCCCAGTCTTCGTGGTGGCAGAAACCGGGTTTAGCATCGACCTCAATTTTTGGTGTTATAGCAAGCTTTTGCCCAACCATTTACCAGCAACAGCCAATAACAGGCGCACGGCGTCTGCATTTCATCAGCTTTGAGAAATTCCCGCTAGGTCCGGAGGACTTACGTAGCGTGCTTGAGCCGTGGGAAGATCTAGCGTCATTGGTACGCGAACTGTAAACCCTCTGTACGCAGCCTTTTTCCGGGTATCAATGTCTGGTGCTGACGTAGGGCCGAGTCATTCTCGATATCAGCTTCGGCAATGTCAACGCATGATTCTGGAGCTGGATTTCCAGCCTTGGCTATCATACCTAGTTTCTCGATGGCGCCGTGCCGGAGAAAAACCTCGATATATGGCGAGAAACGCTGTTTGCTGCCATAGCCAGGTTAGCGGCACCTACACAGGTAATTTCGCTACCTTTACCACCGCCGATTTTGTTCGCCGCGAGCTTCAGCAGGCCGGATTCGCCGTAGCGAAGGTTTGGAGGATTCGGCTGTATGCGGGAGATATTTATTGGCACGTGCTTGCCGCGTCCCCATCCCCGGCGGCGCACCCTGGTATGCCCATCCCACGATTGTTTCTCCCAATGATGTGGCAATTATCGGCCTTGGTAATGCCAGACATTGCCTGGGTGCCAGTTATCAGCGAGGCGACGCTGGTAAGGATTATCGTGAAAGCGAATAGCAGCAAAATCTGCAGCGGCTGCGGGATTGCCTGCCGGAGGCACCTTGGCTGGATAAGGTGGATCAGCGGCCAGCAGGCGTGTTGCGGCGTACATAACGCGGTCCACAGCGCGCTGATAGAGGGTTTGCCACATCGTGTGCCTACACCCGGCTATGCAGCACCTCCGGAGTATACTCTCCGTTCTGTTCGGTTTCCACGATCGCCAGCGTCAGGTGACCGCGCAGATAGCCGCCGGAGAACAGTTTATCATCACTGATATACTCAACCATTTCGTCAATCTGCGCTAGAATGCGTGCTTCAAAATCCGCGATCATACTCATCCTCTTGGTGATGTTGTAATATTATTCGTTAAGTTCTAATGGAAAAGGGGTACTGCCCTTTGCGCTAGCGGTGGCTTGTAATAATAGCAATACAGCGTCTGTATAAATGCCGCCGCCTGGCGTGGCCCTTACCTCACCCCATTTTCCAGATTCAATCTGACCTGTGCACATGCACCTGCCGCTGGAATAAAATGCGATCAGGATCTCAGTCTCCATTGAGATTATCGCAGCTGACATGAAAAGGGAGGTCGGTGGCGCGACGCAAAACATCTACTCCAGCGCCCGCGTGCCTGCGGTTTAATTTCGGTGCTCTCAAACCATTCCTGCGTGTTGGCATCATGCCAGTCAGGACAATGTCAGGACAATAATAAGTAGCCGAAATTAACCAAAAGCCGTCAGCAGCGAGCGCCAGCAATGCACCAATGGGCTATTTCGTGTAGCGCGCTGGTATGAATAGCTGTGGGAGAAAATGATGCGATGATAGGGCGCCATGTCGTCGGTGAATAAATAATAAGGCATCTTCGATGCTGTTAATTAACGGTGTATTCAGCGTGTCGGCGAAACAGCCGTCGAAGGCGTTAATATAACTGCTGATAATAATGGGTTTGAATGGACATTCTTTACCTTATACAGCCACACAGCCAGCCAGTGTGCAATATTGGTACCGTGATTGTCATAAATCAGTTTAATACTCACCAGCAGCGACACTGCCAAGATCATCAGCCGGATCAACTACTACCCTTTCGCCAGCACCTTGCGGGGCACCGAGCTTGTGCCCCCAGAATTTGCCCCGCCAGCATCGCCCGACCGACCCCGCCCATATCACTTTTCCCGAGAGGACAAACAGCACTAGATATCCTAAATTATAATTAAAATTCATAAAGTTGTAGTGTTTAGTGGCGAGGTTATGCCCGCTTAGCATAACAAAGGCCAGCGCGTAAAATGAACTGGCGCCGGGCCCAAAAAAACCATCGTAAAAAACCACGCAGCCGTCAGCCCACCACCAGGGCGAA
>NZ_LECR01000003.1:2963-3502 GCF_001602625.1 Sodalis-like endosymbiont of Proechinophthirus fluctus
CGCCAATACGCGGCAAGTCGGCTCGCACATGCTGAATAGAACAGCACCCGACGCCAATCCATGAAATGTCATGGCGATGTTGCGTTTCTGGTTGTCAAGTTTCACCATCCCCAGACACACAAATAGAGGTTAGCAGAAAAGCTACCATCCACGCTCTGTAATTTATTGGTTGCCAAGTGCCTGGGCGCTATCCTCTCGGCCAGTAGCGCTGAGATGGTAATAAACCCGCTGCAGGCCAGCGTATCGGTAAACCCGGGCATTACCGCGACGAAAAACAGCCCTGCTAGCAGCCACAGCGAAACTACTAACCAATCCATACTCAATTCCCTAATAATGTTAGCGCGTGACCATCACTGGTCCCCAGAGACGCTGGCGCATCCGCCTGCTTTTCAGGGCAGCACCAGATTCCTGTCTAGTAGCACCTGACAGGCTGCAGGGAGCGGCGACGTTTTTTCACCGGTGTACCGGTGCCGAGTTTGGCCGGCAGAAATCAGCTCTCCAGTTCATCGCCGCAACCGTCGCATCGCAGTTGCTCAGCG
>NZ_LECR01000003.1:3559-9445 GCF_001602625.1 Sodalis-like endosymbiont of Proechinophthirus fluctus
CCTCGCGCCGCCAGTCGCAGTAGCTGGCCAAAAACCCAGACACAGTTATTTTTTGCGGCCATTGCCATTGGCCGACACCAGATCTAGAGGTTGTGGTTTCAATATTGGGAGTTGGTCCAGAGCTGACGCGGCGTCTGTAGACAGATATCCGAATCCAGCCTCGACTGTTGGCTAACGTGCCAGATGCTGAACCGACCGCCGGCCGGTATTAGCATTGAGATGGCCGAAGTAGCGCCGCTGATCCAGTCGCAGTACTTGATAATTCCCCACCTCCAGCGGCAACGGTTAGGTACCTGATAATACAACCGTTGCGAAGCTGCCGATGGCGCTGGCATATCGATTTTTTGCCACGGCGTCCCGCGCGGCGCCGCACCGAATGCAGCCATCGCCAGCCAAACTGTGAATAGCCTACGCATCATGGTCACCATACCGGCGACGACGCAACAACATCCGCGCACTGCGCGCGCTGGCGCAACAAGTGATCCATTAACACGATCGCCATCATGGCCTCGGCAATAGGAACTGCGCGGATGCCGACGCAAGGATCGTGACGGCCGCGGGTCACAATCTTCACTGCCTCGCCGTTGCGGTTCACCGTCCGTCCGGGCACCATGATACTGGAGGTGGGCTTAAGGGCGAGATGAGTGACAACCGGCTGGCCGCTGCTGATGCCTCCGAGAATGCCGCCGGCGTGATTACTTTGGAAGCCTTCTGGAGTGATCTCGTCGCGGTTTTCACTGCCGCGCTTGCCGATCACCGAGAAACCATCTCCTATCTCTACTCCTTTCATAGCGTTGATGCTCATTAGCGCATGGGCCAGATCAGCATCAAGGCGGTCGAACACTGGCTCTCCTAGGCCGGCGGGCAAATTCTCCGCTACGACCGTGATCTTGGCACCTATGGAATCCCCAGCCTTTTTCAAATCTCGCATCAGCGCATCGAGCGCCTCCAGACAGTCGACATCAGGGCAGAAGAACGGATTTTGTTCCACCTGTGCCCAATCTTTGAGTTCGCAGCGAATATGGCCCATTTGCGCTAGAAAACCGCGCACCTGTACCCCATAGTGTTGCGCCAAATATTTCTTGGCGATGGCCCCGGCAGCGATGCGCATTGCCGTTTCCCGCGCAGATGAACGACCGCCGCCGCGATAATCGCGCCGGCCATACTTCTGTTCGTAGCTGTAGTCGGCGTGTCCCGGACGGTAGAGATCCTTGATAGCACTGTAATCCTGCGGGCGCTGATCGGTATTTTCAATAAGCAGCCCGATGCTGGTGCCGGTAGTGACGCCCTCAAAGACGCCGGAAAGGATCTTCACGCGATCCGGCTCGCGCCGCTGTGTAGTATAGCGCGATGTGCCTGGCCGCCTGCGGTCAAGATCACGCTGCAGGTCGTCCTCGCTAAGCGGGATACCCGGCGGTACACCGTCGACGATCCCGCCTAGAGCTGGGCCGTGGGATTCTCCGAAGGTAGTAACGCGGAAAAATTGTCCAATACTGTTCCCTGCCATCGGGACTCCTTACCAATTCCTGATAAGTAAAAGTGACACTCCACAGCTGCACTCGGGCTTCGCGGCCGGGCCAGGGGTTTTAATCACGGTACAGCTTGAATAGTTCGCCGCAGGCGATTAACTGCTGCCGCGTCAACATTAATACACCGTCGTCGCCGTGGGAAAATTCCAGCCAGCGGAATGGCACCTGTGGGTATTGTGTCATCAATTGCACCATGCTGTTACCCACTTCGCAAATCAGTACACCATCCTCGGCAAGGTAATCGGGCGCACAGACTAGAATACGCCGCACTAGCTTGAGACCATCGCTTCCAGCGACCAGGCCCAGCACCGGTTCGGCGTGGAACTCTGCCGGCAAATCATTCATATCCTCTTCATCCACATAGGGCGGGTTGGTGACGATCACGTCATAGGCTAGCGGTGGTAAGTCACGGAATAAATCGGAGAGAATCGGAGTGACCCGATGCTCAACGCCGTGCGCCTGGATATTTTGCTCCGCCACGGCCAATACACTAGGAGCAATATCTACCGCGTCTACCTCTGCCTCGGGATAGGCGTAGGAGCAAGCGATGGCGATGCAGCCGCTACCGGTACACATATCGAGTATATGCGCAGGAGGATGCGGCAATAAATAGCGAAAACGATCGGTAACTAGTTCGCCAATAGGCGAACGCGGGATCAACACGCGATCGTCAACATAAAACTCCAGGCCGCAGAACCAGGCCTTATTGGTCAAGTACGGCACGGGTATACGCTCATTGACCCGGCGGATCACGCGCTCAACCACACAGGCACGCTCGCTGGAGGTAAGGCGTGCGCCGTGCATCTCCGGCGGAAAATCCAGCGGCAGGGACAAACTGGGCAACACCAGCTGCAGCGCTTCATCCCAGGGATTGTCGGTACCGTGGCCGTAATAAAGTTGTGTGGCGTTAAACCGGCTGACTGTCCAGCGAAGCATATCCTGTATGGTATGCATTTCCGCTACCGCTTCATCCACAAAAATTTTGTCCAATCTTCCCTCCATGATCTTCACTTTCTTCAACAGGCGCTAGTGTGCCATGAAGTGATGGACAAAGCAGTAGCCAGGTAAGCTTTGGAAGGAAATGGCACCACTTTTTTCGCCATCAAAAAGAGAGTAAATTGATATAAAAGGCTAGGCGCAGAAAGAAATAATGAAAAAATGGTTTACACTGGCGGAGGATGATCTTCTGCTGTTTAGGCAGACGGTAGTGTGCGTTTAAACTCCTGTCCCATGACTGGGTAAAGCCGCCTCTTCGCCGCAACGCACGAAAACTGCAATGCCCCATGACAATTGATCCAGGAGCAGGTAGATGCCATTTTCTACTTTTCCGATGAATTCCAGCCGCTGTTTCAAAGCAGAGGGACAAGGACCGCCGCGCTATGTCTGGCCGAATGTGATCCTATATGAGGCAAAAAAGCTGCGGCGCGGGTGACTATACACCTGAGCTATTTTTGTGGACGTGTACGGGCTTACGCGGGCGGAAGAAAAACAGGAGTAGGCGTGCTCATAGTCGCTTGCCGACATGAACATGTGTGTTGCGCCTAAGTCATGCACGGACACGGCAAACATATCTTGAAGTAGTAGACGCTGCTTTAGCCAGCACAACATCTTGACGTCAAGGGATTTCATTAGGCGCCGAAGGAAGTTAGCGGAGGTGCGTTGCTATTGATTATGGTAGAGTTGACGTATTAAAAGATAACAAGTAGGAAGGCTGTAGCTCTAGCGTCACAGGACCTAGGCGCGGGTGTTTTCGCCCTTAGTCGAGCAGAGCTCAGTTAACGCATTGCCGGTCATTTTCCCAAATTACTAGTCTTTTCCAAATAGATACATCCCTTTAGTGAGTAGTAATTCGCCATAGCGCTTCATGATCCGATCTTTTATCAACTTATCTTGCTTCGACATCCTAGTTTAAATAGTAAAACACTTCTCTATGGAGCAGAACCAACTTAGGTTGGACAACCAATGTCGAGGAATAAAGTTGTTGCCATTCATGGCAAGTTCACAGGCATTTACCGAATTATCAATCTAATTCAGCGGTAATATCCCAAAAAATCTGTGCTGTAATTTTAGTATATATTATTTTTCCTTATAAACAACAGAATTTCTCTATTGAAATCGAGATTGCGATGAAACGTAATATTAATACTGAGACTAAGATATTTATTTATAATTACGGGACACTAGCATGATTTAAAAAGAGCTATGATGATTGTTATGATTTATATCGTGCTTTTTTATAATGCGTGATAATTATTCATAATAACAACGATAAAACGTTATTTTGAGCAGTGAAATAGCCTATTGCACGTGGTAGGGTGAATCAGGATTCAGACTTGCCACTGCGAATAAACTAATCACAATACCTATCTCTGCTAGAATAAAGAAGATGTCTAGTAATCTAAGTTAATTATTATTAACAGAAACTAACTTTTATTTCACTCTTACCCTGGCCATTACAATATCATAGATAAAAAGTACTACGTAATATAGAAGCATTCCAATACTTAAGATATATAGTAGGAAACCTAAACTAACCATCTTCATCTCTATAAAAACATCCTTGACAATTATTGAGATAAGAATAGCAATCACGAACTGTGAGAGGTTTGTCATCATATCGGGTAGATTATACAATGTTAATAACTGCAGATTAATTTACTTCAAGGGGGCCGGTGTGTCTAGGCAATGCCTCGTTTCCAACATAACTGACGATGATGATCGCTAATGATAACGCGAAAGGATAAACGCTTTTATAGAAATCGAAAAAATAAATAAAATCACAATCAATGGTAATGCAACTAATTTATCTCTAATTGGTGCCTCTAAAGATATCATCGTTATTGGTAGAAAAATTAAAAAAGATAATATCAGAATAGGCGCTGCAACTATTGAAACATCATTATCGCCGTGACAAGTATAAACATAATATTTTCTATATTATATTTTACCCTAAGACCATATCCAGATCGTTGTATCCCAATGGGATAAATAATACCGCAGACAGCGCTAGCGATTTAGAATGGCGCGTGAATACCTAAGATAGTCGAGGTAAATAATAAAAAACTAGGCGGCAATAATAAGCGCAGAGAGCCGAATGTATAAGCTTTATAGCCAGATATCCCCAACAGCATTACAAGTGCAGTGAAATAACTATAATATAGGGAAATAATATTATTTCCATAGGAAAAATCTACAGGAAGTAGGCTGTATCTTTCAATGAAAACACTAGTTATCACCTGCATATCCGCAGAGTCGCTATGAAAATAGATAGGATAGATGAAATAGTGATAGATAAATAAGATAGGATAAATCCGATATTAAACTCAACCAGAAAAAACGGCGATGATCCTGGCATGATTACCGTTCAGTAATTTCATTTTCAGTATTGAGGAATTATTAGGATTACCAATTTCTCACCGTCTTTTATTTAACATTTTTATTTAAAGTATTATACGTTACCTGTATATCATCCGCCGCCGGCGCTGCGTCAGTGGCTTTTGAGATAACTTCATAATTAATTTATTTTTCTATTAAAAAACGGTCTGTTTTTTTATTTCAGCGTATATTTTACAATATATTAATCTACAATACGGAGAAAAAATAATTAAATTCCACCGAAGAATAAAATAGAAAGAGATATCGGTATCTAACCTTCTACCATATTTCAGATTATTTTTATATAGGATATATATAATTACAAATACTGATAGAAAGCAGATGATAAATTCTGCGTAAAATATAATACGCAGGAGATAGATAGAAGAAGATGTTATCCCTCTCACCGCCAAAGAGATCATCTTGATCAGAGAATAATGTGTATCGCCAGTCACTCGCACTATGCATGAATAAAATACCTGTTCACTTTATGCTACGTAGATAAATATTTTTCTCTATTAAATTCAGTAATACTTTTAATGCACCCCGGCTGATGAGTATGAAATCATCATGATCTTGAATTTGTTTAATCTCTATCACAGCCATGATCAGATAAAATGATATCATAGGTTAGATTAAATTAACTATCACTGTCTAGCTGTAAACGTACGCTGTAGACAAATTCATTTATATATCAGTCAATTATTTATTCTATATAATTCGTATTGTCTTACAAATCTGCGTCTATACTGACGATGGTATCCACGTTTGCGTGGTTTAGTACCGCCAGTAATGCGTCATTATGACAATAATTTTCTGATATCTTTAAGCCATATGCTGCTTTATTATCAGCCACAGATCTGCAAATTAATTTCCATATGTTACTTACACTATCATCGTCAAAAATAACAAGTATCTACCCTGTCTAATTTTATTTAGACATTTTAAACTCGTAACTAATTATATTATTGAATGCAAAAAA
>NZ_LECR01000003.1:9452-14108 GCF_001602625.1 Sodalis-like endosymbiont of Proechinophthirus fluctus
ATGGGAAGACTTAATTTTTAAGTATAAAAATGTATAATAATTTATAAAAAAGGTTGAGTGATAATATTCATCTCATAGACCATAGTTTATATAATAAAAAATTTTATAGTATAGGTTACCATACCGACAATTTGATTTGAATAAATAAAACTTAAAAAAATTACTTTGAACTATTAAATATATAATTACCAATACTAACAAGATAGGCAGATAAACACATGACTAAAAATCTGACTAAACGAAGAAAAGAAAGTAATATTGAGAAGTTGAAGAGACGTTAAACATGAAAATAAAAACGATCCTAACCGCATAAACTATGAAATTTTCCAAATAAATTCTGGTATAAAAATGAATGAAGAAAGGAAAAAATAACCGCCGCTATTAACGATATTGAGTAATCCGACCAAAAAATTTTACCGTTTGTATAATAGAATTATCTGGAATATGGGAAATAAACGGAAATTTCTGCAGATCTTGATTGCCTGAATTTTATATTATCCCCCTAAACCCCTATCTTAACATTTGTTAAAAATTTTACCCGCTCTTCGCAAGTTTGATAATGAGAAACAATTATTATTAATGTTGATTAACAATCATTATTAATTTAATGTGTAAATATAAATTAAATTTTCACGATATATAATATTATTTTAATTGAAATACCTAATATAAGTAGAGAACCTACATATATCGTTTGTCTTAAGTGAGTTGCGTAACTACCCTACCTTGACCGGACGGTAAAGAGCACCTCTACCCCTGTGACCTCGGTGTGTTAAAAAACTGCGTATTCACTACGTAAAAAGCGCTTTATATAGAGAATAAAGTAGCTCAGCAGTGTGTTTAAGGTGAGATTTGAAGTGAGATTTAAAGTAAGATTTAGGGGTGAGATAACTCAGCGGCAGTCATGCGGTCATGTTTGCTATATTTGCGCCAGGGCGTGAGTGAGCTAAACTTTTTTAGGTGCTTAGTGCTGCGCAGATTAACAGATACCTTTAATGTCCATTAAGGTGATGGCTAAAAAACCGCCGAGAGTGAAATCATCCTAAAAGATAAAACAGAAACACGCCGGTAGACTGGTGCGGAGTCTGGCATATAAAAGGAAGTGAGCAGTAAAAATGGGCGGCCATCCCACCTGATAAGACATCTGCTGACGATCCCCACACTGACGCCGATCCTGTTTAACCAGTTTCGGGTAAGAGAAAAGCTGCAGAGAGCGGCTAAGTCATCCTGAAAGCCACCTGGTCCTTTGCAAGCAGGGAGGTGGCGGTAAGCCGACCTGCATAGTGCGGCAGAACTACTAGTCGTAAGTGCAATCGGAACAATATCGATTAGCGGAGTCAGCGTCCGAAAACGTCGTAGCAACGCGTCTAGCAGGGAGAGAATGGTCATTCTACCCTTTTCTGGACACCCTTCGCTGCGTCCGGCACGCTATTTTTTCAGACTTTTGACAGCAGTTGCGTTGGCCCCACTTGCCAGTATAGCTTGCCGCTGCCGTTGACGGCGTCCAGATCAATTCCAGCCATGCCCGAAGTGGCGAACATCGGCGTCCGCTCCTCTTCGGGGCATTAATCCCCCAACAGATCTCCCATCAATGGCAAATGAGAGATGATCAACACCAATTTAAACCCTTCATTCATCAGCGCCTGCAGGCAAGCAGCATACCAGTCCGGCAATCCCCCGCCCGGCGTCAGCTCCGGCAACATTTCATGTCCGTCCAGCAAACACCAGATATACCCGCAGGGTATCGAGCGTCTACCTAGCGCGCAGATAGGGACTGACCAACACCCGATCAATATCCACCACTTTGCTGCTAAGCCAGAGCGCCATCAAGCTGAATTCGTCATGGCCCCGATCGGTTAGGGGTCTTTCCATATCGCTGGCAGCCTCGGAAATAGCATCGCTATGTCGCATAATTAGAACTTGCATAATGCACCGTTATTGTTGGGGGAAAAACGCGCCAGGTCGGCTGGGTAATGCCCCAGCCTCTGCGACTGACATACAGGCCGAGGCGACATCTACCCACGGTGGCGGTATAACGACCGTATCAAATGAGCGTCTCATCTGACCAAAACGCTACTTCTACATCAACTCTACCATGGGAGTCAATATCAGGTTATGACAAAAAATTTGTCATAATGGTGCATAAATACCATGATAATATTCTTATATCGGAACAAAAATAGCATCTATACTTTACTTTATGTCTCAGAATTATAGTTATAAAATGGAATTAATGTAGACAAAATTGAAAAATAATAATTTCATTCTGACAGAAAAAGTAAAATCTGCGTAAAGCACAAAACCGTTATCCTGCAGTTCAATCTTGGCATTGATCTGGCAAGGTTCAGATTCCACCACGCAGGTTTTTTTCCTACAGCGAGGCCAACATCGATTCTGCCTGCTGGTGGACTGTAAAAATTCTCGGCCAAAGCTCGCCTTGCAATCTTAATTGTCAATAATGATGATGCCAAAGTCAACGCAGCAGTAAGCTGCCGTTTCATTTGCGCTGCATTTGTTCAGTTAATTAGCAATTATGTTCCTCTTGCCAGGTGACCTATGGTAGGGAGCTAGTCATCAATCTTACTAATTATAGGAAATAATTATACGCAAATTGTACTTTTTTTAACAGAATATTCGGTGCATAATAGATCTTAGAAAGACGCATTTTTATCGCCAGAGGTAAGGAGATATAGTTCTATATTTCCAAATAGTTACCGATATAGTAAAACCGTAAACAGAACGTCATACTGAGTGCAGCGGCACTAGACGGCACTAACATAACCGCACCCCGGAGGGTCGCCACACCATCAGTCGCTCTCTGACTCCCTGTTAACTTGCCCTCCCCGACCGGCACGTTACCTCTGCAATCCGGAAGTTAAGCCATTGACCACATAGGACAGCGCCGTTTATTGGATATCTATCGAGTTAAGATCGCCTTGGATGGCGGCGGCGTTCTGGTTTTCCTGCAGCGTCAATACGCCATCACTGGCTAGGAATTCATGCCGCTGGAAATAGGCGGCGCGCACTATGGCGTAGGGATCCTGCGAATTGTGCAGCAGGCCATCTAAATCCAGAAGTTGAGCGCGCGTTTCCAGGCCTTCCAACGCCCATTTGCCGGCGGACATCCACCAGGTCAGGTAGCTCAACAGCGGGTAGAGATTATCCACTAGGCTGCCGACGTCCTCACGTGGCGTGAAGCTGCCGTAGCCGGGAAGCTGCATATACGGCCCGTAACCGACGCCATAATTGCCCAGCGTACTGCCAAAACGTCGCGGCTCCTCTTTGGCTAGCTTCGAGTTCACTATGGAAGCTACATCTATTAAACCCCCTATACCGAGCAGGGTATTAAGGAAAAAACGGTTGAAATGAACCATCGCTTTGTATGGCTTGCCCTCAACAAAGTAGTTGACCATTGTGGCAGGCTCTTCCAGGTTGGTAAAAAAATTGCTCAACCCGTTACGCGCCGGCTTCGGCACATAATCCCGCCAGGCTACTGCCGCCGGGCGCACCACGTATGGATCCAGCACGTTATAGTTGAAATTAAACATGCTGTGGTTGAAATCTTCCAGAGGATCTGACCGGCCTTGGTCGTCCTGATTTTGATGAGTAGCGCACCCTAGAAGCAGGACGATGGCAAACACCACACTTGACAGGCGAAAATTCATTATAGAACTCCATTGTATTTTCTTATGCCATCGCTAGGGAAGCTTCTAGTCTATCTCAAATGCTACCCGACCGTTACTGCTAAATAGCTGCGTCGTACTTTCTCCGAACCAGTCACCGCGCTGCGGTTGAGCGGTACTGCTGTTCTTGCGCCACTTTGCTGAATTGATGAATATCAACATGGCCGCCGCAGCACAAGCGCCTAGCAGCAGGTCGCCCAGCAAAGCCATATCGTTGAGCGCCTCATTTTTCCCGCCATACTGGCTATAGAGCAAAGAGATATCCTACATCCAGATCCGGCCGTTCATATCACTGGCATGGCGATAGCGCGCGATTACCCCTTCTCATCAATAAGAAATGACTCTGGCATACCATACACTCCGAGATCCAGATTAAGAATACCGCCGCCGTCGATCATGCTCATTATGTAGGGTTGCCAAACGTGTTCAGCCAGGCCAATGCCTGAGGGCGATTGTCTTTTTGGTTGATACCGACGATCCTAACACCCCGTGTTGCGAGACCGTTGAAGAATTGGTGCTCGGCGGGGCAGGTGGAACACCAGGTAGCCCAGACATTAAGCAGCCAAGGACGCCCGTCAAGCAGCACTACTTGATTGTAGGTTTTACCTAGATATACCTAGATCTTCCAGAGACGCCAGGGTCAAGGCCGGAACGATTTTCCTATCAACACTGACCCCAGGCGCGTAGGATTGTCGCCGTGGACGCCGCGCGTCAAACTACTACGGTAAAAAGCGAGCGACAACAGAAAAAACAGTGCCAAAGGCATAAACAGCAGATTGTAGCTCATATGTGTAGGCACCCCGCTGCCCGTCAGACAGGTCTTTTTACCCGCCCGATAGCGAGAGTCTAACAAACAGCAAACACTACCAGCGACCATAAATAACCCGCTCAGCCAAATCCAGTTCACGAGCGGCTTGTAATAACGGCTTGTAATAAGAAGGCATACGACCCACGAGCCTCCGTCAAGCTCCTC
>NZ_LECR01000003.1:14114-28340 GCF_001602625.1 Sodalis-like endosymbiont of Proechinophthirus fluctus
CCCAACGCCGAGCAGTAAGTGCTTAAGCAGCTTTCTCACTTCATCGCGCTGCCAGAGAACTAGCGGGCTGATACCGAACAGTAGCGCCATCAGCGCCATAAGCCAAGTAAACAACTTGTTGAAAAAGGATTCGCCGATAGAAATGCTGCCCATGCCCAGTTCTTCTTTATGCACTAGCGGTAACAGAGTGCCGATCAGCACCATCAGTATGGCCTCCATCAACAGAATATTGTTGCCTAGCAAGAAGGTCTCGCATGAAAATACGTCGTTTTACTCGCGGCTGCGGACCTTGCTCCTTGAGGGGAGTACAGCAGCAGTGATCCGCGCCTTGTTACCAGCACCCCAAAGGCCAGGATGATTATCCTGCGACCTGCGCCCCGGATCCGACGCAAAAGCATGTACTGAGACCAAACACTCCGGATCGTACCAGGAACGTACCCAATAGGGTCATAACATAAGGAGAAGGCGATGATGGCTAGCAACACCGTCAGGCTTTGAATGTCCCGAGCTTCTCAGTGACCGCCAGCGAATGCAACAAGGGCGGTACCGGTCAACCAGATCATTAACCAACCGAGGCATTCTCCACCGGATCTAAAAACCACCAGCCGCACTACAGCCAAGCTCAATAATAGGCCCAGACGGAACGATTACGGTGCCGATAGTAAAGAAAATCTATGCCGCCAGTGTCCAGAGGCATAACCAGAGCGCTAAAGCCGTGTCCAAACGGCCGGCAATCAATGACGAGATGGCAAAATAACCCATCATAGAGCAAGGACAGATGGAAAATAAGACCGATGTCTTGCAATACGGGATTTTAAGGTTATGCCCATCAACGGGAAAGTCTGGCAGCGTACGGCGAAGCGGGTTGGAGGTCAGCAGAATAAAGGTGAGAAAACCGCAGGCGATCACATCCCTATTACCGCCAGCACACGCGCAACAGCTTCCGCTAGGATGTTAAGGCTAAACTGCGCCACCGCCATAACATCCAGACGCTCAGCAATAGCAACCACAACAACCTACAACAGCAGCGATCCCTTATGAGCGCCTCAGGTGGTGGTAATACAGTAGTAAATGGGCAGGACTGCTGTTCGAGTTACTCATCATATAGGTGACGGTAAAATCGTTAACGATAAGAACTTGAACCAGATAGACAAAGGCGCTGGAGAGGGAAAGAAACACGCCATAGGGCAAAGGCCGTGCCGCCGCCATCATGCGCGCATCCTGCCGGTTGGCGCCCCACAAGGCAGAAGCGCTAAGCCAGTTTGCTGAGGCACAGGAGAAAATTGCCGAGTTCCGGGATCATGGCTACTCCCCCGCTCTGCGTCGGTGGTCGAGGGTGCGCGCCGCTGGCGTCCTTAGATATTGGAGGCGCCAAGGGTGCCCCTGCGGCACTGCCTCTACCCTTTACGAAATGGATCGGGGAAAAATACCGACATAGATGACCACAACGGTGCCGGCGGCATCTTAAATTTTAAGGGTCACCTGCAGAGTCTGCGGATCGCGTTTTACGCTGCCGTGCATGACCTTGCCGCCGATGCGCAAGCGCTAGCAGACGTGAGGGCAAATGGTGATCTTCTTATTTACTGCTGAGAATTTCGCTTGGCGTATAAAACAAATCAATATTAGCGCGCAGCGCACATAGATAGCGTAAGGGCCGACGGCGTCGCAGCCCCAATTAACAACCACCATCACTAACAAATAGAGGCAGCTTTTACGACGCGGGTTCACTAGCCTTTCTCCGGAGAGAGCGCCGACTTAGAACACATGGCTCCATATCGCATGCGTTCAGCGTGCCCTGCTAGCGGCGCGCTTCGCGGGTATGTACCACCAACGTCGATAGTAATATTCAGCGTGACGGCGACCGGCTAGCCAAACGTACAAAGCGTAATCACCCATCGCCAGAAAGACCGGCCAGGAAGAAAATGCCGTATTCATCGCCTACGATCCTTTATACGCCGCCAGCGCGATAGCCCAAGGACGTTTACGCTCCTTGAATAAAATCAGCATGCGTAAACACATCAGCGTCAAGGTAATGAACAGCAACAGATAACCGGCAATGTCCCAACGCATCAGCATACGCATGCTGAGATCAATGGTTTTCTGCATGTTGGTAGAGCCCTAATGCAGGGTATTCCACTACTGCACCGAAAAATGAATGATGGGAATTATTGACAATCCTGACCAGGATCAGGATGCCGGAGAGGTACAGCGATCTTCGAAGACATGATATAATTCCATCACGCCTAAATACAAAAACAGCAGCACTAACTCCGAAGTAAGGCGCGCATCTCATATCTACCAAGCACCCCACATGGGTTTTTCCCAGGCGGATCCCGCCACCAGCGCGTTAAAGGTAAATACCGCTCCCATTGGAAGCCATCGCCACCGCTGTCAAATCAGCCATTTTCATTTGCCATATTAGACCGATAAAAAGGGCTATCGCCATAGCGATAAATGCCCATAGATTCCTGTGGCCGGCACGTGCAAATACATAATGCACATGCTATCGCCCTGTTGATAATCGAGCGGCACAATACCAAAGTTCCAGATTCGACCAAGCAGCAACGTGCAGGTCTCAGCAAGGGTAAACCAGGGCAGACAATGCCCGCAAATCTGATATAGCTATTCCAGTTTGGCCCACTGATGAAGTACTTTCAATATAATAGTTATTGCTCACAATTAATAAGGTAAACCGCTTGTCTAGGGTATCGAATCAACAATCGGATCAACAAGGTGACGTGCGTGGTTTGCCGGCCGTTGGCTTTTTTTATGCCATCTCACGAATCCGGCCCCCCCTCACGGCACGCTGAACCGCAACGCCGCGGCGGTAGTAGCGAACGCCGCCAGCGTTGTGCTGTCGGCCAACAACGCAGTACCGCCAGATAGCCGTATACGGGCAACCCTGACGCGGTATTGTCCACGGCGCAAAGATCAGCACCGGGATAAATAGTGGCAACAACAAGCTGAGAAATACACCACTGCGGCGCGCTAGGTAGCCAGATCCAGAGACAGTAGTAGCGCCACCAGCGGAGACATCAACAACAGAGGCAGACCAGTCGCCAATAGGCGTGGCAATTTTTCTATCCGTTCGCGCTGCCCATGTTAGCAGGCAATATCGTTGGCTGTATATTTATTTTCGCGTTGCTAAGACACGCCCAAATACTTAATGACCCGATCCATAACTGACGAGCATCCACTGCCAGCGATCTAAAACGTTACCTCTTCTAAATAAGATTAGCCCCTGGGGACGATCGGCGACACGACAGGCCTCTCGTGGACGCCCAAGGCTTTAAGTCGCAGAACGCGCGCTATGCGCTTTCGGACGGCATGAGGCACTCACCGTATACCGGTGCCGACACCCCTCTGGCGCGTGTCGCGAAGACACGCCGCTGCGTTCAGCGTCATGTCATCGTGGTTTTTCCCCGCTCCGGCGGGCACGGGATGCCGTCTCACGCTCACGGTTTCACCCTATGAAGCGAGCAATACCATGCTTTAACCAGAAATTGAGAAAACGCGCCGCAGAGTGCTTATTTCCGGGTCTAGATAGACTATACTAGCCGTCGCTTGACACATGTCTCCGTAGTTAAATGGATATAACAAGCCCCTCCTAAGGGCTAGTTACAGGTTCGATTCCTGTCGGGGACGCCATTATTACCTTAACGTTCATAACTTCGCATTACTTAAACACTACGCCAATCCAGGGTTCCTACTAGATAATAGTTACACTACATTACCCAAAATCTATTGACATCACGCAACTGTTACGAACATTATTGCGGGCATAATTTTGCTGCTCCTAATAGTAGGATGTCTACTCATGCTAACCACAAAACAAATAGAGCAAGCTAAATCCAGAAAGAAAAGTTACCGTATGTCGGATACGAATAGTCTATTCCAATTCGTTACTCCCACAGGTGACAAGATTTGGCAGATACGGTATTTCTTAGAAAGCGAAAAGAAAGCACTAAAAACACTAACCCCGAATATTACAAACGCTGATAATTTTTGTTTAATAGCTCGAGAGTAGTTCTGAAGACAAGGACAGACTTGGTCATAGCAATATGCATACGAAATCCTGTGCCTATCTAACAAGGATATTTTCTCTATTATTGGGGATACGCCAATTACAGATATAAAAGCTAAATAGGGGTTTGAGAAGGTTTGAAGAACGTAGGATAGTGGGACGAATGAGGAAAGACGAATGAGGAAACTAGAAAATGAATTGGAAAAGCATTCAGATTTGCTATCGGTACCAGAAGCACTGATTACGACCTTGCGGCAGACTTGTCTATGCAATAGCTGTGCTAAGGTCAGAGCATCATTCTTATTCTTCATGAGACATAAGTTAGGAAATTTAACAGGGCATTACAGGGTCACAGTAGGAGTTTTTTAGTAAAATTCGCTACTCAGAATTTACAGCTCACAGATTTTCGTACCGTGCAGCTGCTGATAGAATTGTGCTGATCATCATAGATTTTGAAAATAAAATATGGATACTGCCCGTAGAATTTATGAAATCTCGCTGGCCTCCTATCATCCTGATATCCGCGCAAGTTATACCTGGAACATCACATAAAGCCTACACCACCATAACGCCGTCAATAATCGGATACTAGAACGTGACTAATAGTTATATATTAATATTATATAATATATACAAAACTGATTAAATATGTGACCTTTACTCTTGGTTGTTCAAGCTAAACGGAGTGGTCAATAAGGGGCACTCAACTGGACAAAAAACATCGGAGTTGTGTAGCAATTTTACTGTTGAATTCCTTAACATAAATCCCATCAGCGCCATCATAGGTAAATAACACTTACCATAGTAGATTAATATAATTAATCAATTTTATTTATTGCTGGGAAATTTAAATTCCAAAAAAGTTTGGATTTTGAGGGGCGAACTGATGATGAATTTCCTTGTTTATAGCATTCATTATCTGAATAATATTAAATAAATGATAGGAAATCTGAGAAATGCTGACCGGTGCTGAAATTATCACAACTTCATTTTTGGCAGATACGAAAAGCAAAAATAGTGAAACTGTAAGAACAATATACTACACGAAGAAATTTCATTATCTATCGATATTTAATTTATTTCAAGACAAAAAACCATCTGTAATTATCTTTGACGCTACCAGTTGAAGTTTTTACAGATAGAGAGATTATGATAATTTTTACGCTATTCAAATAATAGTTGCCCGTTAAAGAAATAGCATCTAAGTTATATATTTTTCATGGAACGATAGGGAATAAATTACTGAGAATTTATTAAAAGATTGGTGTCAACTCAGTACGTGGCATTATATAGTAATATCATACTATATGTTTATATAATTACGAATAAAATAAAATTATCAGAGAAGAGGTGAACTTTTGTTAGTAGTGATTATAGTAAAATAAATTCATTACTAGCACGCTATTCATGATAGTGATTTAACACATTATAAACTTATAAATTAAGTATAATAACGTTAAATGACTATTTAATTTAATAAAATTACCCTCTTCTCTACTAATGCTTTAATTAGTATTAAAGCATGACGCGTTAGATCTGTTTTTACAAAACCTCATTCGTTATGCCTAATTTATTTTCAAGGAATTATTCTGTCAAGAATAGCTAGCTACTGGCCCCTTAAAGTTTCGTTATTTTCTTGTTATCCTGACCTATTCATGTCAGCACTACTTTGGTGTCATCGATATCGCTAAACCAGATATCTCGTAAGCCACTCGATAATCTAATTTTACCGCAACATCATCATTTCTAAACCCTGCGCTTAATTTCCTTGAGGCGTTAGAAAACACTAACTCTTGCATAGCATGCAGCTTCAACCATACTGCCTGTTGCGAGACAAATTTTTCAGTTTTTTCGGTCCTTTGATAAATTGCCTTTCCTTCTTTCTTTATCTTGGATGGAAATTAAAGTATGCTCACCAATATTAGCAATCGTCTGGATAGACCATTTCAGCTCCACCGGAGCCATGTCCAAGGTACCTAACAACATTGAAAGATTATTTTGTATTCTTGCTTCAGGTATCCCAATACGCCTTAGTGTTTCCGCTATTGTATTAATAGCGACGGACATACTAGTATTAACTATTGCAACATTAATAGAGTGAGCGAGCTGCATCTATTAGTATCACTCTCCCTTTATAAGTTCTCATCGAATTTCTAGGTGACCAGAATTTTTTCTGATCTATATCGACGCTGATAGACTCATTCACGACAAGAGTATTCAGACTAAAATACTGCGGATGACTTAAAGCCGCCAGATAGACGGCTGATTTTATCAGAGAGCGGACCTGACGCTTATTGTCTTATGCTTGATTGAAACCATTATAGTTAATATTTCTATCTCTGATAACGACTAGAAAGATAACATATCTTCCTATCAACAACTAACATAGCTGATTGTAGATCTTTAGTGCCTGTTTTCTTCTCAAGCATAGGCATCATTATCAGGAGAACCTGTTCTGCATTCTCTTATGATACCATACCCATGGTAGAAAAAATTTTTGCGCCTGATAAATCACTCAGGGCAATAGCGTTACTGTGCCAAATTTTTTTAACATTTTCCTAAATAGAATATTGTAGTAAATTACAGAGATATTTTCTTACATCATTTAGATATTTTTCAATCGAAAAAATAGCATAAGTTGTGAGCAATAAAAAAATTGATGCCATACTTCAACTACTTGTATTTTCTAAAACCTGAATCGGCTTTGTATACCGTGCAATAAAGAACTTACCCTCTTGGACCAGAAAAACGGTTTTAGAAAGAGAAAGCATTCCCTCTATTATACTGCTGAGTCTTGAGTTGGATCTCCTGGTTAAGTACGGCTAACACCACGTACATGAAATGCAGAACAACATTTTAGTTATAATATTAATAAATTAATAATTGTATTTTTATAACGAGTGTGGTAATTATTAGTTAGCTCGTAGTAGTAAGTGAATTAAGCACGTTGCGTTCTAGATCGAATGCCTTATCACACATGGACTCTATCTCCTCTCACACTATAGTATGAGCACAAGACAAAGCCACTAACAGTACTATATATAATAACGGTAATTAAAGTATCATCAATTCATTTTATTATTTAAAATAAACTTAACATTCTTTTTAATTTTAAAAATATAAAATAGTAATAATATGATTAAAAGTTGCTGTTTTCTCATTTTGTTATGTTCTTTTTTATTATCATCTCACGCTATACCAAAATACACCTTAATCTGTCCCGGATGTAAAGAGATGACGGTGATGCACACACGTTATAGAATTACGACATTAACATGGGAAGATAAATTCTTTGTTGAGCCATTGTCAAAAAGTGCTAAACGATAGATATAGAAAAATAAGATATACCGCTTTCTTAACCATGACATGCTGATCACAGATAGTTTCTAAAATTTCTATCTATTCCATTTTAATAATGGAAAATAAATCAAATGGACCAATGTCCCTGACTTGAGCGTCGCTCCGTTAGTGCTGGAAATTATCCATTAGAAGCAAATGATGAAGTAGCAGTAAAATACTATTAACAACGCGTAGTTGTGTTATGATATCTCGCTTTTTTTGAAGCGTAAGTTGTCGCTGAGCGAACGGTATCATATCCTGCTAGTGCCTAATATTTATTCTTTATGACCGGATTGTTGTAGATATCTAGTATCTCCTCGACGGTGATTCAGTCGCCATTTCAACCAGAATGTCGTCGTGAGAGAACTACCCTATGGTAATGGTCTTCCTTCGAGGAAATCCACCTATAGGTATCCACCAAATAAAATAAATAGAGAATTCAGACATTGCATTCGTGGGAGGTGGAATGCTCACGCGTGTGCGATGAGTTTAGCGAAGGCGGGGGGAAAGTCAGCAACCGATCAAGAAGGTAGCTTACCTTTCTGATCGCGTAGGGTTTAAAGTCAACAGCCTGCATTAGAGATCCACAGCCGCACAATCGCGAGCGTGAGAGCAACATCACCCATCACTGTTGTCAGCAGAAGACAACGTCATGTTGAATTGGGACTGCAGCGTTTATCATTTTATTAACTGTACCACATTTATTCCTCAACCGTGACACCTTTTATTCAATGATGCTAATTTTATAGCACTAAAATTCACATACAAATTTTATGAATTTTCATTATAGATATAATATTTTCTTTCGTCTTCTATACTGTGATTATAACTATTATTGCGGTCAAAATAACCTATCACATTTGATAATGTTTAGAGCCTTTCTGACAAAAATGAAAGACTATGTTAGTTACCATTCAATCGGCGTGGTGCTGAACTTTTTTATTTTAAAGGTTGCTATAACGTAGCGCGGTGATGATGTGAATGCGACTCACTAGACCTTTTAGGATGTAACCACTTGATAAACATGATATCGGAGGTGAGAAAAACCAGTTATCTATTAAGGTCATTAACGATACGCTTCATAAAGCCAGGAGAGAAATAATTAAGAAAAACACTCGTGCAATACTTTCCTCTTTATCTCAGCTGACTATTCTTTCACTTACCACTTTATTATTCTCTATCGTTTTATAGCATAATAGTTTTTACTGAATGTGTAAAGTGTGTAATTTTTTCTCTTTCAGTAGAGATGCAATTAATTTCATCAGGAGGTTTTGCATAGCTAAGAAATATTAATAAAATAAGAAAAAATTAATTCATATTTCGCTAAATACTATTCCGTTAGTTTTATTTATAGAGCGTTATCATGTGCCATAGGGTATTTTAGAGATAGTACTTCACATAATCTTTATACTGATTATCCCTGTATAAGAGTTTCTCAATATTCCAGACGGATTTTATTTTGTATGACGCACTAATGATGAATGTCCTTGTCCTTAGGCAGAGTTGGCGTCTGAATTCACCGTCTATGATCGCCAAGCTGAACCAAACCACGCCGACACGGAAATTATTGTAATCTCCTATTATGGCCGAGACGCTCTAAAACCGTATCATATCCTCATAAATATCCATTTTTTATAAGAAAAAATATATTAGAAAATTTCTGGCGCTCATATAAGTTCACATTCACCTCTGTTACTATATAACAATGTTACCATCTATTATTACCATTACACTGCTCGTCACCATTTTTACAGAAAGAGAGCATCGTATTATTTTCTATGCAATCCAAAAAATAGGTATAAAATAAATCGCTGAAATATTATTCTTTTCTTATAACACTATTGAAATAGGCTGTACAAAAATCCAGACAATTTCTCTTGATAATATTATCGAGTATTATCATAATATATGACTTAATTGTTATATTCAGAAAAATATCCCTAAAGAAGGCATCAGTTTTCTGTGGTAAACCTTGAATCGGATAAGGACCATTAGTCTGCCAAAGCCTGCGCGAGCGAGTGTTACGATTTCGTCTGCTCGCGCCATTAGGCTACTTGTACCTAACAGGGTGTCATTCATGGGACCTCCGCGAATAACCGTGCTGCTAAGGTGGTGTTAGCGCTTGACCGGTGAGCCGCTGTTCAACTTTCTCGCTCTAATGTGATAAATAACGAGTCGCATCATCTCGTTAAAGAAGTTATTATGCGCGAATGACAGCGGATTCTATAATCCAATTTCCATACACGGACATATAGTCCTTCTTCATCTTAACAGGAAGTACTATATGCCAAAAATTTTTACGAGAAAGTCTACAAAGAACGGCTGCTTATTGATGTGATTTTCCCAAGTAAATAAAAAAACATTGTGTGACGGCTAAAGTGTTCGTGAAAATAATTATAGCCACTGGGAAAAATATCTCTTATTTGATAATGGCACCTTGGCAATGAATTTTGATGAACTTAGTTTAACAGACTTTTTAGCCCGCATGGGAGCAATCCATTTTTTGAGTCTTATCAATTCTGCGGCGACGATGACGATACGGGAGACCGCTACGTTTAACTCAGTTTAATGTGGATGTGTTGCTGACATTGCCCAGTCATTACTTCATTAAGTATGCACTGAACTCTCTTGATTTCGTTGATCAGTCATGTCATATCGTTATCGAATACCACAAGCAGCACGGTGGCGGTCTGCTAGCGAGAGATGACAAAACCGTACGGGAAACATCACGGTTATGCGCTATGCTAGAAAATAGGCGAAATACCTGAGAGTCGCCCTGCATGATTGCGGATAAGATAATAACTTAAGTTATCCCTTCCATCCTGGGAATTATGCACGGCCTTTGCCCAGAGTCATCGGGCAGCCCTTTTCACAGAGTAACGAACGATTCGATTGTTGATACTGAGGCGTCTATTTTACAGTCGCACTACGCAGGTTTTTTTCTCAGCAATCGACCACTACCACGCCTGGGAAGTAGTGAATATCGTCACACTGGGGAAAAACAGTATCTGTAACGGATATCTATGTATCCAGTTGAAATACAATGCCAACGAAGGTAGCGTGATGGCTATCAGCGCATTTTATGCTGCCCCTGAAAATGGTGACAGTCGGATATCTGATGAAAGCATATTGGCCGCTATTCACCGTAGTATTGTTAACCGTCTGCAACGGCATGGGAATCCTTGTTCAATTTTCCCAACGCCGGCAATATTTGTCCCTATGGCTGAGATGTGTTCATTAATCAATATCATGATTGAAAACTGATACACTTGATTTAGTGAGGACGTAAACCAATGGATCAATGAAAAACATCGGATGCAGGCCTAATTCCTCATTGTTGTTGATTGCTTAGTTATACTACCCCGCCTTTGCAATAATAATCCATATCGGCGACGTGCCATAAGGCAAATACCACATTTTACTATTATATTTTTGAGGATGAAACACCTTAAGATGTTAGTAACAATCCGCTCCTTACCTTTAACTCTCTGTTTTTCTATGAAACCTTTTTCTCCATCGGTTAACATCTTTTTGCCTATCAATAAATATTGTATTAAAATACAATATTTATTGATAAAAGTTAGATATTTTAATTATTTAATTATTATAAAAATTTATGTATGTTAATTTTCAGTATCGTTAAATTAATTATTAATTTCTTATCATAGGGTTATTCTTAAAGGCATCTTATGAATTTATCAACGTACCCACTACTACCTAATATTAATAATATTAATGTTAAGTAGCTTTATCACTATACTAATATGAATCAAAAAAAGACTATTATCAGGAATTTTCTGGATAAGATGAATTCTTGATTTTATAATATAGGTTGGAGATTAACCATGGCAGAACATCTCGGCGATTCAGGCAACTTCACAGAAGATAAACAGAAAGCATCTGAAGCCGGTCGTAAAGGTGAGTAAAGTAGTAGCAGCTCCAAACAGCAAGAATTTTAAAAAATAATCTGCAAAAAGCATCTGAAGCGGGTAAAAAAGGGTAACACAGCCACAGTGGTGGGAGTAGTTCCTACTATCATCATGTTTTATTCCTAAAACTAGTCATTTTCGTCTTATTTTCCGTTAGGCGGTCTCTAGGTCCGTTAGTTTGGAGCGGTCACGAGCCACGCAGGCGACCGGGATGTTAGAAAAAAATGATATTATGATGATGGCCTGTGGCTTTCTCCACCTCCGCAGGCCACAGTCCTTAGAAAGGATAATACTTAAGCCGGTTTTGCTTATTAGCTGACTCAATCTTTTTACCATTAGTAGTTATCGAGTTACCCTTAATCTACTTAAGATTCATGATCTGTGACTTTGTGATTTTTTCCAGAGGTGTACACAGAGCATGGATCCAGTCGTACCACGTACGCAATTGACTCCTATCGCTACTCTGCCTCTTAGTCCACGTTATCGAATGTCATGTACCTTTCCCTATTTAGACGTAGTTCTCGACGAGTGCGATGAAGACCAGATTACTGTACCAGCTGCTACCGTGCTAATCTGCAATTGTTATCACAGTGCTCAGGACGACTTGAGCTCCCTGTCTTACCCCTACGGGGAGATGACCCGATCGAAACAGAACGTGTCCCATATCTTGTCATCACCAGCCTGTTTGAGGTGATTTAGGCCATCGGGTTGAAATATACCCAGGGTTTCTCCTTCCCATTTCTTAGTCTGATTGTCATTAGCGCAATCTGTATCAACTTCTTACTGTTATCCTGGGCATGAAAACCTTGCCGGCGGAGTACTGCTTACGTCGTCTAGAGCAGAATTAGCGCCGTCTTTGCTGCGCTCATGGGTATGAGTTTGCTAGGGAAGGCAGTGGAGACCGACGGTCGGGTTATCAGTCTGTGCCTGCTCATTGCCGGACTCAAATATTTTACCCCCTAACGCCGGAAGACCCACTCATTGCTGGGTTGACAGGAAATAACGGCGCTAGCGCGCCCGCGGTAGCATAATCACACAGTGCAACGTAGCACGACGCTCGGAACAGGACGCGCCGGCGGGCCGGGCGCCCATCAGCCTTGACGATAGCGCGGTATAAATTCACCAAGCCCGGGCCTAATAAGTACAGTAACCCGCTTCGCGGGAACATGCCCTAGCTCCGCACGCAGCACTGACAGAATATTGCCCTCTTCTTCTTCACTGTTAGGCGCTAAATCCACATGGCCGCACTCGCCTGACAGGCTAACCCAGAGGATCTCCGCCTGGATCAAATGGCTGATGTTAAGCCCCGTGCCGGTGCCATAAATTGCAATCGAATTGTCGGCAATGGATTTGCCGCCGCTGAACTGAATGACGTCTTTTTCGGTCAGCATTAGAATAGCTATCAATACCGCAGTAAATCATTAATAATTTCGAGCTATTCCAAATTCAGGCTTGCCTTCATCGCTTTAATGGAGAACACCTAGGAATGATCGGTAATTTCAACCTAATCTTCGGTAATCAGGCATGCGTTAGCGATATAGTTCTCTTTGAACACGGCTTTTTGGCCGGCCAAATAATGGTGAATAACCCGCTCTAGAGTGTCGTAATCATCGCTGGAATAGTTATATGAATGTAGGAGATCTCTCCCGTTCTACATTACACAGCGCCAGCCGGCATTGGTTCCGCCAACATAGTCGGCCAGGACATAATTTGTCCTTCGTTTCAAGCTCTACTTACTCAACTGCTTGCTGCGAGGCGTTCTCCGTTGAGCAATATTAAATAATATATAAATATTATTTAATATATTATTTATATAATAGAGATAATTATTTAGGAATTACGGCAGTGGACGCTTCACCGCCGACCATCCCCTTAACCAATGGCAAATTCCGGCGCCGCAGCGCGGATAGCCGTAGTGCCGAACAGCGGCACCGATGCCTGATCCTGGCTGAGCAATAAGCCGATTTTCGTACATCCCAATACTATCCCTCCCCCTTCAAACTGCAATCCGGCAATAATCTGGCTAAGCGCCTGTCGGGAGTCGTCGCACAATATTACTCCAAAGCACAATTCTTTAAAAAATGATTTCATGCACCCGCTAACGCTCGTCAGGCCCCGTAACCACTACATCAATCCCATGGGACGGCGACATGTCGGTCACGATAAAACACTTTCTCTATGGTAAAGCAGGTTCCGAGCAAACCGACACTCCGTACCCCCGCGAGATGGATGCGGGAGGTGGTGGCATTAACAATGTGTAGCAACGTCAGAGGACAGCTCTGCGCGATATGATCTGCCACTTGATGCCTGGCCTGATACTGGTGCAAAGAACGATGCCCTAGGCGCTGACCCGGCGCAGCGCTTTCGCGCGCTCGGTTAATACCTCTAATTTCCCACCTCTTGCCAGACGCTTACGAACTACATGCAGGCAATATCGGCAAAATCCACGCTTACCAGCATCAGAGATGCGGAGTGTAATCCGCCCAGGCGTTCGCTGACGCCTTGATTGATTAACTAATAATACGGCACAGTAGATTTTAAAATAATGTCGATTATAAATCCAAATATTTTCATATAATTTCCTTTATCGCGCATCTCCATGATGAAGAGCACTTAGACTTTATTTTATAAGGTGCCCGTGTGAATAACTCTTGTGTTATTCCCGGCGCTCGATAAAGATACCGTCTGGTGCACTGTTAGCCCATGTCATTCTTACGCCTTTTTCTCATTTTGGCGAACAGTAAGGAATCTTTATGGTATATCAGGCCAGCCCGTCCCAGTTACAAAACGATGGAATATCGCCGCTGTGGCAATAGTTAGACTGACGCTGCCGGCAATCTCTCTCGCTAGGGCTTTAGTACAATTTTGGGATGCGACATTGTATTGGACACACCAGCCGCCAAATGCTGCGTCACGCCTTCTATAGGGGCATCA
>NZ_LECR01000003.1:28355-38365 GCF_001602625.1 Sodalis-like endosymbiont of Proechinophthirus fluctus
ATAATCATTGTCCACCGCCAGGATCGGCGGTGGGAAGACTTTAGCCGACTGCTGTGCGAGGACTTTATGCCCTACCGCGATGAATTGATTATCTCTACTAAGGTGGCTAAACCATGTGACAGGGGCATTATAGTGATTGGGGATAGAAGAAATATCTGGTGGTTAGTCTGAACTAGAGTTTGCGGCACCTGGGGTTGAACTATGTAGATATTTTCTATCATCATCTGCCGGATCCAGACATGCCGCTACTGCGGTCGCTATCATTGCCAGATTAATGAACCCGGCAATAGTCATGGCTATGGCCACATACAAGAGTATTGTTCGGAGCGGCTGCCCACACGATTGTCTAGGTCGGCGCGAGGAGTGCAAATAAATAACGTGCGGCATGATGGTAGCGCCCAACACGCCGGCAGTCAGTGAAATACTGCTTCTCTGTCGGGCAGCGTCGACCATAGGCATGTCGACGCGCAATTCGCTTAATACCAGACGGGAATAAAATAACTCGGCGATATAGGCAGCGGCAACAAACAGTAGCAGGCTTCCCACCTATCACGACTACTAGAGGTTTTTGCCCGCGATTTTGCATCATCAATATTAAAAAGGCTACAATGCCGGTAATTATCGCGCCTTGTAACAGCGTTACCCCAGCAGTATTTTAAAGCCAATGGTGGCGCCAATAAATTCTGCCAGCGCCATGTCGGTCGCCATCCCGATAATTTTCTCCCACACCCAATAATCCCAGACTGCGACACGAGGAAAGCGATCGCGGATATGTTCAGCCAAGTTCTTGCCGGTGGTGATACCCAATTTAACAGACAAAAACTGAATAAGCGGCGCCATGATATTGGCCCATAATACTACTACCCACAGCAGAGCCGGTAGCCAAAACTGGCACCGGCTTAGATATTGGTAGCGAAATTACCGAGATCGATACAACCAATCGCGGCGATAAAAGCAAGTCCAAGGAAGGAAAGATTCACTTTTCTCGCTGCGCGATTGACATTATCCATAGCATGGCTGTCCACTATAGAAATAATCATTATCAACTAATATGTTTATAAAAATATAAACATAACAAATATATTTAGAGAGATTCTGCTTATCTTTGCGATATCAGCCATTAATGCACAGTATGTCCCCCCACGGACGGGAGTGCCCGGGTTTAACATCGTTTCACCTTGACGTTAAAAATATAGCGCAGGCTATGTTTTAGCTTAGTATAGATCTAAAACTTTCTATCCTAATAATTAGAAAAAATTCATAAAATTTCGAGTATGGGGGATAGCTGCGCAGGAGAGAAGGAGGATTTTTCTATATTTGCAACTTATAACTCGTTTTTACCTGCCCTATTACATAGAATGAGTGAAGAATTCTGCCTGCCTCATTATTTGGAGCAACTATGTCCCGCATTTTTCACTTTGTCCTGGCACTCGCCGTAGTGGCGATCCTGGCAATATTAGTTGGCCGCGATCGTAAAAGCATTCGCGTGCATTTTATTATCCAGCTGCTGGCGATTGAAATTTTACTCGCCTACTTTTTCCTCAATTCCCAAATTGGTCTGGGCTTCGTACAGGGTTTCTCCGCCATGTTCGATAAATTGCTGGGTTTTGCCGCTGAAGGTACCGATTTCGTGTTTGGCAATATGAATAAACAGGGCCTGGCGTTCTTCTTCCTGAACGTCCTTTGCCCGATTGTATTCATCTCAGCGCTTATCGGAATCCTACAGCATATCCGCGTGCTTCCCTTCGTTATCCGCATCATTGGTACCGTGCTGTCGAAGATTAACGGCATGGGAAAATTGGAATCGTTCAACGCCGTGAGTTCACTGATCCTCGGCCAGTCGGAAAACTTTATCGCCTATAAGGATATCCTCGGCAAAATGTCAGAACGGCGCATATACACCATGGCCGCCACGGCGATGTCTACGGTGTCCATGTCCATCGTCGGCGCTTATACGACTATGCTGGCGCCCAAATATGTCGTTGCGGCGCTGGTGCTGAATATGTTTAGCACCTTTATCGTCCTATCCTTGCTCAACCCCTACTGGGTAGAGAAAGATGAAGATTTACAAATGAACCATCCGCATGAAGGACAAAGTTTCTTTGAAATGCTGGGTGAGTATATTCTCGCCGGTTTTAAAGTGGCGATTATCGTCTCAGCGATGCTTATCGGGTTTATCGCGCTAATATCCGCCGTTAACGCGCTGTTTAGTCTATTGTTCGGCATAAGCTTCCAGGGCATCCTCGGTTATATTTTCTTCCCGCTTGCCTGGGTGATGGGTGTTCCTGCGCACGAATCGCTCCAGGTTGGCAGCATAATGGCCACCAAATTGGTGTCGAATGAATTCGTGGCCATGATCGATTTGCAGAAAGCCGCCGGGGAATTATCGCAGCGCTCGGTGGGAATCATTTCGGTTTTCTTGGTTTCGTTTGCCAATTTTTCTTCGATAGGCATCGTCTCCGGTGCAATCAAGGGACTGAACGAGCATCAGGGCAACGTGGTCTCCCGCTATGGCCTAAAACTGGTCTATGGCTCCACGTTGGTCAGCGTGTTGTCAGCCGCCATCGTCGGCCTGGTGATTTAACGCTGCACCTCCGCATTATACGCTCTCGGGATTTAGAGCCGGGACGGGAAGCCAGGATGGCCCATTTCCCTATGTATCAACTCCGTACATACATAAATAAACCAGCCTTAGCCGGTTTTTATTGGTGGAGCTAAGCGGGATCGAACCGCCGACCTCTTGCATGCCATGCAAGCGCTCTCCCAGCTGAGCTATAGCCCCATACACATGACATCGTCTCTGGTGGATGGGGCGCATGATATGAATTCTAACAAACTCTGTCAAAGGCTAAATTTGCCAAACGGGTCAAACGCTGAAAAAGCCGTCAAATTAGCGCTGACTGGCCCTTTATTGCACCCGCTGGGCAATAAAGTTCAGCGCAAAATCGATGCGCGCCAGAGACCGAGACTGTCCTATCGCATGCACGGTGACATCAAGGGTTGGGGACTGGCTAGTGCCAGTTAACGCAACGCGCAGTGGCATACCGACTTTGACCATACCCACCTGCAGTTCCTCGGCCGTTTGCTCAATGGCCGCATGCACTGAGGCCGGCGTCCATTCGTCTATCGCCGCCAGCTTGGCGTGCACCGCCTGCAGCACTGGAGCCGCCACCGGGCGCAAATGCTTCTTGGCCGCGTCAACATCAAATTCGCTGAAATCTTCGTAGAAATAATGGCAGCTAGCGGCTATATCCTTCAGGGTTTTGCAGCGTGTGCCCAGCAGTTTCACCAGCTCCGACAATTGGGGCCCGGTACGGGTATCGATTCCCTGCTGCTCAATATGCCAGACCAGATGCGTGGCAACGTAGTCGGCTGGGAGATGATTAATGTAATGGTGATTAAGCCACAGCAGTTTTTCGGTGTTGAACACGCTGGCAGATTTGCTTACCGAGTCAAGGCTAAATAACCGTTTCATTTCGTCGACGCTGAAAATTTCCTGATCGCCATGGGACCACCCCAGGCGCACCAGATAGTTCAGCAGTGCTTCCGGCAGAAAACCGTCATCGCGGTATTGCATGACCCCGACTGCGCCGTGGCGTTTGGAAAGCTTCTTGCCGTCATCGCCCAGTATCATCGAGACATGGGCATAATCCGGCACCGGCGCGCCTATGGCCTTCAGGATATTGATCTGCCGCGGCGTATTATTGATATGGTCCTCACCGCGGATGACATGGGTTATCGCCATATCGTAATCGTCCACCACCACGCAAAAATTATAGGTAGGCGATCCGTCGGTGCGGCAGATGATTAGATCATCCAGCTCCTGGTTATTGAACTCGATAGGCCCACGGATAAGATCGTTAAAGAACACCGAGCCATCCTGCGGATTACTAAAACGCACCACGCAGGGCTCATCGGCGGCGTGATGATGGTGGCTATCGCGGCAGAGGCCATCGTAACGCGGTTTCTCGCCACGGGCCATTTGCGCTTCACGCAACATCTCCAGTCGCTCTTTGGAACAATAGCATTTATAGGCAGTGCCATGGGATAGCATGTCATCAATGACCTCATTGTAACGGTCGAATCTTTTAGTCTGAAAGTAGAGACCTTCGTCCCAGTCCAGGTTGAGCCAGTTCATACCGTCCATAATGGCCTCAATCGCCGGCTGCGTTGAGCGCTCAAGATCGGTATCCTCAATGCGCAGCACGAATTCGCCGCCCAGATTGCGGGCGAAGAGCCACGAATAGAGCGCGGTACGCGCGCCACCAACATGAAAATAGCCCGTGGGGCTGGGCGCAAAACGGGTTTTAATTTTCATCAGCTACATTGCCTTCATTACGCATGGCGACGAAGAGCCGAAACAGCGCTTCCAAGCCCATATTAAAAATGGGGATAGTCTACCACTTATTATGGCCGTATCTTCAACACCTGTCCTCATCCGGGAGTTTTTTCACTCAGCCCAGTGCAAAACTGCCCGGGATAGCTAAATTTAATACGAATACGAAAATTCACTGGAAAAATCGTTGACTCATTGCGGCGGTTCCCTATAATGCGACCCCATACAGTAGGGTGATTAGCTCAGATGGGAGAGCACCTCCCTTACAAGGAGGGGGTCGGCGGTTCGATCCCGTCATCACCCACTAATTCTGACGTATTTAAGTGGGTCGTTAGCTCAGTTGGTAGAGCAGTTGACTTTTAATCAATTGGTCGCAGGTTCGAATCCTGCACGACCTACCAATTCCCGTTCTTCCCTTCTTCATCTGCCTTGCTGTTGTCTTTATCAATACCCAGCGCCGCATGGCCTGTCGCAGCGCTGTCTTATGCTAACACGCCTGTGCATACAGGTTGCTGTTGACCAGCGCAGACGGCGCGGCGCTGTGCCCCAATTCTCTCTGTCTAGTCAAGACCAAGACACCGATATGGCGAATATACGTGTCATAGGCAAAGAAGAATTAAATATCAAGCTATTTAATTCTTCTTTATAATAAGTGAAAACTCGCAGCAGCCTACCCGTTCAGATTAATGCTACCAAGGCCAGGCCCTACAGCCCAAATGTCAACGTATGAAGCACAATATTTGATTGCCTGATATAAAATTATTTATACTATATTTCTATAGTATTTATAATAAATTTCCAGATAATAACCGATTATAAAAAATAATTTAATCTACCAGTAAAAATTACATTTATCAGTACAGTGAGGGTGAGGTATTAAAAGGCTCAAATACAATATAATATCTGCATTAATTTTAAATATTCAATAAATAATGGGTATTTCCTCACTCAACCTATTAGACTGCCGAGAGATAACGAGTGGATAAAATGATCTATGCCATTATATTTTTTATCAATAGATAAAAAATCTATCCTAGATAGAGCAGAATAATGGAATATATATATTCTATAAAACTGAGAGATTTAGATTCAAAAGCATCAAAAAAATTTTTAAAATGAAGATCATAAAAATAGTATCTATCCAAAAACTTACCTCAATTTTAACACATGCGTCACCGCCACAACTCCTAAAATATATATTCCTTACTATAGGAAAAAAACATATACTGTTGCGGCGTAATTTCAATTATTAATTGTATGAGTTAAGTATTGTTATTTTTAATTCATTTATCCAAATACTCATATTTTTATTTTCTGTACAGGATATCACCAGGCACACTCAATTTTTTCTAAAAGCAATGATAGGGTAATTTTTTCAAATTAACTCAAACTATTGAGGTAAGTAAAATGAAAAATATTACAAAATTGAAATAGATTTATACACTGACAAGACCTATTTGGTTAGATGCTAATGGAATGAGTAAAATTAACTACAATCACCAACATTTAAGAATGATTCTCGCCGATAACCAGACGCTGAGAGTGCTTCATGTCAATGTAGATTTCAGTAGCACGTTGACGCTGTGTTTATTAAACGACGGCAGAAAACTGAGGATAGCTTAAGCGTCATCCGTAACTTGGTAGAAGTTAGCACCAACTCGGTCTAAGTTCAATTTATCGAAACGCCTTACGTAAATGTTATCTAGATAATGGGAATATAATATCTAGAGACCTCAAAGATATTTTATATATACCGCAAATTCTAGAATGAATCGGCATTTTTTTAGCAATGGAACTAACAAGACATCAATTCTCTTTAGTAGATTCAGGATATGCAGTGATCTTAGTATTAAAGATCAATAAACCAGCGCTGCAGACCTAGTAAAAATTAAAAACTATAGATGCTCTTATCGCCTATTGTGAAAGTATTTTTTCCTTCTACAATGCACTGTCCATAATTAATTTACTGTCCAGATTTTCCTTTGAGTCCGAGAACGATTCAGATTGGAATATTAACAATCGATAATTAATAAAAGCCGACAAAGATGACAGCAATGGTAGCTATTATGGATGTAATTGGACAGCAGAGTCGACAGCCTTGATTATTATTTTTTAGATAATACTACAATAGGCCAACAACTAGGGTAGTCTATATAAAATTGCCCACTGCTATCAATAGCACTTTATGTTTGGTAAACATTTCTCCGTCGGTGACGTATGGAACAACATTGTATGCTGCCAGCTACTGAGATGTGATACTGGGTGATCGTAAATATCAAGATAGCTGACTATATAATAACGGTAATAAAGAGAAAGTTTGAGGAGAACATCTTCCAACTAATCGCTAGAGATAGATCACTTAATCAGTGGGATCTGCGTTCCAAGTATTACTTTATCATGTTAATGGTGGACAAGGCGAGTAAGAATGCCTTCACATATTTCAAGCAGCAGTATCGTAAAAACTGTAATATGTCAGACTTTATTCCTTATCGTACACTCGCTGCTGGATATACTGTCTGAAAGTTATATTGTATCTGGAGAGCAGGTGAACATAACCATTTTTATACAGATTACCGGTGGCCATGTGACCAAACCGCAGCTCGATCGCAATAATTATAGCTATGCTAAAGCAGTATATCGGCTGTATCAATTAGTTGATACAGCGCAGTTGAAGGTAGTAAAAAACCAGTTGAAGCTGGACATCTACTCTCCGGCTAGTTGATAAGACTCAGTTAAAAGCTACCAGCCTGAAAGGTAATGCCAGCTTGCGTTTTAACATAGATGACTTTGTACATATTTATGGTAAAGACCTGATCCTGATGAAGGGGCGCGTTACGTTTATAAAACGCCTATAGACAGCCCTGCTATAGCATTGAGAAAACTGCCGACTAGTTGTACGCCCTGAGTTTACCTACTGGTAAAGATCGTAAATACCAGCCAACAACAGATTATCTTAGGGTGAAGTAGGAAGCAATACAGCGGAAATTAACTTTATTAAAAATCTCGCATAGCTGATCATCCATCTCGCAAGAAATAAATTTCTTTGGAATGTCAAACTAGGTTTTCGTCACGATATTAGTTGATTACACTCAAAGAAAACTGGTCATCGACGTCTTTACTATCACATCGTATTATTACTTCCCGGATGTAATCTATGAAAATATTGTTGTACGTGATCTGCAAGGGAAAGTCACCTTCACCAAAGATATCCCTGACACCTAAGCAAGCCTGAATTATGATGAATTGATATTCAGCATCGATGATTATATTGAGATTCTTCATAAAGAATAGAATCGCTTACGGGTCAACCTACCTTATCCATACATCATCGATAGCAAAAATGTAAAGAATATCTTAACTATTGCCGATTTCAGGATGATAAATACGGAGTTGCAGGGGATCCTGTGCAAGCGATCTTAATAAGGCTGGATAATACTACGGTAGGTTTACACAGATTTTATCAGGATTATCACTCCGCATCTTCACCTTTCAACTATAACATTTATTTGTCTATCCAGATTTTAATATCCTGTAGCGTGAGCGACTGCTGGCAACTTATAAGGACTACATTCCTACCGATAATTCGATTCCGAGCGATAATGCGGGCAATAAATTCATGTTCATGGGCTATGGATTTAATGATCGTCAGTTTCTGATCGACATGCTTTACTTGGGTAAGAAGACATTAACGATTAAAATAAGAGCAGGGATCCCACATAGCTATTTTCCCAACTTATATACTTGAATCGTTTATGAAGATGCTGACGGAAATAGCCTCTATCGAGAAGAGGTAATTAGCAACCAGAATAAGCAGACACGACTGGCAGAAATTGGAAAGCAACAAAATTATCGCATCACCGCCATAGGATTTGGAACGAATTGAAGATTAACAATAGTCTTTTTCGCCGGTAAATAATCGTATTAAACCCTTCCTGGTAAGTTCATTTATGGCCAAGACGGCGCTATCTAATTACTGCGCTGGAGGCTTTGTCAGTCACGTAGAAAGTAGCCACCTGGTCTAACGCAGGTGGCAAACGCGAAGGAGTAAGCCGACGCATCGCCGATGCGCGCCGGCTTCCTTGCATAAAAATACCGTCGCCCAGCAACGGGCGGCAAATTAACAATCAAGTGCCTGAAAAGGGATCCACTGACTTCCTTTTCAGGATCATGAGAAGACGCTGATGCCAGCCACCTTAATAGCTACCGCCACCGCTATAATGACTGAATGGCAGTTTCACCAACCAGATGACCAGGATCAGCGCGAAAAAGATCCAGCCCAACAGTGTAAAATAGTCCACGGTCGACAGCATATAGGCCTACCATTCCACCTATTTGTCCAACTGCGCCATCGTGCTTTGGGTATTACTCCAACCTCTCGATACAGAACTGCGTCTCGGGTCGGGACTATAAGTGTAATATCTTGCGTCAAATGCCCGTGGTGGAAAATCTAGTGCCGATGCTATATCCAGGTGGTCAACGAAAACGCAAAACTGCAAGGCTGCCCGCCAGGGGCCGGAGCCTTCAGCAATATCCTTCAGCGGCAGACTGGAAAGCAGAATACTAGTAGTTGGCATAAAAATAGCGCTACCCCGATCCTTATAATTCCTTGAATTATCATGATATGATAATAATCTACGCCGGTAATAAAATCGGAACACATAAAATAGGAGATGCCAATCACCAAAAATAATCTTCCCGCCAACAGCCGGAGATCGAATTTATGCGCGTAGCGACCCGATCAGCGGAGATAGAGAAACAACGGAAAAAATACCGATGAGCGCTGCTGTCAGTCCGGCCCAGACTGGCGTGTAGCCAAGCTGGGTATGCAGCTATTCTGGCAACAGTAGGTTGATGCCAAAGAAACCAGAATAACCCAACCAAAGCCAGTGTTCCGAAAGAAAAGTTGCGGTATTGGAATAGTCGGAGATCGATAATAGGGCATTTGTCGGTCAACTCCCAAATGACTAGCGCCACCAGCAAAATTACAGAAATCAAAGAGCCGACAATGATAAAAGCCGACTCAAACCAATTGAGATTGTTTCTCTTATAAAGCACCACCTTATAACAAGCTAACCCCTAGCACCAGCAGCGCTAGTCCGACATAATCGATCTGCTGGGTCACCGTCGTCACTTGCCGCTATTAAAGCTGTGCTATAACCAAAATAGCCGCGAATATGCCGATTAGGCACGTTAATGAAGAAGATCTACGGCCGGGTATAGTTATCGGTTATCCATCCGCCGGCTAGCGGACCCAATGGACGCTACCGCGGTGACCATCGCCAGGAGAGGGAGCGCTATCCCATCCTTAGCAGCGGGACAAATGGACAGCAACAGCGTTTACACCATGGGTAAAGCAGTTCGGAGAAGAAACCCTGCAGGGCGTGGAAAATGACCAGCTGCGTCATATTTTGCGCAGATACCTCACAAAAATGAGGTGATGATAAACAGCAGCTCCGGGGCCAAAAACATCCTCGTTTGCCCCATGTCGCAACGATATCCAGCCGATTATCGGCAGCGAGACGTTGGCGATAGTCGTGTCTAAGCACCTGCATAAAGGTCGCTAGCTTTACTGGCAGGACACCGCAGCCGGCGCAATCAACTGCGGACGCGGCAGGGCATGGGCGGTGTCGTAACCTTAGGCCCATCAGAACCGCCAGGCGGATTCCGGCAGCGG
>NZ_LECR01000003.1:38450-41203 GCF_001602625.1 Sodalis-like endosymbiont of Proechinophthirus fluctus
AAGCCACAGAATGGTGTGGGTGCGATTTAAATTCTGCTGCGCCAGATCCAGCATCGCGTTGGCTTCGCCATAATCGTTATAGGCGTACGCTACATTGGCTGCCGCCGCCAGCGTCAGACAGGCCTCTTAGCGATCTACTTCGCCGGCATTAGTGCACCCAATCGCCGCTTCTCAGAGCTGCCTACTGTCAGCCCATAAACCCATATGTCAAAGGTGTAATTAAATCGGCGGACAAGGTTATGACGGTACCGTATTGCTTACTTTGACCGTTATATTCACCCACGTGGGTGCCGGCAACCTATAATCTGGACTATTCTGTAGAGTGCGACGGATCAGGACGTCAAGGTTGCTGTTGCCAAACCTGTTCCACGATAAAGGATCTTAAAAGTAACCAACTTGGCGGTTATAATTGTCAAACCTCGCTGATCAACGGCACTATAAGGCCTTCTGAAAACGCCGCCATATCCTTGATGATATCTGGGCAGCAGGTCCAAGGAGGTGCACGATCGGATTATCAGCGGCGAGATCACTGTGCCGACGGATTATGTATGACGCCAGTACGCTGCATGTGCTAAGGCCGGTAAATAGCGGCATTAGCAATGCTATCTCCGCCAGCGCACCCCTGATCAGGCTGCAGGATGTGACCAAGGTGTTTCCAGTATTATCGCCAACAATGCTATTAGTCTGCGATGTGGCCCGGCGAAGTGCATGTGCTATTGGGGAAAAACAACGCCGGAAAATCGACGTTGGCGGCGCTGTGCCTATCTAGCACTCTGTGGCCCGATAGCGACCGTATCGAGGTGTTGTCCCAGCGTAGTGTGTCAGATTGATTTTCCCCGCTAGGCAGCTGGCTCTCAGCATCGGCACAGTGTTTCAGCACCCGATGCTAGTGCCTACATCGCCGCTGACGGAAAATCTGGCGCGATGCTTGCGCGGCAGCCAGGTGCTTGATCCTCGACGAGCCGACCACTGTGCTCACGACACAAGACGCCGCAAGGTGGGGAAATTCCCTCGGCACGCCTACAGGCCCTTTCCTCTCAGATGGCCAGACCTGAGGTGCTAGAGTGGATGTTTCATCATAATATCGGCGAGGACACCCTGCGCCTGCCAGACGCAGCGCTGGTATTACACCCAAGTAGTGGCGAGCATGCGTCCGCACATAATACGACGCCGGAACGGTCCCGATGAATAACTGGCTCAGCGCCGCTGCTGGTTGCACAAAGGCTGTTGGTGGACGGATCCACACGTCCTGCTGCGCGACATCAATTTCAGTGTCGCCGGAAGCGAGATCTTAGCTGTTGACGGAATCGACAGCAACGGCTAAAAACAACTGGCGGAAGCCCTGGGAGAAGCACGCGCTAAGCGCTGGGCAGATCTGGCTGGCGGGGCAGACACTGTATTACTGCAACGTGCGCAAGCGGCGTCAGCATGGGTTTGAGCTACATCACCGATAACCGGCTCGGCGAAGGTACGGGGCGGCGCATTCCTGGTAACTGAAAATCTCTTGCTTAAATAGATAAAGCCCCCTTTCTGGCGCAGAGGACTATGCCGCCCAGAGCGCATTGATTCCTTTGCCCAGCTGCGTATCCGCACGTTCAATATTCGTTCCCCTAACCCAAGTACCCTTATCGGTACGCTACCTTGATTTGCACAATAGCCTAGCCATTCGCGANGCATTCGCCATTCCATTGCCATGGCCACGATGCGGTTGCCCGTAATGCCACCCAGTGCCTACTCTGCTTTAGCGGCGTAATAAGATTTTCAAACCCTCTATCTAACTATCGCCACTGCCAGGCTCATGAGCTGGCCAAGACGCCCTTTCAATAACTCCCCTTTTGCGGGCAAACCAGAGCAAGTAAGGCTTGGGCAGATTGATGAGCATCCGCCCCTGATATTACGGTATCACGGTATTGGCACTAGATCATATTTTTCCATTTTCTCCCCCTTGCGCGTCTGGTTATTCCCCAAGAAGACGTATCATTTCCGCTTCATCCATGATCGGAATATTTAATTGCTGAGCCTTGGATAGTTTAGATCCGGCCGCCTTCCCTGTGATTAGCAGATCAGTTTTGGCGGAAACTCTACCGCTGACCCGAGCGCCGAGCGCTACGAGCCGATCTTTGGCCTTATCCCGCGATAGGGTGCTGAGCACTCCGGTTAGAACAATGGTCTTACCGGCGAATGGATTATCCCCATCTGCGGCGGATGCTGCTACAGGCGTCGGCCAATGGATGCCTATCGCCGGGCTTAATAACTCCTTAATGACCTCAATATTATGGCTTTCCTCAAAAAAGTTACGCACGTGGGTCGCCACAATCTCGCCTACATCCTGCACCCCTATCAGCGAGTTGATATCAGCGGCGATCAGGGCGTCCAGCGTGCCATAATTAGCAGCCAGATTAGCGGCCGTCGCCTCGCCAACCTCGCGGATCCCAAGCGCGTAGAGAAAACGCGCGAAGGTAGTCTGTTTGGCCTTTTCCAGCGCATCCAGTAAATTTTGCGCCGATTTCGGTCCCATTCGCTCGAGCCTGGTCAGGATCTCTTTCGTCAGCTGGAATAGATCAGCCGGTGTTTTCACCAACTTACGTTCCACCAACTGATCGATGATCTTATCCCCCATGCCATCAATGTCCATCGCCCGACGCGAAACGAAATGCTTCAGTGCTTCCTTTCGTTGCGCGGCGCAGATGAGACCCGCAGTGCAGCGCAACACCGCCTCGCCCTCTACGCGCTCTACGTCCGAGCCGCAGACC
>NZ_LECR01000003.1:41238-53010 GCF_001602625.1 Sodalis-like endosymbiont of Proechinophthirus fluctus
GGCCGTTCTGAGGAAACGACACCGACGATCTGTGGGATGACATCGCCGGCGCGGCGGACAATTACCGTATCACCAATCATCAGCCCCAGCCGTTCGACCTCATCAGTGTTGTGCAGGGTGGCATTGCTGACCATAGCGCCAGAAACCAGCACCGGCTTAAGCCGAGCCACCGGGGTGATGACGCCGGTACGCCCCACCTGAAACTTCACATCCCGCACCTGGGTCAATTGCTCTTGGGCCGGAAACTTATAGGCAATAGCCCAGCGCGGCGCGCGGGCGACAAACCCCAAACGCTGCTGTAGTGCCAGGGAATCCACCTTAATGACCACGCCGTCGATATCAAATCCGAGCGTCGATCGCGCCTCGTACACTTGTTGATAAAACTCCAGCACTGCGGCGCTGCCGGTGCAGCGGCGAACGTAAGCGCTAACCGGTACACCCCAGGCTTTAAACTGCTGCAGCCTCTCCCAATGACTTTCCGGCAACGCGCCGTCTTCCAGCAGGCCAGCGCCGTAGCAATAAAACGTCAGCGGTCGCTTGGCGGTAATAGCGGGATCCAGCTGGCGCAAGGAGCCAGCGGCGGCGTTGCGCGGATTAGCGAAAACTTTACTCCCTTCCCGTTTGGCAGTCTCATTCAGCCGCTGAAAACCCGCTTCTGACATGAACACTTCACCACGGATTTCTAGCAGGTACGGCAGGTTGCCGTTATCTTTCAAACGCAGTGGAATAGTACGAATGGTCCACACATTGGCGGTGATATCCTCGCCGGTGGTGCCGTCGCCGCGGGTGGCGGCTCGCACAAGCTCGCCGTTTTCATATAACAGGCTGACTGCCAGACCGTCTAGTTTAAGTTCGCAGCAGTAGGTCATGTCATTCTCGCGCTTAAGCCTGTCCCGCACCCGCTTGTCGAACGCTAGGAAACCGTTTTCTTCAAAAACGTTATCCAGCGAGAGCATAGGCACTTCATGACACACTTGGCTGAAGCTGTTCAGCACCTGCCCTCCGACTCGCTGGCTGGGGGAATCGGTGGTCAGCAGGTCAGGTCGTTTAGCTTCCAGTTTGCTCAGTTCTGCCATGACCCGGTCATATTCGCTATCGGGCACTTCAGGGGCGGATTCTACGTAGTAAAGGTATTCCCAATGTCGCAACTGCTCACGCAGCTGCAGGATCTGTTGTTCTATCTGTTCCATGATGTACCATCAGCAGCAAAAACCCAGCGAGCCCTGGAGCTGAGGAATAGCACTATTTTAGCAGTAACCAGCAGGATAATCATAGCCGTAGACGGCGGGGCACTTGGTGACGTCTATTCGACCGACTAGGTTTCGTCACGGCGCGGCCGGTTCAATCGTACGGTCAAGAGCCAGCATTAGCGTCCCAGCGCCTGGCGAATGCGCGNTTTATACCCGTCCAGCTTCTGCTGGGTTATCATGCGCCGTTTGTCGTCAAGCACGACGCCGCCGCAATCATTAGCGATACACTGAGCGGACTGCAACATCAGTTTAAGGTTCTGATGGGCATCACCATAGGAAGGTACCGTCATGAACATAGAGATCCCTAAAGTGGTGAAGTCAGCGATATCGTCAGGATTAAAAGAACCGGGCTTGACCATATTGGCCAGGCTAAATAGCACTGGTCCGCTGCCGGCAGGGTTTAGATGGCGGTGAAAAATATTCATTTTGCCGAACTGAAAACCGGCCTGCAGTATACTTTGCAGCAATTCCTCGCCGCCTAACACCGTCCCGTTATGGGCGGCGACATGGAGCACCAGCACCGTTTCTTTTTCCCGCACCTGCAACGGCTTCGCCACGTCCACGTTTACGAGGTCAAGAGCAGCGGGCGGCACCACCTGCCCATCCTGTGACACGACAGGACGCAAGAACGGCACGTCGTCGTCGATACGGCCGATATCCACGTCGTCGTGATGACGCATATGCGCCACGAGAACCTCACCCACCCCCTCATCAGACAGCGACGGCTCGTCCTGATCCTGACGTTCTTGTTTCAGTCGATTGACCGAGCGGTCGCGAAAAACCGAGGAGCGCTCTTTACGACTGGTCCATAGACCATGTAAAAGTAACGCTATAATTGCGATCGTACCCACTACGATTAATATCAGACGCAAACCCTGCATCACTTGTCATCTCATCTGTTCTAATTCATTACACATTGCCATAGCGGCAAACATTTACTCTCTTAACTGTATTTGCCTACATACTGTATTTGCCTACATGAGTAAGTGCAAGTCTGCGGGTGCTTTCTGGCAAAAAGAGTTTTGCAAGCTATTTTTTCTGCTTTTTCAGACAAAATTAACCAATAGGCAGTTATAAACTCTAAAAAATAGTTATAACCTTATCTATTCGGATAAAATGGCGAAAAACGACATCCAAAAAGATATAAATTTCTATATCGGCGTGCATTATTTTCGCTGATTGGCGCGTTTAATCATGCTGCTCGGAATTAAACACTACGTACTGCTACCGCTATTAGGCGGCGCTTTTTGGTGGCTGTATTGACAGATCAGCATCTGGATCCCGCAGTTGATGAGCTACATTACATTGTGCGTGCTGGTGGTGCTACTGGTATTCTATTATTTCCTCAGTATCGTGGCCCATGTTGATAGCCGCTCTGTTCAGTGGCCTGTTTGCCGAACGGTTGGAATCGCACACGACAGGTCACGTTGCCCAGGACAGCGGCCTAGTGGATTTGATGCGAGATACGCTGCGTATGTTGCACCGCGAATTGATGAATATTACACTATCACACTGATATTACTAGTTCTGTATTTTATCCCCGCCATCGGCCAAACGCTGGTTCCAGGGTTGTAGCTCCTCTTCAGAGCCTGGATACTGGCGATTCAATACCGCTATTATCCGTTCGATAATCAATAAGGTCCCGTTTCCAGCGATAAGAAGCCCGGCTGCACCTTCATAAGGTGGTGAGTATGCAGTTCCTGGGTGCTGGTAAACCTGTTTACCCTGATACCAATGGTGAATCTAGTGATATTACCAGTGGCGGTGTGTGGTGCTACCGGTAATATGGGTTAAAAGACATCGAGCCGGCTATACTAATATCCGGTTCTTAAAAAATTATATCTTAATAATATAACGGTATACTATACTATCATTTCTACCCCTATTCTGAAAGGGTATGCTATGCTGAAAATCTCTTTCTTTTTCACCCGAACTAGTAAGGACTAAGTCATAAGCAAAATTTATGAAGTAAATTCACTAGTCACTCCGCTGGTCCCTATAAACCGTATAGGCAATGGTCGCATCCTGGCGAAGGTGGAATGGCATAATCCCAGCTTCAGCGTCAAATGCCGCATCGGCACGAACATGATTTAGGACGCAGAGAAGAAGCGGGGTGTGCTTAAACTGGGTGTGGAGCTGGTGGAGGGAGCCTACCAGCGGCAAACCGGCATTGCTCTGGCCTATGCTGCGGAGAGACCCGCGGCTACAAAATAACGCTGACTATAACTGAGACGATGAGCAGCGAGCGCCGTAATCTTTTGAAAGCGCTGGGCGCTAACATGATGCTGACCGACAGTCTGAAAGGAATGAAAGGCGTCATTCTATTGCCAAGGCAGAAGAAATTGTCGCGACCGATTCCCGAGCGTTTCCTGATGTTGTAGCAGTTCAGTAATCCGGTTTAAGCCGGCCATTCACGAGCAGACCACTGGACGGAGGAAATCTGGCAAGACATCGACGGCCACATATACGTCTTTATCACCCCGGGGTCGGTTACCGTGGGCACCATCACCGACGTTAGCCGTTATCTGAAAAATACTCAGGGTAAGAACGTGTTTACTTTACCATCGCATTCGAACCTCTACTGATTCACCCATAATCACCTAGGCGCTGCCGGGGACGAAATCAAGCCCGGACCGCATAAAATCCAGGAAATCGGCGCCGGTTTCATTCCCAATAATCTAGATCTGAAACTTATCGATCGGGTTGAGAAAATCACTAACGATGAGGTCATCAGAACCTCATAGTGCCTGGTGGATATAAAGAAGGCATCCTGGATAGCATTTCTTCCAGCGAGCGCTATCTCAGCACCACACTGTTTACTTCGCCTGAATTATAATAACGTCTGCTAAGCCAGCTTTTTGAAAAAAGCACCCTAGTGGGTGCTTTTTTTACATACTTGATCATATTGTTATCCCCCACTAATTGATTTAGTTAGTTCTTTCTTGTATTTAATAAAGAGATTAATTATTAATATTAAATTAATCATTATATTAATATTAAATTAGAAATAAACGATATATATCATATATATTTTATAATAAAGTATTATAATAATTAATATCAAAAACATTCATACATAAAATTACGTAATTAAGCAATTAATGCTGTGACGCCATGTCAGGACGAGTATCTCCTACGATTGCGCCACAGACTGCGACAACTATACTATAGGCTAAAGTGAATCTTTTAGGCTAAACTTTAGCTCCATAACACTGATATCGTGTAATAAGTTAGGGAAATAAGATGTACCAGCAAGAAGTTATGATTACTGCTCCTAATGGCCTCCATGCCAATCTCGCCGCTCAGTTTGTCAAGGAAGCCGAAGGCTTTAGTTCCGAAATCACCGTGACTTCCAATGGAAAAATCTCCAGCGCGAAAAGCCTGTTCAAACTACAAACCCTTGGTCTGACGCAGGGTACCGTCGTCACTATCGCCGCGAAAGGCGAGGATGAATAAAAGGCGGTAGAATATTTGGTTAAACTGATGACAGAGCTTGAGTAACATGCGGCCTGGTTTTTTAGTTAATATATATCATGAGTAAGGTAGTGTTATGATTTCAGGCATTTTAGTATCACCTAGTTTCGCCTTTGGTAAGGTGCTGCTACTAAAAGATGAGATTATTATCAACCGAAAAAAGATTACCCCGGACCAAAAGTTGAGCCAGAAGTTGAACGCTTTCTTGCTGGACGCGCCAAAGCCTCCGCGCAGAGCTGTAAGCAATCAAAGCCAAAGCTTGTAAAACCTTCGGTGAAGAAAAGAAACCATCTTCGAAGGCCATATCATGTTATTTGAAGAAGAGCTTGAGCAAGACATCATAACCTTTATCAAATAAGAAACTCGCCAGAGCGGATTGCCGCTGTCTATACCGTGATTGAAACGCAGGCCAAAGCGCTGGAAGAACTCGACGACGAATACCTAAAGGAACGTGTCATCGATGTGCGCGATATCGATAAACGTTTGCTGCGCAATGTTCTCGCTATGCCTATTATCTACTTGAGCGCCATCAGCGAGGAAGTCGTGCTGGTAGCGGTGGATTTGACACCGTTAGAAGCTGCGCAGCTGAATCTGGATAAAGTGTTGGGCTTCGCACAGATATCGGCGGCCTTACCTCCCATACTTCCATTATGGTGCCCTCGCTGGAGCTGCCGACGATTGTTGGGACAGGTAACATTACCAAGTAGATCGCCAACGGCGATTATTTGATTCTGGACGCCATCAACAATCAGATTTATATTAATCCCATACCGGCAGTGGAAAAGCGCTGCAAAGCCAAATACGTCGCAGAGAAGAGCGAACTGGCCAAACTCAAAGAATCTGCCCGCCACCGCGCTTGACGGCCATCAAATGGAAGTCTGCCCTAATATCGGCTCTGTGCGCGACGTGGCGGGCGCTGAATGTAACGGCGAAGAAGGCATGGTCTTGTATCGCAAAGAGTTCCTGTTTATGGACTGCGATTCATTGCCTAGTGAAGAAGAGCAGTTCCAGACTTACAAACCTGTGGCGGAATCCATGCCTAAAGGTTCTATTATCGTGCGCACTATGATGTGGGTATCGGCGGCGACAAAGAATTGCCATATATAAATATGAATCTGCCAAAAGAGGACAATTCTTTCCTCAGCTGACGCGCCATCCGCATCGGGTTCGATCGTAAAGATATGCTGCATGCGCAGATGCGAGCCATTCTGTGCGCCTCGGCGTTCGGCAAGCTGCGCATCATGTATCCGATGATCATTTCCGTGGAAGAAGTGCGCACCGTGAAGCATAAACTCTCGCTGTTAAAATCGCAGCTGTGCAAAGAGGGCAAGGCCTTCGATGAGGGCAGCGAAGTTGGCGTGATGGTGGGAACAGCCCACTGCCGCGGTTATCGTGCGCTATCTGGCGCAGGAAGTCGATTTTTTTAGTATTGTGACAAACTACCTGAACCAGTATACTCTCGCCGCAGCGCGGTAATGAGTTTATTTCTCATCTGTATAATCCCATATCTCCGGCGGTACTGACATTAATTAAGCAAGTCATTGACGCGTCTCATGCTACGGACAAATGAACCAGTATGTGCGGCGAGCTAGCGGGAGACGAACGTGCTACACTACTTTTATTATGGATAGAACTGGATGAATTTAGTATGAGTGCTATCTCTATCCCGTGCATCAAGAAAATTATTCTCAACACCAATTTTATATATGAAAAATTATTATATGAAGCATTATCTCAGCTAACATAGGAAGAGTTGATGAATCTGATCAACAAATTTATTGAAGAAAAAAGTTTTGCTTATTTTACGACGCTGACCCGATATAAACATTTAGGAGAAGATTATGGGTTTGTTCGATAAACTGAAATCTCTGGTTTCTGATGACAAGAAATACGCGGGAAGCATTGAAATAGTTGCACCTCTTTCGGGGGAAATTGTAAACATTGAAGATGTTCATTATGTAGTTTTTGATGAAAAGATCGTGGGTGATGGGATCGTCATCAATCCCAGTGGCAATAAAATTGCCGCTCCAGTAAGACGGGACGATCGGTAAAATTTTCGAGACTAATCACGCTTTCTCTATCGAATCCAACAGCAGCATTGAGTTGTTTATCCATTTCGGTATTAACACCGTTGAGCTGAAAGGTGAAGGATTCCGCCGTATCGCTGAAGAAGGTCAGCGTGTGAAAAAAGATGACGTTGTGATCGAGTTCAATCTGCCGTTGTTAGAAGAAAAAGCAAAATCGATCCTGACGCCGGTAGTGATTTCCAACATGGATGAAATCAAAGAACTAGTGAAATTGTCCGGCAGCGTCGTGATCGGTGAAACGCCAATCATCCGCATCCGCAAGTAGACCCCTACCCCTTCATTGCCGGCCTCAGCGACGGTCAGACACAACTATAACACAGCACTCAATGAGCGCTGCTGATTTTTGCTGTCGGCGGCCACGCCGTAAGCAGTTTTACTGCCAGCGGGGTAGCCGCAAATGAATTTGCAGTCCTCTCTCGCGGCCGTTATAGGCGCGACCAACCCGCTTTGCGTCAACAACACCTTGCTGGTGATCGCCAGCCCCACAGGCCGTAGCCCTTACCGCTTTGCGATTAATTCACCTGCACAAAGGAAAGGGATTGAAGATACTGGACAGTTTCTCCTCTGCAATCCCCGGCCCCTGGTCGACCAAGCTAATCGTGAGCAGGCGATCTTTGACCGCTAGCTCCCAATCCCTCTTACCCTTAACCCGGCAATGAAAAACGCAGCGTATTTCACACGATGTTTTCCGCCGCGCAGCGCATCAGTTCCACTTTGCCTTTGACAGTATAGTCCCGCCGGCTGCTAGGCGGTCAGCGCAATTATCATGCGGGTGAGCTGCGCCTCGTAAAGGGCGTCATTTACCATCGCTAGGGTATATCGACATGGTAATAATCTAACGATGTTACTATCCCTGGCCAGCCGCAGCTAGACAAATCAGGTTGATATAAAAGGAGAGTCCGGATGAAGAAAACCACTTTCGCGCTACTGTTGGCCTTGTTTAGCCCCTCCTTCTGGCTGCCCCCCGACGGTAATTTCCACCCAGACAAAAAGCCTTACTTCGATCAAACAGGCGAAAACCATGCGCGATGGCGTCTAGGTAACGCTGAGCGGGAATATTCATCGTTAGTTTGGCAAGGAAACTATGAATTTCATGACAAAACTAGCTCACTAGTGCTGCATATCGCGCCGGACGATTGGCACGGGGACGGATATCCCCCGACGATCTCATTGTCTTTAGTGGTAGACTGCATAAAGGCCAGAAGGGGATGTCGGTGGCGGTTTGAGCAGCTGCAAAAGCAATAATCGCGCGGCGCTAAGACACGGCGAGCCCGCCCGCCTGTATCTCCTTGTCTCAATACTCATGATCCTCAATAAGCCGTTTGCCCAGTAATACGCTGTCTTGTATTTCGTATCCGAGTTTTTCGGACATATTAATGACCGCGTTGTTCTCACCGCACACTATCAGATTTATTTTTGGACAGCCGCGGGCAATCAATTTTTTTTCCAGCCGGCTTATCAGCGCATTAGCGATACCACGCCCACGATAATCTGGATGCACCCCCAGGTAGTAGGCGGAGCCGCGGTGGCCGTCATAACCACCCATCACTGACCCCACCACTTCCCCAGCAACTTCCGCCACCAGAAAAAGATCGGGATCATGGTTCAACTTACGCTCAATATCCATTTCTGTATCGTTCCATGATCGCAGTAAATCGCAGCGTTCCCATAGCGTAATGATCTCTTCAAAATCGTCATGACGAAATACTCGAATTTCCATAATTGCCATCGCCGCTACAGAGTAATGAATGAGTTAACTGATTATCACGTTATTTGCGTTGAAGGCAAATAACTCCGGCGCAGTTTGTGACTCTTTAGCTCGCTTTCGCTCGAACAGCGTCGTTCATCTCCGCACAGCCCCCATGCGCCGCTCCTAGGCATCGTTTTGGCCTGCAACGGTTAGTGTTACGGCCCCACTGGGGTTATACTAGTGTGGCTTCGCCTTTTCACCGCTTGCATACAGACATTAGCGATGGAACAACCGGATATCGAATATATCAACACCTATCTCCTTGGGCTGCAAGAGACGATTTGCGCTGCATTGACCACTGCCGACGGCGGCGCCGTTTTCCATGAAGATCTCTGGCAGCGCGCCGGAGGAGGAGGCGGACGGACACGGGTACTGCGCCAGGGCCGGGTCTTCGAGCAGGCTGGTGTGAATTTCTCGCGGGTGTATGGTGGCGCCCTGCCGGTTTCTGCCACCGCCCACCAACCGGAACTTGCCGGACGATCGTATCAAGCCATGGGCGTCTCGCTAGTCGTGCATCCGGAAAATCCCTTCATACCCACCAGCCACGCCAATGTACGCTTTTTTATCGCTGAAAAACCGGGCAAGGCATCCATCTGGTGGTTTGGCGGAGGTTTCGACCTGACGCCGTTTTACGGCTTTCACGAGGATGCAGTTCACTGGCACCGCACGGCACAAGCGCTCTGCCTTCCGTTCGGCGGCGACGTCTACCCACGCTATAAACGGTGGTGCGATGACTATTTTTTTCTCAGACACCGCAACGAAACGCGCGGTATTGGCGGGCTGTTTTTCGATGATTTGAACACCCCCGATTTCCAACAGACCTTCGCCTTTGCCCGCGCCGTCGGCCAGGGATATCTGGACGCTTATTTGCCCATCGTCGAACGGCGCAAGTCTCATGCCTGGGGCGAACGCGAGCGGCAGTTCCAGCTTTATCGCCGCGGCCGATATGTCGAGTTCAATCTGGTGTGGGATCGAGGCACGTTATTCGGTTTGCAATCGGGCGGCCGCACCGAGTCTATTCTGATGTCGATGCCGCCGTTGGCCCGCTGGGAATATCATTACGAGCCGCCGCCCAATAGCCCTGAAGCCGCGCTATATCGCGATTTTTTGCCAGTCCGCGACTGGCTGCAGGAGTAACGCCATGGAAATCTAGGTGGATGCCGATGCTTGTTCCCGAGTGATTAAAGACATCCTGTTTCGCGTCGCTGGGCAGCATCGAGCAGCATAAAATACAGGTCACTCTGGTAGCTAATCAATCGCTGCAGGTACTGCTGTAACGCCTTATTCGTACATTGCGCGTGGCCCGCCGGTTTTGACGTGGCGGACAATGAAATCGTCAAGCGTGGCGCCCGCCGCGGGCGATCTGGTAATTACTGCTGACATTCCACTGGCGGCGGGAGTGCTGGCGCTTTTAATCCACGCGACGAGCTTTATCGGCAAGCCACGATTCGCGAAAAACTGACCTTACGGGATATTTTAATGGATACACTGCGCGACGCGCAGGCCATTCTGGCGCTGACTTTTATGTGGCTATCAATTATAGTCATCATAATAATCAGAAAAAGCGTATTTCATTCTACATCTTGTTGATATAGTGTTATCCTAAAGTTAATCCTCACTTATGCGGGTAATAGTATTCAATTCATGGAGTAGAGAAATGAATCAGTTAGAAGGTCTAAAGCAATTTACCACCGTCGTGGTCGATAGCGGAAACATCGAGTCCATCCGTCATTATACACCACAAGATGCCACTACTAATCCGTCTTTAATCCTGAAAGCCGCCAGCCTCACTGCCTATCAGCCGCTTTTTGAAGACGCGCTGGCTTATGCCAGAAAACAGGGTGGCACCCGCGAAACGCAGATTATTAACGCCAGCGACAAATTAGCGGTCAATATCGGCGTGGAGATTCTGAAAAACGTGCCAGGACGCGTCTCTACCGAAGTAGATGCTCGCCTTTCCTTCGATCGAAGCATGTGTGTCGCTAAGGCCCGTAAATTGGTGGCCCTCTATCAGGAACAGGGCATTAATAAATCCCGTATTCTCATTAAGCTTGCTTCTACCTGGGAAGGGATTCAAGCCGCGGAAGAGCTAGAGAAAGAAGGCATAAACTGTAATCTGACACTGCTGTTCTCCTTTGCGCAGGCACGCGCCTGCGCTGAAGCAGGCGTGTATCTGATTTCACCATTTGTCGGTCGCATTTACGACTGGTATAATCAGCGCAAACCGCTTGATCCGTACGTAGTCGATAAGGATCCTGGCGTGGTGTCGGTGCGCAAAATCTATGATTATTATAAACAGTACCGTTATCAAACCGTTATCATGGGTGCCAGCTTTCGTAAAGTAGAACAGATTCTGGCGCTGGCCGGTTGCGATCGCCTGACTATTTCCCCTGCCCTGCTGGAAGAGCTGCACAAAGTTGATGGGCGCGTTGAGCGTAAACTTTCTCCCTATACCGAAGGTTTCCACCGACCGTCGCCGCTGTCTGAATCGAAATTCCGCTGGGAACATAACCAGGATGCGATGGCCGTGGACAAACTCGCCGAAGGCATCCGCCAGTTCGCGGTTGATCAACAAAGCCTGGAAGATCTTTTGGCGGCAAAACTGTAACCTTTGGAGCATCTTATGATATCAAGAAAAGCGCTTGCTAATGCCATCCGTGCGTTAAGCATAGACGCTGTGCAAAAAGCCAATTCCGGCCATCCCGGGGCGCCGATGGGCATGGCGGATATCGCTGAAGTCCTGTGGCGCGATTACATGAACCATAATCCGTCCAATCCGAAATGGGCCGACCGCGACCGTTTTATTCTTTCCAATGGGCACGGCTCAATGCTGCTTTACAGCCTGTTGCACCTCACCGGCTACAATCTGCCGATGGAAGAATTGAAAAACTTCCGGCAGTTGCATTCTAAAACGCCGGGGCATCCGGAATACGGCTACACCGATGGTGTGGAAACCACGACCGGACCTCTGGGCCAGGGCATTGCCAACGCCATCGGTATGGCGATCGGTGAACGTACTCTGGCAGCGCAGTTCAACCGCCCCGGCCATGAGATTGTCAATCACCACACCTATGTTTTCCTTGGCGACGGATGTATGATGGAAGGCATCTCCCATGAAGTCTGCTCGCTGGCCGGCACCATGAAGTTGGGAAAATTAGTGGCTTTCTACGACGATAACGGCATCTCCATCGACGGCGACATCAAAGGCTGG
>NZ_LECR01000003.1:53104-53411 GCF_001602625.1 Sodalis-like endosymbiont of Proechinophthirus fluctus
CAAGGCCCGAGCTGTCACTAATAAGCCGTCGCTGCTGATGTGTAAAACCATTATCGCTTTCGGCGCGCCGACCAAAGCTGGCACCCACGGCGCCCACGGTTCGCCTCTGGGTGACGAAGAAATCGCCGCTACCCGCAAAAATCTCTGCTGGAACGAGTCTCCATTCGTGATCCCGGAGGAAATCTACCAGGGTTGGGATGCGAAAGAGGCAGGCAAGAAGAAAGAAGCAGTGTGGAATGATAAACTCTCCGCCTATGAAAATGCTTTCCCCGAGCTGGCGCGCGAGTTCAAACGTCGAATAAATGGC
>NZ_LECR01000003.1:53497-61788 GCF_001602625.1 Sodalis-like endosymbiont of Proechinophthirus fluctus
GCCTCTCAGAATGCGCTGGAAGCCTTTGGTCCAATGTTGCCGGAATTCCTGGGCGGTTCGGCAGATCTAGCGCCCAGCAATTTGACTATTTGGTCGAAATCCGCCTCTATCGCTGATGATCCAGCCGGTAACTATATTCACTACGGCGTGCGTGAATTCGGCATGACAGCTATTGGTAACGGTATCGCCCATCACGGCGGCTTCGTGCCATATACGGCAACCTTTTTGATGTTCTTCGAATATGCCCGCAATGCGGTGCGCATGGCGGCGCTCATGAAGGCGCGCCACATCATGGTGTATACCCACGACTCCATTGGCCTGGGTGAAGACGGTCCGACCCACCAGCCGGTGGAGCAATTGGCCAGCCTGCGCATGACGCCGAATATGAGCAACTGGCGTCCCTGCGATCAGGTAGAAACTATGGTCGCCTGGAAGAAAGCCATCGAGCGCCACGACGGTCCCACAGCACTTATTCTATCGCGCCAGAAGCTGGCACAGCAGGATCGCACGGCGCAACAGCTAGCGGATATTGCCCGCGGCGGTTATGTGCTTAAAGACTGCGACGGGCAACTAGAATTGATCCTTATCGCCACCGGTTCGGAAGTTGAGCTTGCGGTAGCCGCTTATCAGAAGTTAAAGGATGAAGGCCTCAAGGTGCGTGTGGTATCGCTGCCCTCCACCGACGTCTTTGATTTGCAGGACGAGGCCTATCGCGAGTCGGTATTGCCGAAAGCAGTGACGGCCCGTATCGCCATTGAGGCCGGCATCGCCGACTACTGGTACAAGTACGTCGGTCTGAACGGGCTGGTTATCGGCATGACCACTTTCGGTGAATCAGCGCCAGCGGAAGAGTTATTCAAAGTGTTCGGCTTTACCGTAGACAACGTGCTGAGCAAGGCGCGCCTGCTGCTGAAATAATTTTTGCCTTACCTCACTCCGGCAACCCTCGGGTCCCGGTGTTTTTGTTTGTTATCCCCCTTACCTTGTTACACCTGGCATCCCAGAGGTTCCGCTCACCAAAGCTATCGGACGCTGCCGAGACCGCTTTCGCCGGCAACTAACGGCGGTGGAAGCTTTACCTTATCGGGCAATAGATTGAGACACGCCAGGCTCGGTTACTGAACGGAGGAGAGTAATGTTATCGATGTGTATTGGCCGAACGACTTGCGCAATACACATCGTCATGTCGTCTATCAACGAGCTCATCTGCTTTTCGCTAACCGTGTAGCAGCACTGGAATAATAATTGTCTTTTTTATTCTCTGGCAGCAACAGCAGATTTTATGATAAAAGAATCGATTAATGCCGTAAAAATTCGATTTGTTATTAATAAAGCGTATAGTAGCATCATTGCTGATAGAGGGTATTGTACGTTAATGTGTCAAGCCAATAATGAATTGCAAGGACGCAGAAACGCACTCGGTATTCTCCTTTAATTTTGAGGCTGCACGCCGGCGCAGACTGCATTGCAACGATCGTCGTCGGCAACAGGTATATAAAAAGTTTTTTTACCATGCTAATGAACGTGCACCGTTTCAATTATGACTCTTACCTGCCATTCAATTTTTCCGTACCGTTGATTTTCTGGAGGTCGCTTATGCTGACCAGTATTGTCCACCATCGTAGATGTATTGAATATTATCATAATAATTTGTAATCAAGCCGCTTGTCGAAAAGCGCCAAGCGTTCGTGTGTGTTACGATTGTCTTCGATTGACAAATCTGCCCATTGCGATAACTACACAGTGGCTATCATAAAACCATAGTGAATATTTTTATTCTCGCTCCTCTCGGTACAGTTATATAACCGGTACAAACACAGTATTCGGACGTTGCCCGGTTGCGCTGAAGGCATCCAGGCGCGATCCGGCGGCGGACGGACGGCGAAGTCTTTAACAAAATGGTCGGCACTTGGTTAGGAGAGCAAACTACGGTGATTTATTAATTTGTTGCTCTACAGGATCCCAACGCTAATAGTCTCTCATGGGGCGGTTATCGATGGACCCGATAAACACTCGTCTCGACAGAGGGAGGTTTTACTAACCCAGCATAGGTTACAGACAATAAATATAGCCCAGCGGTAGCAACGGCCTGAAAGCTGCAATTGGCGTGAAGGTGTACGGTGACGATGATACAGCAGCGAGCCGCCGTTCCTGGCCTGACAGATGTCACCGCGCGCCAACAGATATTACCGGGCGCGCTCTTCGTCAGTCGAATACCCCGGCAGCGCTTTTAGCCTCGCACCCAGAGTAATCCTTACCCGAGTCAGGTGTCACCTAACGCAGCGTCGGCAGGCATTAGCCTGCCGACGCTGCCGGTCTCGCCAGTCAAAATATTCTAATTACCCGCCAGCGTTAATATTTTCTCCAAACTGCTCGTTGACCACCATTAAAAATTTAATTAATTATAAAAATAATATGTAATTTTAAGATAGTGATATATGTTAAATGAATTATCTTCCTATCATCGCCATATTGGGATGCATCATATTCACTCGCCGCTCGTGGGACTGTTGCTACTGAACCAGCTTAGCACCGTGACTTGCAGCCGCACCCGAACCCCGTTCAATACCACAAACGCGTGACTCGCGGGGAAGAAGGCGCCGTTCTCGGCATGTGTATTGCGCAGTCTCCTCTCCCCCTACACCGAGCTTTTTTTGCGCTCGGCCGTCAGTTAGCCGCCGTCAACACAGCCACGCAGCTGGACCTGCTGTAATAATAATGGCTTTACCATCGTAGATGCGAACATTGCGTACCATCGTCAGCGCTTCTGGGAAAGGAATTTCCATAATCTTAATAACCTTATCCTCGACTCCAACCCCTCCTGCGCTGCGGTGCGAAGTATCATCATATTCGGCGGCGAAGAAATATACCAGCTCGGTCACACTGCCTGGGGATGTATATGCCACAAAAAGTTTTTCTGCTTTACCCACCGAAAAATCGGTCTCCTCCTTCGCTTCGCTCCTGATACACTCCTCGAGAGAGTCATCATTCAGCAGGCTGGCACAGGTTTCGATTAGGATATCGTCGGCATTGCCTTTGATATAAGTAGGCATACGAAACTTGCCGGATTAACACTACACTGTATTTTCCTCGGTGATAATGTAATATTGTCGCACCGCCGTTGCCGCTGCCGCATATTTCTCGCATCTGACGTCTAACTGCCGCCGTATTTTTTCATCAGATCGTAGATAATTTTACGCAGAACAAACCAGTGCTGAGATAACAACGTATTTCTAATGATTTTAATCTTAAAAGATATAACATTTCCGAGATATAACATTTCCGATAGTATTTTCAGGAGAATAGCGTAAAAATGATCGTAATCTAATACGCCCCGCGGCATCAGGCCAGTCTAATGGATCAGTTTTTTACAATATCTCCTTTGCTTATCCAAGTCTTATCCGCGACATACGAGTAAAGTGCAAAGCACCAGTGCGAAGGGTCGCGTAGCGACAACCGGCTAAGCTATTGCCTTGAAATTATACAGCTGGATAGCTAATTTTGTTGATCGCCCTATTTTTGCTTGGGTGCTAGAAATTATTGTCTGCCTGACTGGCGTGATGGCCATCATATCGCTGCCGATAGAGTAATATCTCGGCTGGCGCCGTCGAAAATTCTTATTTCGTCCAATTATCCCGGCGCCTCTGTGCAGAAGATGAAAAATAAAGTTACCCAGATTATCGAACAGAATATGACCGGTCTCGATAATCTGTTATATATGGCCTCGCAAAGTACCAATATCGGCCGTGCTATCACCTACGCTGACTTTATTTAGAGGGTACCGATCCTAATGAAGCTATGCAGCAGGCACAAAATCAACTACAGGCCGCTTGCCGCAGGCCTTACAAAGCCCAGAGCGTGACAGTAACCAAAACCGGCGACACCAATTTGATGATGATGGCTTTCGCCTAGACCAATGGATCTATGGATAAACAGAACATAGCCGACTATAGTGGTTAGCCACGTACAGGATCCGGTAAGCTGGGTTAGCAGCATCGGTAGTATCAATGCCTACGTCTCGTAGTATGCGATGCATATCTGGCTCAACCCTAATCAAATAAATAACTACGACTTGACCACCGATGATATAGTGTCAGCCATTAAGACATAAAACTATCAGGTAGCGATAGGATATATCTCGGCAGCACCCCACGTTGGACAATCAATCCTTTAACGCTACTATCAATACCCCTAGGCGCAGCTTCAAACGCCAGATCAATTCCATGCTATTGCGCTGCGCGTCAATCAGGACGGTTTGTATATTACCCTCGGCAATGTCGCGACAATGGAGCTAGGATAGGAAAACTATGATTATTTGGCGTGCTACAGCGGTATGGCCGCGTCTGGCATGGGCATCAAATTGGCCTAAGTCGCCAATAAATTGGAAAACAATCTGGCGGTAAAAAAGAAAATAACGGAACTGGAACCGTTCTTTCCCCACACGGTCTGGGGAAAAATCACCTACGAAACCACCACATTCGTTAGCGCCTCGATCCGCGATGTGGTGAAAACGCTGTGCGCAGCTATTTTTAGTGTTTTTGGTGATATATTTATTTTTGTAGAACTTTCGCACCAAGCTTATATCCCACTATCGCCGTCCCGATCGTGTTATTAGGCACCTTTACAGTGCTTTATTTGTTCAATTTTAGTATTAATACGCTCACTATGTTCACAATGGTACTCGCTATCGGTCTCTTGGTTGACGATGCCATCATCGTGGTGTAAAACGTCGAGCGGGCGATAAGAGAGGAGACGCGCAAATCTATGGGCCAGAGGGGAAGATTTAGGGATACCTGGTGAGCATCGCGATAGTATTATCGGCGGTGTTTTGCCGATAACGGTTTTCGGCGGCACCACCAGCGCCATTTATCGCCAGTTTTCTATGACTATTATTATGACGTTGATGGTGCTATTTATGGCGTTGATAGTGCTGTCGGTATTGGTGGTGATGGTGTTTACGCTTGCCTTGTGCGCCACACCGTTTAAACACCTGCCCGGCGGTCAGCACCACGGCCGACGCGGCTTTGCTTTTTCGGTTGGTTGAAACACTGTTTCAACTAAAGCACCCTACGCTATAAACACGGCGTTGCTGGTGTAATAGGTGATACAGCGCGCTACCTTCTAGTTGTTGCTTTGCGCGCTGCTGCTGATTAGCATGATGGTATAGATGTTTTCATTTGCCCACGTCGTTTTTGCCCAAAGAAGATAATGGCGTGTTTATAGTGCAGGTACAATTTCCGGTCGGCTTCCACCCAACAACAGATATTAAAAGTGATCGAAAAAGTCGAAAACTATTTCATGACCCAGGAGAAGGATAATGTGCTGTCGGCATTTTCTACGGTGGGCTCGACGCTGGTTCCTGGCGGCAACAGCCAGAACATGGCGAGTCTGTTCGTTCGTCTGAAAAACTGGGAGGACCGCGCAAGCGCCGACTGCTCATCCTTTGCCATTACTGAGCGCGCGATAAAATCCTTTAACAAGATTCCTGAAGAGTAAATTACTTACCAACAATCCGACGGCCACTTCGTGGCTGGACAATGCCACTGGCTTTGATTTGATGCTGGAGGATCATAGCGGTATCTGCCATGGAGCGCTCATGGCAGTGCCCAGGAACAACTGTTATCCGCTGCAAAGAGTTCCCCACTGCTAACCTGCGTCCTACATAACGGCCTGGATGATAGCTCATAGTTGCAGATCGATATTGATCAGCGCAAGGCGCCGGCGCTTTGTGTGTCAGTGGATGATATCAACAATACGCTGCAAACAGCCTGGGGGGATCCAGCTACGCCAATGAATTCCTCGATCGCGGGTGGGGGTCGGCGCGTATATGTTCAAGAAGCGGCAAGATACTGTATGTTGTCGCAGGATATCTATCGTTGGTATGTACGTAACAGTAGCGGCAGTTGGTTCTCTTCTCGGCTTTTTCTAGTTCGCGATCAGAATATGGCGCGCCTCGTTTGGAGCATTATAACGGTCATTCTTCTCTTGATATCGTCAGAGATGCAGCCTCTTCTAGCGTCAGCAGCAGCGCCGAGATAGACAAAATGGAAAAACTGGTGCGCCAATTGTGCTTTTGACATACTGGGACTGGAATAAAAGCCGCCACATTCTATTAAGAGAGGTTACCAGGCCGCCCAGGCGCCTTGCGCTCTATTCCATCTCGATGCGGTAGTATTCTTCCTTGTCTGACGGCGCTATACAAAAGCTAGTCAATCTTTTTCTCGGTCATATTGATGGTTCTGCTTGGGGCACTACTGGTAAGCGACCTGGTTCCTCGACATTGACAATGACGTTTATTTCTAAGTGGGGCTATTAACGGTAATAGTCCTATCGGCCACGAATACTATTCTCATTGTTGGATTCGCCAATGATCTGCATACGCGCGGCATAAAGCTGATGGAAGCGATCCTAGCGGCGCGTATGCATTTATGACCGACACGCATGCATTTACGACCGATAGTAATGACATCCCTGGCATTCGTTTTCGGCGTGTTGCCGATGGCCAGCAGTCGGGGAGGGAGCCGGCTCTGCCAGCCAGCATGCGGTGGGTACCGTGTCGTCATTGGCGGTATGCTTACCACATTCCTGGCGATCTGTTTTTATCACGCTATTTTACGTGTTGATCAGGCGGCGTTTCCTGCTGATGCCCGGGGGCACAACCTCGCCGGTAGTGTCGACGACCGCCGCTGATAACAAGAATACCTGACCACACTCATGGCGCTCCCGGCAGGCTCGATTGCCGGCGTAGCGCACTAAGGACGGGTCAGAAACTGGCATTACCTGACGGGGTCAAAATCGGCGCGTCGGCNNNNGGGAGCCAGAATTGCCGCCAGCATCTCGGGTAAAGATAGACACAGGAGTATAGCCGAGCGTCGATTAATACAAGCAAGGTCGTCGCCCTGCTCATAACGACCAATTGGCTATATTGATGTGAGTCACTATCACGTCGTGAATCGCCTGGCCCTTACGGCATACGAACGAATACCCTGGCGGAGGAAAAGCAGACAGGGCCTTTGCCAATGCGGCGAACACAACGCGGAAAATAGATACCTTGCCTATGGTACTAGCTGAACTGGTACAGGACGGCCGGAGGACATCAATGCTTGCAGGCTGCTAAGCGATGACGAAAACTAATAGACCACTGTCTCTTCAACATCTCCATTACTCTTAAGTTTCCTACCAGCACAGGCTGCTCTGCTGGTTGATAAGAGCACCGCTTCTATAAAATCTTTCCAATTGCCCAATTCTTTATTTAACATAACTACCTCATTCTAATTCTGGCAGCATTATACCGATTGACGATCGTTAATAACACACCCTTCAGACGCACAGAAAATATCATCCGCGATGCGAAAATAGAAATGAATATGCGTCAAAACTAGGTACGATGGTTGTATTTTAAGTGAAAATAAAATAGATTGCATATATTTTAAGATATATGTTAACTTTATTAACACTAGTTAACCCAAGATATTTACGCCTCTGGTCCGCTGTCGTTCGTGCGTCGGAAGGGTGTAAATTGGCACGTGCGCGACAACGCGGATGTGGCATGAGTTCTGATCCACTATGCCAACGCATCCAGCCGGCGTTTATTTAGCCCAAAATAGTCGGCGATTATTCATAAGCCACTCTCATCATTTTGCTCAATTAATTACTGCCCTACTTAGCGTAATGTCCGCCTTGCGCATATAGGGGCAGTATAATAACATTATAAATATATTATTTCATTGAATAGTAATTGATCGTTAGATTGCAACGTGGCACTGTCCACAATCATACTCGCTTTGAATTTCAACGACCTTAACCAGCTATCGCTCGAGTAAAACTATTTAACTAACGCCAGCCACATCACCGGAGTTATGGACAACCGGCAGCTCCAGCCGTCGTTCGCTGAAGCCCACCCTACGCCGCCATCATCCCGTTAGCCACCATTTTTGGCACCTGACGGAGCAGCCTTCGCACTGCTGCCCACCACACAAGCTTGCTACGACGCTGTGGATCCCACAGTCTTTTTCCCTCATCATAGAGAATTATTGTCCTGGTCGTCTGATAAAGAGAGATGTCAGGCGCCCACTTTCCCGCTTAAGCTTAACGTTTAGATATGTCCAACGATTTACAGCACCCTATCGCTACACTGTATGGCATCAAAAACTGCGATACGGTAAATTGGCAACTGCTGCTTAACACCAGCGGTATCACCTGGCGCAAACTCAGCGATCAACAGCGCGCAGAAGCCGGCAACGCCCGTGGCGAAGCAGCGCTGATGCTCAGCCAACCGGCCATTATTAAGC
>NZ_LECR01000003.1:61797-62417 GCF_001602625.1 Sodalis-like endosymbiont of Proechinophthirus fluctus
AAGCATCCGTTGTTGCAGATGACGGATGGCTGTCTGCTGCTGAGATTCTCTTCGCAAGATTATCAGCAGGTTACCGCCAGAGAGGTCTGACATGTCTTGCCCCATATTAGAACTCGCACAGCAACTGATTAAACGGCCGTCCTTAAGCCCTGATGACGCCGGCTGCCAGGCGATTATATCGGCCCGCCTGCAGGCGCTGGGTTTCACCCTTGAACCGATGCCTTTCGGCAACACGCTCAACATATGGGCCTGGCGTGGCCAGGGCCGTACCTTGGCTTTCGCCGGTCATACCGATGTGGTGCCGACCGGCGATACACAACATTGGGATAATCCGCCGTTCAAGCCGACGTTACGTGACGGCCTACTTTACGGCCGCGGCGCGGCAGATATGAAAGGGTCGCTGGCCGCCATGGTAGTAGCCGCCGAACGCTTTGTCGCTCAACATTCGCATCACCAGGGCCGGCTGGCGTTTCTGATTACCTCCGATGAGGAAGCCGACGCACTGGACGGCACGGTCAAAGTAGTGGAAGCATTGATAGCCCGTCAGGATCAGCTGGACTATTGCCTGGTAGGTGAGCCGTCTAGCAGCCATCAGGTCGGTGATATTATCAAAAACGGCC
>NZ_LECR01000003.1:62438-63950 GCF_001602625.1 Sodalis-like endosymbiont of Proechinophthirus fluctus
CAAGGCGTACAGGGTCATGTCGCCTATCCGCATCTGGCGGAGAATCCCGTTCATCGCGCGATGAACGCGCTGAAGGAACTGGTGGAAACCCAGTGGGACGAGGGCAATGGTTTTTTTCCGCCTACGACGATGCAAATAGCCAATATTCATGCCGGTACCGGCAGCAACAATGTTATTCCCGGCGAGCTGAAGGTGCAATTCAATTTTCGTTTCAGTACCGAGCTTTCTGACGCTACTCTCCGCCAGCGGGTAGAAGCGCTGATGCAGCGACATGGGCTGTGCTATCACATTGACTGGTCGCTATCAGGCCAGCCTTTCTTGACTGCGCGTGGCGAGCTGCTGGACGCGGCGGTGCGCGCGGTAGAGCACTATCAGGAGTTAACGCCGCGTCTGGAAGCTACTGGTGGAACCTCCGATGGACGGTTCATAGCCCGTATGGGCGCACAGGTGATAGAGCTCGGCCCGGTAAACGCCACCATCCATAAAGTCAACGAGTGCGTAAGAGCCACCGATCTGCAACTGCTGAGCCGGATGTACCAGCGCATCATGGAACGATTGATTTTATGATGGATGTTCTGGCAGTTACTGAACGCACCGACAGGCATTTAATCCCGCTAGAAACGGTCACCAGCTACAGCTGGGCGCGGCGATGGCCTTTGCGCAGTTAACAGCAATCGGCGACACAAGCAGGGTTTTCCCTGCGCTCTCAGGCCAGCAGTTTTTGTGACATTGACCACCAATTGCGCATCTAGAATGGCATATTTCACGGTCAGCAGCCACTCCACTATATTGGATCCTGCTACTGGATGCGCTTACTCTGGCGATAGTAGGGCTTTACTGCGGGCTATCCTTGCAATGGTCGGCATTGCCTGACGCTAGCCGACACCACTGGTACATCGATCCGGATATCTACATCCCCGATTTACTGCCACCGGTGCGCAATTGCAGCAGCATTACAAACCCGAGGAGTATTTGCCTAGCAGCAATTTCGCAACGCTTACCCGCTAGCTTGGACCAGCATCTAGGCGAACGTCTCTATGCGCATGATCGCGGCGACTGGCGGTAAGCCCTGGCACATCAGCTACTGGCTGCTGGCGGGCAGCGGCTCGTTAATGCTGACACCCGCGGTACTACTATTATGCAGTCCTGGCAGATATGCAATCCTGGCAGGGCTAGGATATGGCGGGCAGTGCATAGCTACACGATATCTTCCAGCTCTACATTGATAATATCGATAAGGAGTAAATTTATTGGATAGTTAGCAAATTATTGGTAGATAGTGTTATCAGTCTTGGTGGGCATGTTGGTTGATAGGCGGTTTGAAAACGCTGCGCCGGGTGGCGGGTGGATCGGATCATTTGCGCTTAAATTGTTCCAGGTGCTGCTGTCCGGGGCTGTCATAGTTCATCGAAACGGTGCCGAGCTGGCAGCTGCTGTCCTTCATATTCATGCTGATACGCGCCTGTGGTGCCGGCAGACGCGTCCACACAGCAGTGTACGGTAAACGCACCA
>NZ_LECR01000003.1:64047-65797 GCF_001602625.1 Sodalis-like endosymbiont of Proechinophthirus fluctus
GAGGCTGCTGGAGCTCTCACGAGATGCTGTTAAGCATCTCGACGATATGATATAGCGCTGCACCAGCACGAGGTTGGTAACTAGCTTATCTTGCTGGCGCAGACTAAGCGAAGTCACCTGCAGCGAAGTCTGATAGCCTAGCGTCGCCAGGCTTATCTATCTAGTAATGGCCGCTGTACTGTTCATATTTATTAGCGCGGTCCAGGAAGATCGATCCAATCGGTATTCAAGCTCTGCTGCGCGTCCTGACGTAAGACATAAGACAATAGGATAACCCTTGTTTTGTACTACTGCCACCTCACCTGCGACCATAGATCACGTCCCTGCGCGCTGTTTCTCCAGTTGGATAATAGCTGTGGTTCTGTTGCCTGAATATTGAGAGCAGGAACCGTTTAGCAACACCAGCAGCTGCGGGGGGCGGATGTCCAGCTCTTTACCCACGGCGCCGTTGCGCGGGACGGCGGGAATTTCATAGTCGCCGTTCTGCAGGGGTAGAATCATACCGGAAGGATTGATAAGGGCGCGCAGAGACGGTGCTTTCAGGTACTCTTCATTTCCATTTGCCTGACGTTCATAGTGCTGATCGCTGGTACAGGCCGCGATCAGCACAACAAGTGTGATACCTACCCATTTCGCTACCCGCAAATTTTGCATTGAATAAGCCATTAAATCTCCCTAAGAGTTACAGCAAACCCACATCCGTTAACGCCTGTCTCACCACGCGGCTACCCGCCTCGGTCAGGGACGTCATCGGTAGGCGCAGAGTGTCGGTCGCTATTAATCCTAATGCCTTGCAAGCCCATTTAACCGGTATAGGACTGGGTTCAAAGAATAATTTCTGATGCAGCGGCATCAGGCGCTGATTCAGACGACGCGCATCAGTGTAATTGCCATTGGCTGCCAGAGCGCAAAGCTGTGCCATTTCCTTCGCGGCCACGTTCGCCGTCACGGAAATCACCCCTTTTCCGCCGAGTTGCATGAAGTCCAATGCACTGGCGTCATCGCCGCTTAGCAGCAGGAAATCGGTATTGACCAGATCTTGGATCTGGCTAACGCGGCTTAAGTTCCCCGTCGCTTCCTTAATACCAATAATATTTTTGATTTCCGCCAGGCGAGCGACGGTAGGCGGCAGCATATCGCAACCGGTGCGCGCCGGCACATTGTAAAGGATCTGCGGCAAATCGCTGCTTTCGGCAATGGCCTTAAAGTGTTGGAACAACCCTTCTTGACTCGGACAGTTGTAGTATGGCGTGACGCTGAGGCATCCCACGACACCGCTATCGTTGAATCGGTGAGTCAGCGACACAGCCTCGGAGGTGGAGTTGGCACCAGTGCCCGCGACGACGGGAATGAGCCCGTCGCTGAGCTCAAGAGTCCACATCACCACATCACTATGCTCTTCGTGGCTTAAGGTAGACGTTTCTCCGGTCGTTCCCACAGCCACGATTGCTGCGGTGCCGCTGGTGACATGATAATCGATTAATTTTTTTAGGCTGACACGGTCGATGGCGCCCTTTTCATCCATCGGAGTAACCAGTGCAACTATGCTTCCCGTAAACATTGACCATCCCTCTATAAACAGATCATTCATGGTACTTTTGTCACCTATCCAAAAGCAAGCAAACATCTTCCCAGTAAGCTCTTGACAGCAGATTTTTAGGGTTATCACGTAAATTACAACCAGCTAGACAGGAAGCACTATTTTCCCCCTGGTTATCACCGCACTGGATACAAGACCGGCCTGGTATTT
>NZ_LECR01000003.1:65810-69233 GCF_001602625.1 Sodalis-like endosymbiont of Proechinophthirus fluctus
CCCGCCACTTCAGCAACTGCGGCTGCAATATTGCAGATAGCCGACTCGCTATGCTAGGCGAGGAATTTACCTTTATTATGCTTATGCTGCTTTCCGGCGGGTGGAACGCCATCGCGCAACGCAAATTGAATCTACCCTGCCACTGAAAGAGGCCAAGTTGGATTTATTGATTGTCATGAAGCGCACTAATGCCCAGGAGCAACCGGCGACGCCGAGCACGGTGTGGATCATAAGATAAAGGTGAATGACTCTAAATATCTTATTTATAGATAAAAGATTTTTTATAGTCATCAGATGACCTTGGCGGAACTTGCGACTAAAACACAGCCGACTGGCTCGCAATAGCCGCCCTGGCTGACACTCTCGATGACCATATACGGCCAGGCCAGGGGCCTGATTCTGCTGATTGAACAGAAGTTTCATTAACCCTGTACAGAGCTGCAGACGCAAGGCAGTATTAGAGTTATCAATCATCCACAACATCAGGAAAGAGACGGAGTATTATAATGACGCCACTGAAATCCGGTGATATAGCACCACAATTTAGCCTGCTCGATCAGGACGGTGAACTCATCAGCCTTACCGACTTCCAGGAACAAAGAGTGTTGGTCTACTTTTATCCCAAAGCAATGACGCCAGGCTGTACCGTACAAGCGTGCGGGTTGCGCGATAACATGGACGACCTAAAAAAAGCCGGGGTGGATGTCCTGGGCATCAGCACCGACAAACCAGAGAAACTATCCCGCTTCGCCGAAAAAGAACTGCTGAATTTCACCTTGCTCTCCGATGAAGACCATCAGGTCGCCAATCAGTTCGGCGTATGGGGTAAGAAGAGCTTTATAGGAAAAACCTATGATGGCATTCACCGTATCAGCTTCCTAGTGGGTGTCGATAGCGCTATCGAAAAAGTATTCGACGATTTCAAAACCAGCAATCACCACGATATCGTGCTGGCCTATCTGAAAAGCGTCTGAACGCAGCCCGCAAAGCCGCCGGCAGCATCGGTTAGCTTACGCTACTCGGTTGAAAAAACCATTATCGTGCTACTGCTGACCGCGTTCGTTAGCGCGTTCCCGGTGCACGCAGACGAAATTCCAGGACAATTTACCGGATATGGGCACCACTGCCGGTAGCACTCTAAGCATCAAAGAGGAGATGTAAATTGGGGATTACTTAGTGCTCCAAGCGGCACGGCGGTGCTCCAATCATCAACGATCCGCTGTTAAACCAGTACATCAACCAGTTGGGTGGAGCGCTGGTAGCCAGCCCATGCCAACTCGGTGCGCACGACCTTCCATTTTTGTTGCTACTCAGCAACGAGCTCAACGCGTTCTCTTTTTTCGGCGGCAATATGGTGTGCTACATTCGGCGCTGTTTAACTATACCGACAGTGAAAGCGAACTAGCGACGGCATAGCCCCCACGGATTGCCTCATGCGACACAGCGTCATCTGGCGCGCGATATGGAAGATCATCGACGCAACACGCCGTTGACCTCGATCGGCGTGCTGGGCGCCATCCTGTAGATCCGTCATATCGAGCAGTTACAGCTGCGCTTCGCATAAAGTGTACGCATCACTAAAAACCGAGCCCTACTCTACAGGACACACAGGAGGCGCGCCACACTGACTTAAAAGGTAAGAGGCACTACTTAACTCGAAGCCTATAGACAGCGCGCTACGGCTCAACTTGAAGTCATATGGAATTGAAGTCATCTGGAAAGCGCGCCTATGCTCAACGCAGCATCTATGATATATGCGTCAACCCTCGACGAAGGGCGTACTGGCATGTGCCCACACCACAGTATTAGCCCATCCTACGGTTCTAATGGTTGGAGCACGTTAGACTATTAGAGGTTCAAGATAGCCTTCACGAACGGGATGGTCAGTTTGCGTTGCGTGCGGATGGACGCATGATCAAGCTGATCCAGCGTCGCCGACAGCGTGCGCATATCCCTTTCTAATCGTTTCAACAAAAAGCGGCTGACGTCTTCCGGCAATTCAAATCCACGCAACTTCGCCCGCAGCTGTAGGGCCGCGCCCTTCTCTTCGTCAGAGAGCGGCTGCAAACGATAAATCTGCCCCCAATCCAAACGGGAGGCTAGGTCAGGCAGGCTGAGATTTAATTGGCGCGGTGGGCAATTGCCGCTGATGATAAGCTGGGTGCGTCCGGATTCCTGAATGCGGTTATAGAGATTAAAAATTGCTATTTCCCACGGCGGATCGCCGACGATACACTCGATATTATCGATGGTCACCAGCGCTAATTGTTCCATTTCTTCCAGTATTTCTGGGACGAACCATGTACGTTTATCCAGCGGTACATAACCTACTGCCTGGGTGCGCGCCGCTAGTTGCGCGCAGGCGGCATGCAACAAATGGCTTCGCCCCTCCCCCTTACGTGACCAAAAATAGAGGTAACTGCCGTGTTCGTGAGATAGCATTTCCTGCAGTGCCGCCAGCAGCGTGCCATTTTCGCCGGGATAAAAGCTGGCGAAGGTCTCATCATCGGGTAAATAGAGCGGTAAAGAAAGCTGCGCTGGCGTGTTCAGATGTACCTCTTGCGTTCTGGTAAAGATCTTTCTCAGTTTACCATAACCTTAATCGCGCAGTGAGAATGGCGTGGCTCTGCTGTCAGGGGGCGTGCCTTCATCGGGCTCCAGGATTTTCTCTTCGCGGCGCAGCAGCGTGATAACGCGGAATATCAAGCTAAGTAACATCGAGGGTGGCCATGGAAATAACCACGGTGATAGCATCCACTGGCGCATCGGCGCTAGGCAACACCCGCCATATTGGCCACGACACGCCAGCCAGCGCCAGGCCAACGAAGTCACTATCACCCTCATAGCGGCGAGAGGGAAAATGATGTTGATCGAACCTGTTCCCACCTTTTGACGATAAAGCCTACCAGGAAAAACAGCGTGCCACAGGCGATAAAAGCTCCTAGTACCAGCTCATAGCCGAGCAGTAACACAGCAGCACCAGAGAAACAAAGACGAAACTGGAGCAAAGATAGGCAGAGATTTTGCCCTTGCAGATAAAAAGGTACGGCAAGGTTCCTATGCTGTTAAAGAGCAGGATAGTACTGGGATTGATTTTGAATAAAATCGTCACCAACACCGTGGCGTCAAACATAGTGAACAGATGCTGTAGACTCAGCAGGGATAGTTTTAAGCAAGCGCTGTGCGTTCTGGACACCCCGATGGCGCGACGGGTCATGGCGACTTTCCTCAAATTTCAGGGTCAAAAAAAAACCGACTCATTGGCCGGTTTATTATTATTTAGTACCAAAGATTTTATCGCCCGCGTCACCCAGGCCCGGTATTATATAGCCTTTTTCGTTTAGTCCCTTGTCAATAGCCGCGGTATAAAGCTCTAAGTCGGGATGCGCTTTTTCCAGCGCTTCGATGCCCTCGGGCGCTGCC
>NZ_LECR01000003.1:69256-104489 GCF_001602625.1 Sodalis-like endosymbiont of Proechinophthirus fluctus
GCCTTCTTCAAGAGATCGATGGTGGCTATCATCGAACCGCCGGTTGCCAGCATCGGATCCACCACCAATGCCATGCGTTCGTCGATACTCGATACTAGTTTATGGAAATAAGGCACAGGTGTCAGCGTATTTTTATCACGGTAGACGCCGACCACGCTGATACGCGCGCTGGGGAGATTTTCCAGTACGCCATCCATCATGCCAAGGCCGGCGCGGAGGATAGGTACGACAGTGATTTTCTTTCCTTTTATTTGATCAATTCCAACCGGTCCGCACCAGCCTTCTATAGTTACCATTTCTGTTTCCATATCAGCGGTGGCAACATAGGTCAACAGACTACCCACCTCCGACGCCAATTCGCGAAAGCGTTTGGTACTGATATCGTGAGCACGCATCAACCCCAGCTTGTGTTTTACCAGCGGGTGTTTAACCTCAACGATCTTCATGTTATCTCTCCAATAAGATACTGAACGGCCAAAAAAAATCGCGAGATTATAACCCCTTTTTCCCGCTGCACTATACGTATTTGCCTGATCAGGATCAGGGCTTGTATGGAATTTACTATAGCCAATAAAAACGTTGACGCGAATGCAACAGCTCTCACAAATGATTGCTCATTCTGTTAGAATTGGCAGTGCTCCATTTCAAGTAACAGGTTATCTCCGTGGAGATGATCTTACAGTGACCGACAAAACCTACATCAGTTACAAAGACGCAGGTATGGATACCACCGATGCCGGCGACGCATTGGTAGACCGTATCAAAGGTGTTATGAAACAGACTAAACACCCGGAAGTCATGGGTGGGATGGTTGGCTTCGGCGCAGCTAACGGTAATGGTGGCTCGGCATCCACCACTAGCACAGAATAGGCAGGTGGACAGATCCTTGACAAGGACGGCCGGCACGCAGAATAACGGTAGCACCACCTACAGCAGATAACAAAAAATCAGCAATTCAGTGATAAGGCTTAAGAGTACCAGAAAACCGCCGACGCTCACTAAAATGCGCGTCTGTCGATCGATAACACGACGGCGACACCGTAGTGAGGATGTGAGAAATTCTTTTTGGGCTCATAGACCTCGGTTAGCCAGCGACCTAGAAGGGCGGTCCAAACAATGGGAAAAGCCTATATTGCCTGTAAGAAAATAAGATAATAATCTTCGGCGGGATTTATGGGTAATGTTGGACTTTACCCCTAGAGAGAGGTTAATAGATTAACGCAGAATTTTCCCTTCATAAACATATAAATGGAGTAGAAATAGGTTATAAAACTCTATATATAGAAAGAATTAAGCTAGCTGTCTTTCGATGAACGGGTTGCAGGAAGCCGCCGATAAAAGCAATCCGTTAATAGAACATATGCAATTTGTGATCATTTATTCTAATAATCTGGATGAGTTTTACAAAGTCTGTTTCGCGGAACTGAAACAGCGTATTCTGATAAGTGAAGAACAGGGGGCCCACCAGGGGCACCTCACGCCATTTGCTCAATCTCATCTAGACTAAGGTGGCTTAACGTCGAGCAGGAATTTGCCAACCTTTACAAAAATCTGCTGCTGGAGATGGCACGCGGTCAGATCTTCCTCATCAACGAACGCTACTCCCCTCGCCAGCAAGACTGGTTGTGGCAATACTTTAAACAACAGTTGCGCCAGCATATAACGCCCATTCTCATCCAGCATGATACTAATTTAGTGTGGTTTCTGAAAGATGATTACACCTATTTGTCGACAGAGATTATTTATGGGCAGAAGTTGAGATACGCCCTGCTTGAAATATCCTCTGATAAGGTGCCATACTTTATCAATCTGCCGGCAGAATCCCCGCCAGCGCGCCGGCCGATGATTCTGTTGGACAATATTCTCGTTATTGTATGGATGATATTTTATCGGTTTCTTCTATTACGATATGCTCAACACATATTTGATGAAAATGACGCGCGATGCCGAATATGATTCGGTCACCGAATTGGAATCGAGCCTGCTATAATTGATGTCTTTCAACCTGAAACAACGACTGACCGCGGAGCCGGTCCTTTTTGTTTATCAGCGGGATATACCAAACTCCATAGTGGAGCTATTTAAGTCCAAACTTGGCATCTCCTCCTACAATTCGGTCAATCCCGGACGGCCATTATCACAATTTCAAGGACTTCATCAGATTCCCCAACGTCGGTAAAGCCAATCTAGTCAAACCGGCCGCTGCCGTGTTTTCGCTACGTTTGGTTCGATAAATTCCGCAACGCGTTCGACTCCGTTCGCCACCATGATATCCTGCTCTATCTCCCCCTACCACACCTTCAGCCACATACTGGAACTGCTGCGCCAGGCGTCGTTCGATCCCAATGTGCTATCGGTTAAAATCGATATTTATTGGGTCGCTAAGGACTAAGGACTCGCATATTATCGACGCGATAATCCACGCCGCCCATAACGATAAAAAAGTGACCGTGGTGGCATGAAGAACCACAGGCACGCTTCGACGAAGAAGCGAACATACGCTGGGACATGCAGCTTACCTAGAATGGGTTGCATATCATTTTCTCGGCGCCAGTGCTAAAAATACACGCCAAGCTGTTTCTTAGGCAATTTCAATGAGAAAACAGCGGCTTCTCTTAATATAGCTAGCGACTATTCCTTGCTGACGTCTGATGCGTGCATCACCCAATGAAGTGCGGCACGTGTTCAATTTTATTGAGAACCCTTACCACCCGGTTAAATTCGACTATTTGATAGTGTCGCCGCAAAATTCACGCCATATACTGTATCAAATGATCGATCAGGAGATCGCGAATGCGCAAGCGGGTGGAAGCGGCTAGAATTACCCTTAAGGTAAACAATCTAGTCGATTAGGGGTTGATCGATCGTCTCTATGCCGCTTCCGGCGTAGGGGTAAACATCCGCATTCTAGTGCGGGGATGTGTTCTCTATATCCCGGATTTTCTGGGCATTAGCAATAACATCCAGGTAACGAGTATCTTGGATTGTCTCTTGGAACACGATCGGGTCTATGTATTCAAGAATGGTGGTGATAAAAAGGTATTTCTCTCTTCCGCCGACTGAATGACCCGTAATATTAATTACCGCATTGAAGTGGATGTAGCGCTTCTGGATCCGCGATTGAAACAGCAACTGCTGGACTGGATATTTTAGCGCTTTTTTCAGCGATGCCGTTAAAGCCCGATATATCGATGCCGATCTGAAAAACTACTATGTTCCACGCGGCAACTGCCACACAGTGCGTGCGCAAATGGCCATTTATGACTATATATCAAACAACTAGAAAATGCCGGAGATCAGGACTAATTTATGCCCTTACCCAGTCCGGAAGAATTCGCTGCCATCGATCTTGGCTCCAACAGTTTTCATATGGCGGCGGCGCGCGTAGTCAACGGTGTAATGCAGGTACTTAGCCATCTGAAAAAGAAGTGCATTTGGCCGACGGCCTGGACGACGATCACCGCCTGAGCGAAGAGGCGATGGAACGCGGCCTAGGGCAGCTGGCCCTGTTCGCCGAATGCCTGCAAAGCTTTTCGCCGCTGCGGGTGATGATTATCGGCACCCATGCTTTACGCGAGGTAGTCAATGTGCAGGCGTTTCTTGATTGGGCGGCAGAGATGATCTCCTACCCGATCGAGATCATTTCAAGCCATGAAGAAGAGGCATAGCTGATTTTATGGGCGTCGAGCATACCTAGGCGGGAAAAGGCGGCAAGCTAGTGATTGATATCGGTGGCCGCTCAACCGAACTGGATCATCAGCGAAAATTTCGAGCTGCTGCTGGCGGAAATCCTCCGCCGCATGGGCTGCATCAGTATTGGCCACCTATTTTCCCCCAACGGGGAGATTAAATCCGGCCAATTTCTACCATGCACGACTGAGAGCGTCGGCGCAAAAAATCGAGACACTGGCCTGGCAATATATCGCTTTGGGTTGGCAGGTGGCGCTTAGCGCCTCTGGCATCTTTAAGGCAGCCTGCGAAGTGTGTTAGCCGAGATGGCCGCCAAAGATAGCCTTATCAATCCTGAGCGGCTGGAAACGCTGTGTGAACAGGTCCTACAGTTCATACATTTCTCCGCGCTCAGCTTGCTGGGTTTATCCGATGAGCGTAAAGCGGTTTTTATCCCGGAGTTGGCCATTATGTGCGGCGTCATATATGCCCTAGTTATCTAGGAACTCAAACTGTCTGACTGCGCCCTGCGCGAGGAGGTGCTATATGAAATGGAAGGCCGGTTTCGTCATCAGGATATTTGCATGTGCACCGCTAAAAGCCTGGTGGAGTATTACAATATCGATACCGATCAGGCTCGGCGGGTATAGGAAACCACCGACGCGCTTTATCAGTGTTGAGAATGCCGACGCTGTCGCTGACGCGGTAACGCCGTCGTGAGCTGGGAATTCTGTGGGTAACGGGCTAGCAATAGCACTTTGGTAGTGCGCTTAGGCGTTCCTGTTCCCATCCTGGCCAAGACTCCATTTTGTGCGTCGGCCCGCCAGTGCGCCTTTGGCAATGACCGACCGTAGCGTATACTTCGCCACTGTACGCTGTCCTTGAAACAGCGCTGGCTTATGCTCTACAATCAGCCCTTAACCTGTTTCTGCCTCCGCCCGTGAGAGGCTAACTCTGTGAAATCGGCATTTCGCATGCGAAGACGACCCACTACCGGGCGCAATGACTCGCTGGATATTGCTTATCAGTTTTATTATTCTCTTAGGTCGCCTGCTCTATACCACGGTGAGCGCCTGGCATCATCATCAAAATAAACGCATCGATCCGGCGGAACAGACCATTAAGCCCACGCCGCCGCCTGAGAGACCCTATACCCTGAATGCCTAATATCTGGCAAATCGCGAAAAATCTACTTTTTTTGACAAAATTGCGCTATCTTTTTACTCAAAATTACGCTATCTTCACCGAGTAATATCCTCACTTCTTTATCGTCCCAGTAGCCTGGAGAACAGGGAAATTATACCAGCCGTAAAATACGACCCATAACTAAAAGAACTACGGCGCCAGACCTTTAAGCGTTTTACTGGCAAACCGTCCGCTTGTCGACAGTATCCTCAATCGTCCCACACGGGAGCCAGTCGGCGATAACCTCATCTGTTGGATAAAACTACTGAACTGGTAGCGATTGTAAACCAATTGCACGCCGCGGATCTGGCGAATCTACTGGAAAGCCATGCCCCACGACGAGGGCATAGTGCTTTGGCGGCTGGTGGACAACAATAAGCGTGGCAAAACTTTGGTGGAAGCCTCGGAGAATGTTTGGGGAAGCTTTATCGCTGAGATGTCAAACCGCGATGTTCTGCGGGCTATCAGCCCTCCAGACGTCAACTAGCACGTCTATCTTGCCCTCTACCTGCCATGGTGTCCGGTCGGCTGCGGGTTTGGTGAACCTCTGCATAGTATTCATCGCCTCGCGTGTCATTGACCTGTGCGACGGCACCATTGCCCAGTTAATTCCGCTGCTGGCGCCGATGCCCAGCATTTCCAGTATCGGCGGGCAAACACCGGTAATCAGACGATTACCATTATCGTGCGTGCGATGTGCGACGGCGCTGTATCAGTTGGAAAACACAATACCGACTTTCTCATTCTGAGCGAACTAGGCGTGGCTGTCAATCAATGGTCTGTTTTGGGTCGGTATCATATGGGAATCGTCGCCTGGCTGTTCGGCGAAGCCGTTCTTCTGCGGTGTGATATGCTGGCGATGCTGCTTATTTGGTATAAATATCGTTGGTCACCACCACTAACTACTAGCTAGTAGCGATCGCGCATCCCCTTACACAAGGCTTCCAATAATGTGGTTTTACCCGAGCTGGCCGAGATCCGCCGTCGGTGCTGCGCAGTGGTTGTTTATAGTGTGTCATCGTAACTCCCTGCAATTGAGTTAACATACCGTTCATGCATCGTGCCAGTACCCAATGGGCAGCGCAGAAGGTCAAAACGGAATAGACGTGAATATTGCATTTCATAGCAACGTGAATATTGCGTTTCATAGCAAGTGGAAGCGATAGCATGCAGCGGAAAACGGCTGCCCAGCGCATCGTTTTCCAGGGACGCAGCGCGTTGCCAGGCCGCCGACAGCGTGGCGGCCCAACGCTGCTAGCAATCCCTGCGGCGTTTGCTGACCGAAAAGGCACCAGTTTCAGGCAGGCCTGCCATTACCTCCACTTCTAACGTGCTGTAGCCAAAGCCGATCGACAGCGGCTTTGGCGGTATTCTCCACTGACACTTCAACCATGCGAGCGCCGCCAGCCAACTTTGTTACAGTGTCGGCAAGCTATCCGCCGTCAGCGGCAGAGACGACCGCTACGCCATCAACCGCAGCTCGCGGGTTTCTCAACACGATACCATCATCGCCACCACCGGGCGAAGCTGGCATCGTCTTGTTCTTACGCGCATAGATAAAAACGTTTTAGTAGTGGTCAGTCTAGGGGCAACTGAGCTGATCGTCGATGAGCTGTTGCTACCAGCGGGTGAATGCCGCAGAGGAATTGACCTAGCTGCACTCCACCGCCCACTCCAGCCCTTGAGAATAGGTAAATCCCCTATCGGCAAGCTGGGGCTTATCAACTGCATTAGGCGCAGCAGCGCGCTGGGTTGTCAAATTCAGTGGTGACGGTGTGTACATGTGCTCCCCGTGTACATACCTATTTGGCCGTGCGGTGCGCTTTATAGGCGTCAGATTTTACTGGTTCGAAGGATGCCTGCTCAACGCTCATCTCGGCATCCAAGGCACTATGTTATCCAGTACATGATCGTGCTGGTAGCGCGTCCAGCCGTAAGCGATTTGCAGCAGCACATTGCGGTTGCTGAGATGATAGCAAACGCGCGCTAGCAGATATAGCAATCACCGACTGTTATCAAGGAATTGGCGATGGCAGTTATATGCCCAGTATTTCAGAACATTTGTCGCCGGCGGAATTTCTTCTGACGCTGATTAGAGTGGAAAAGCCTTCATTTACTCAAACATAGACGCGAGCACTTCGCCGCCGACCTTGCAGTGAAGATGTTTTAGCCAGCGCCGGCCTCATCCAGGGTGCGATATTCCTCGTCGCTCAGAGTTAACCCTGGTCGCCTCCGCAAGTTCCATGAGCTGCGCCAGCGTAACGTCGCTGGCACAGCTCGATAATGGAGAGATGTTTCATCTGCCAGGCCAGCGCTATCTTTGCTAGCGTCCTCTTTCGCGCGGTATTTTTCCGCTTTAAGGAGCTGCTGGCAAGCACATAATGGTTAATAACCCGACGCCATAGACCGATTACAATCGGTTGTAGATCCTGCTTAAAAGAACGCTGATCTTAGAGGTTGAATTCTAGCTGTAGGCATTCATAGCGAGCTAAACCATTTTGTTCTCTGATGCACAACGCCTCAGCCAGACGCACTCCGCTGCTACAGTTGGAGGCGATAATAACCCGCACCTTCCCCTCTTTAATTAACGCATCGAAAGGTCTTAACGTTTCCTCGAGTAGCATCGAAGCATCATCGGTAGGTGCTTAGTAAAGAGTAATATATTCTTTTTGCAGCCGTCGTAGCGAATCGTTCACTGTATAACTAGAATATAAGCTGCCAATAACCATTTTTACCCACACCCATCGGCATTCTCACTTTGGTGACCTGGACTATCTGATCGTGGTTGCCGCTCTTTTTTTAACCAATCGCCGATAAGGGGTTTCCGACTCATTGGCCTAGTTGCCAACCATCCAGTGGGAGTATACATCGGAGGTATCGATGAAATTTAGTCCGTTGTCCAAAAGCGCATCTAGAATACTGAACGATATATACCGATCGACGGTCCAGCCAAAACATTACCGCCGAAGGCCAGTTTAGGAACCTTTAGACTTGAACGGCCAAGCGTTCTTTACTCTATAGCAATCTCCTTAATTTAGCGTTAACACCAACCGGGATCCGATCCGCCAGGCAAAACCGCTTTCGCCCGATGAACGGTAATCACCGCCCTGTTTAGCGTGATCATGAGACGCGCCCGCATGACAGGTTTGGCCCTATTCGCCTTAGGCCCAGGCGTTACCTTATAATAGCCAATCGTAGCATCAGTGAAGGGCGTGAAACAACATATTACCACCCGCGTATAAGCGCAGTGCCGAAAAACCCATTAAGGAAACCCCTATCCACACCACCGGCCTAGGTATTGGATCTCCGCGGGAGCACTCGCCAGGTCAAGCGCGGGGAGGATGAACGCAGCACTTGGTGATAAATGAGAGATCTCCTTATTTCCTTCATTTTTCCCTAACGCCATTGGCTACATTTAATATCATTTTACAGTGCAGTGAACATGAACCACGAAAACGGCCCCGTTCTCGACAACGCATCAGACTGACGCCGAAACCTGGACGGCGGCATAGCTGCAAGCATGGTGGACGGCGCCTATGGCTGCCAAGGACTATTTTTTGCTGTGCGCAGCAGCACCGCCGGCGTTCCGTCGCCCAAGTCTGGGTGGGTAATTGCTTTTTATGTTCAGGCTTTTATTTAGTTCCCGCACAGAACACACACTGCCCGCTCAATCCGCCACGGTGCACTGGCTGGCAGCTTTAGACCGTGGCATTCGGCTTTTTTATGAAAACACTAGATACCACTATCGTCAATACCACCCTTACCCTCGATGGCATACAGCCTCAATGAAATCCACTGCGCATGCATTCCGTCATCGTCAGGCTATGTGCTGATGGTCGCGGCAATGCTGCCCGCCAGCGGCTGGCTGGCGGATCGCTCCGGGGTTAAAAAAGTGTTTTTCAGCGCTATTGTACTGTTAACCCTAGGCTCGCTGCTGTGCGCACACGCTACAAGCCTGTAAGAGCTAGTCATATCCTGAGTTATGCAAGGAGTTGGCAGTGCGATAATGGTGCGGGTTGGCCGGCTAACGATGCTGAAAATCGTCCTCAGGGCACAGTATTATGGCGGCGATTGCGTTCATCACCCTGCAAGGCCAGATTGGCCCGCTGGTGGGATCGGCACTGGGAGGATTTCTGGTGGAGTATGCTAGTTGGCACTGGATATTCCTCATCAATTTGCCGATGGGCATTATCGGCGCCATGGTGACCTAGTGGCTGATGCCAAATTACACCATGCAAACCAGGCGCTTCTATTTTGGCGGCTTCCTGCTGCTGGCACTGGGTATTGGCGACCTTGACGCTGGCGCTTGACGGGCATAAGAGCCTGAATATCAGTCTGGCTAACGTGGCTGCGCTCTGGTAATGGTAGGTGTGCTAGAACTGCTGTGTTATTACCTACATGCGCGCGGGTAATACCAATACCTTGTTTACGTTGCGCCTGTTTGATACCCCATCTTTTCCCTTGGCCTGACTGGTAGTTTATTCGGGCGGATCGGCAGCGGCATGCTGCCGATCATAATACCGCTGTTTTTGCAGTTGGATCTCATCATTAGCCCCTTCAAGCTGGGCTAATGATGATACCAATGGTCATTGGCAGCATGACACAAAGCGGCTGATAGTGCAGATCGTCAACTGTTTCGGTTATTGGCATTTATTGACCGGCGCCACGCTGGGACAGGCGGTGATTAATCTGCTTTTTCCCTGATCGCCCTGACGGCCCTGGCGGGCTGGCTATACGCGATTTCTGTAGTGCTGCTACTGCAAGGGGTGGTGAATGCGATGCATTTTACCTCAATGAATACGCTGACTTTGAAAGATCTGCCGGATACGCTGGCCAGTGGGAGCAACAGTCTGTTATAAATGGTTATGCAGCTGTTGATTAGCCTCGGAGTCACCATTGCCGATATACTGTTTGGCCTGTTTGTACCGGCCCATACCCTGGATGGCAGCACCGACATGCACGCCGTATTTATCGCTACCTATCTGTGCATGGCTCTGGTCATTGCGCTGCCGGCGCTGGTTTTCTCTCGCTTGCTGGCGGATAGCGGACAAAACTCGACGCTTGCACAGCGTAACGGCGATGGATCCTGATGCGCTACGGGATCATCGCCAAGCTTTTTTTCGCCCTGTTTGCCATCTGTATGCTAGTGGTCATCAACATGCAGCAGGGCGTGAGGGTCAGTTTCGAGTACAGGTTTATCTACTATATCAAACGCAGCAACACCCAGCGTATTAGCCTGCTTGGCAACGTTCTGGCGGAACAGTACGCCTTGCAAGTCAGTTGAGAATTTCTGCACAATAATCAGCGGCTGGTATTATCAGCTGCTGCGCTCGTTTGAATAGAGCGTCGAAGAGAGCCGAGATTTACCGCCTCATGGCTGCCGCGCGCAGATTTCTGTGCTGGCTAACCGCCGTCGGTGCTGCGCGGCGAACTAGAGACNCTGTAAGATAGTGCCAGGCATGCCGGGCCGGAATCGCTGAGCTCACTGCTGGGGAGGTGGCACTGCTCACGAAACTGGTGGCAGATCTTCATCAGCTCTCCCTCTCGGATTCCGGCGCGCTGAGTTACCGCATAACTAGGCTAGATCTGGTGCCGCTGCTGGAAAGGAAAAGTCGCTAGAGGGTTTCACCGACCGTTCCCTAGCCAACAAGCATTGCGCTCAGCCGGCGCAATTGCCGCCGTCGGTCACGGTATTAGGCGACGCTGAACGTTTCAGACAGTTATTCTATAATGTGCTGGAGAACAAGCCTGCATTATACTGATGAGGGCGGCAAGATGCGCATTGTCGGCGGCGGCGGACCTTTTGATCCTATCTTGCTCACCACCCTGAAATGGCTGGCCCACTGCGGCTATACCGAAGGCTTTCTGCACCACCATACCTATAAGGAACTACAAAACTATGAATATGACTACTCGATATCCTATCGGCAGCAATTTGTCGGCGATAACCGCGCCGACTGGGCGGAAGTATGGGTGAAAAATAAGTTCTCCTGCAGCGACAGCATCGAACTGATGACACCACAGGGCAATATTCGCTTTAACATGAAAAGCATGACCAACGCAACCCCAAGATGAAGCTATTGAGGTTGCGTTGGGTAACGGCCTACGATTTATCTGCCGTTATCACAGGAGGTCAATGTGCGCTTTGCACTGCTGTTGCGCAATATTGATGGTACTACTACTCGTCAGCTAAACGGCAGGACAGACGCCGCTATCGCCTGATTTTTATTCGGTAATTAGAATTGGATCACAATACAATTGACAGGAAAGGGGTTATAATTCATTTGCTGAAAAGGAGAAAACAACGGCCAGTTACCCACTAAGACTACCTCTTTTGCCAGCTTATCCTCCTTTTGAGCTGGCACTCTTTTTCATTTCCTTTCCGATACTGACTATCATCTCTAGCCATCCCTACGCCCATCAGGATAATTCCTTTCATTGGTGCTCGACTTTCCAGTGACCCAAGATATTATCTATGATTAATAAATGCGCCTCCGCAAAAGGTCAACCATCCGATTTCAGCAAGGAAACAGCCTCAATGGAAGCACAGGTGTTAAAAAAGCCGGCATTACTCCTGATTCTTAATGGCAAAAGTGCCGGCAATAAAAAGCTGTGCCAGAATGTCAAATTTTATCGCAAGGCTAACCGCTATTCGTTCGCATCATGTGGGAATAGGGCGATGCGCAACGCTATGTAGCAGAAGCGTTTGAGCTCGGCATAGCCACCGGCGTTGACGGTAGCTATAATGGCACTATCAATGAAACCGCCAGCGCCCTCGCCCTAACACTGCTGCCGGCATAACGGCGGCGCCCGTGCCTCGACATTTTTCCGCTCGGCATCGCCAATGATTTTGCAACCGCCTGCACCCTCCCGCTGGAGCTGGATAAAGCGCTACTGCTGGCAATAGCCAGCAAACCGGCGCCCATCGATATTACCCACGTCAATAACGACCGTTCTTCATTGATGTGGCAACCGGTGGCTGGAGGCACGCACATCACCACTGATGAAGCGCCGGAAAAACTGAAGTCGGCATTTGGTGGCGCGTCTTATTTCATCCACGACCATGCTGCGCATGGATATGATCAAGAGACAGCTGCGAAATTCTCGGACCGGATTTCCACCGACAGAGTGATACTCTGGTAATCGGTATCAGCAACTATCGCATGGCTGCTTCCCGCCCGCCAGCCATGCCTTTAACCTGGTGTGCTGATTAATGACCGCTGACTGCAGTTGCGCATTATCGCGTCGGAAGGGTAGCTCCCGACGCTTATTAACAGTTTGGCCAGCGGTGATGATCACCCACAATCCATCGGCATCCCTCTCTGCCCTGGCTTCAGGTTGATGCACCGAATGGATTACCTTTAATCTAGATGGGGAACCGCTGCGCCGCCGCCAGTTCCATATCACCGTCATCTCCGCCTCGCTAACCTGTCTGCTATCGCCACAGTGTCCCCTCCTGCTGGCATGAGCGTCGCGCGGCCAGTGTTTCAATGCTGAAGCGCCCAGGTATTCCTGACTAGTATCAGCGCCGCGGCAAAGGGGCGACCTACCGCGCAGAGTGTGATATTTCGCACATTAATCACAGTTTCGACAGGTTAGTGAGGAATCTGTATAACAACCTGAGTTAAGCCATATGCTACATTTCCCCCTTGAGGATGCATTATGCCTCAAATCCGCATCAATGGGATAAACCTACTGTACGCAGCGCGTGTTTTACGACACCAGAGAAGTAACTTACCTTAGTGCCATAAATTCCGAGCGCTAAAAAGGTTTTCAAACTGGATGCTGGCCCAGGCTGGGATCGGTGCCGCCGATGAACAATGCATAGTAAATTTAGCTTATTGTACATCCTCCGCGCATAGACGATACAACCGCGCCGGTCACTGCTACTACCACTCCACAGTCTTTCTTTGGCCAACTCCCGTGCGGCTGATAGCGATTGCAGGGAATCATCGCCGCTATCGCTGCCGTGACCAACAGAGGTAATGCCGGCCAGCGATGGCCTCTAGCCAGCACAGCGGGTTAATTTAACCCTTTTATTTTTCAGGTTTACCCTACGGGGTTAATAATCTGTGCCCTTTAATGACATCCAAGCGCTGAGAGAAACAAAGTGCGCAAATGTTGCGGGAACTAAAGGAATGGAATCGACATCCTCCAAAGTAAAGTATTTTTTACATATTAAATAAAGAAAATGAATTAAATATTATTTTCTCAATAGTATTTTTTGGTTGAGAAGGAAATCTTCTGGACGGCTAACTTAGCAGTTTCAGTTCCATTGTTCGCGTTATAGCGTGTTTTGCGTTCGATATACAAAGTTTATTGATAATATTGCGAATATGAAATTTAACCGTCCCCTCGCGGATAGATAGTATAGTGGAGATTTCACTATAGGTTTTACCTACTCTTGCAAAGAACAATACCTCTTTTTATCGTAGTAACAGCCGATATAGTTCTTGTTCAGTCTCCTCGGTCGCCTGCTCCTTACGCACGTCGAAAAAGCGGATAACTTTTTCGTGGGTCGTGATGAGCAACATCTTAAATTTATCTTTTTCACGCTCTATGATATCATAAAAATCATAAAATTGTTTCATCTGGATTATCGTTAGCGTTGCTAGATTATTGTCAGGATCATGCAGCGTGAAGGTATAGCTGTTGTCAAGGGCATAATCACTAGACATCTTATAAAATTTTATATTCGGCAAATTAGGATTATTTTGCTGGCTAAAAGGAGTAAACTTACGTCAGGCTCAGCATTACCAGGTGAATTTTTTAAAACCGTAATTACGATATTGATTCAGCTAAACTACCCGGTAATTGGATGTCATATAGGCAGAGCGTCCTTCGTCCTTATTCATCATAAAATAGTCAAAAGTGAAAACATCGGAATTATTAAATATATGTGAAAGATAAAGTTTAATATTTTTCTTCATCTGGTTGATGAATAGTATATAATTATTATCACTTGGTCCGCCTATTATCTCTATCTGTTATATTTATTTGAACGAAAGGAATAACTGCACAGATGATAGAAATCCGGTGCTGCATTCATTCTACTTTATGACTGTCGGATAGTATAAGAATCCCACAATGGAAGCAACCACTAACAGTGGTGTTTATAATTATCCGTTACAGTATCGGGACGAACAATTAATTCCTTCGCTGTTAATTTAATTAATATTATTTCATATTCATTTTAATTAAATTTTTCTCATTTCTTTTATTACCCGGATAGCAGGACATGCAATGAGCAGGAATAGCGGCAAAATAATCACCGCCAAAAATTATCAGGAAGAGAACCCATTTTTTTGCACACGCTGTTTCTCGCCTCACGCAAACCGGGCTGACAGTGGCTGGACGATACAGCTACTGTCAGCTGGAAGATTTCTACGCAGTAACGCTTGGGGAAAAGATCCTTGTGGCGGAAATCCAATAGGATATCGCCGACTTTGCCTTGCTATCTGTGCAAGACCGTTTTTTTTGCATAAAATCTTTTTAATCCCACAGTAGCAGTGGTAAAAGGTCGGTACCGTCCTGCTGAACTCCTGTTATCCCTTATGCCGTGGCGAGATGGCGCTGAAGTTCCTTATGCTCATCAACGCTCGCTACACTTCTATCTGCACAACGTCTGGCGCATCATTACTACCGGTCTGGTAGAAAACGGTTAATACTATCTGATGTATTGCCGGTCCATTCCTCCCGGCTTCCCACGTCGGAACGCCGCATCCACGCGTCCTTGATGGATGCCTACACTGCCATCTCGGGCTTTTACTTTTCGCCGTTTGCGCAATTCCCAGCCTGGAGCAAACGGGGGCGCGGCCTCAAGCTTTTTTAAGGGTGATACTCCCTTCACGGCTCTACCACACCTGCTGGTAATCGGTAACGATATGTCTCTGTTCCGCCACCATCGTGGACTGTGCTTCGATAAGAGGTAAAGGAAAAACCTAGCTGATAATATCAAGTTTCCTCATCATTACGTTTCCTTATTACATTTATCAGGCTGCCGCAGCGCGCAACGCTGCCCAGCACCGCGGGCGTACGAACAGATATATAATGCCGTACAGAGACGCCCAGAATAATAATTGCCAGCGCGACTCAAACCCTGCCAGCATGGCGGTCATCACTAGGCCGTTACCGATGGAAAACCCGCCGGCGGGTGTAGCGCCAAACTCCCCATCAAAATGCTCAGCACTAAGAACACACCCCAATTGATGAATGTGTTATCCATTATTACCAGATACTGCACAATATTGGAGCACGGCACAGTAGTAATGCCCAAGCCGAAGAGGCGTCCGGAGTCGACACTTAACGGCCAGGCCAGTGTTGCGATAAGGTCTATCAGCACGGCAGTGGCAAAGGGATGCCAGAGTTTCTCGAACAGCAGATAGGTTATGCAAGTAAAAGGCGGTACCGCCAGCAACGGTTATTTTAATTTCTAGACGTACCAACCAAGTTGGTCACCATCACCAATAGGGCGATGAGCAGCTATGGAGACAGGCCAAAGGTGTTCGCCATCGTGCTATGGGCAGTATGGAAGGACGCAATGTGCTGATTTGAAGGTAGCCAGATGCAGGTAGCGCATTACGGCGCTATTTAATATATAGGCCGCCAGGGCAATCTCCTGCTGCCTATCAGAAATCCGCCGGCGTGGTATCAGGTATCGGTCACGCAGCCGCCGGCTATGATGATTCCGATACAGAAGACGTAACCGACAATGATAATATCCAACCAAGGAAAAGCAACAGCATAGTAATTGAACTGACCCATAGCAATAATGGTATATACGCCGACGCTTTGAACAGCGATAGCAATCAATAAGGCGTAATAAATAGGGTTATTTTTGGCTAAATATATATCGCGAAAACTGCCAGTTAGACAGAATCCGCCTCCGTTGCATAATAAACCTAGTAGCGCACCGCAAATGAGCATAGTGGAAAATATATTCATTACAATAATTATTGTATATTATTATATATAATAATTCTCCCCATTTCCACAGCCTACTAATATCCAAATAACATACTAAAAGTAAAAATTTTCCCGTACCCGCGATGACACAGCAGACTCACCCGCGCCGCCTGCAGCCTCTGGCACCAGGGAACCTGCGGCTGGAATTATTCCTACATAATGCTCATAAATGTGCGCGTCCGCTCTAGTGGCAGCCCCGCGGCCTGATAGGTAAGCGCCACGACATTGGCGTCAGGCAATCCGGCCAGTCAGGCAATAGCGGCAACAATTTTCCCTCCGCTAGGGAAATAGGCCACATACTATTTCCGAACGCATGATAACGACCTCAGCCCCTCCACCGCCCATTGCCGGATCACTTCACCGTCGCTACTTAATTAGTATCGATTGTGTATGGATGTTGACCATGGCGCGCCGCGATTGCAGCTGCTACAACATCATGTCTTCATTATTTTCATGCAGCACGATGGTAGGCAGCGTCGCCAGATCCTGTCGATGTGCCGGCAGACCCATAGCGTTCGATAAACGCCGGCTAGACGCAGAGAATGCGCCGATTAGGGGCGATATAATGGTAATCAGGTTCTATGAAAGCAACTTTCTGATATAGATAACTAAATCTCTTAGGTATCTTCTGTCGACTAGAGGGCTGGCCTGAGAGCGTCATACTGATATCTAGGTCGGGATAGCGCTGACGAAAGGCGAACACCACCGATGCCACATAACGCTGGACGAAGCTGAAGAGGTATTATTAATGGCGAGATATCCGACCATACCTTGATGCCTGGCATGCAGCGTCTCCATCAGGCCTGTGATACCATCGATAATGCCGACGCCGCACTGGCACAACAGATCGCCCTCGTCTGTAAACTGCAACTGACGCGAGCTGCGGTCTGCCAGTTGGATACCCAACTTTCGTTCAAGTTGCTATAGTCGCTAGGTAACTGTGGAGGCGATGATGCCGAATGTATACGCCGTCGCTAGCAGGCTGGCATTTTCCTGGATCAACAGCATAAATTGTATATCAGCAAAGTTCAGTATAACTAAATCATAGAATTAACATAATTAAATATCAATGAATTCCAGATTGATTAGCATCAAATAATTGTCTTACCGTTTTCATCAAGGATATCTTCATGCATCTCCATCAACTCGACACCCCGTGCGCAATATTATATCGCGAGCGGCTGCAAAAAAAACATACAGCATATGTCATGCAATAGCGCATGAACCAGTTGGGGGTGAAATTTCGGCCTCATGTCAAACCTCCAAAATTTCTTGAGATCGTCAAACTGCAACCAACGGCAGGTGCTTACAGCATCACCGTATTGGTGTTGAAAAAAGCCGAGGTCTTTTTTCAACGCCTGGATCCGCGACATTCTGTACGCGATGTGTATTTCCTATCCGCAAACTTCAGCGGGTACTTGGCGCTGCCGCCGTCAGGGATGCGATCTGAAAATTATTGTCGATAATGCCGACTCGGCCGCGCCAGGCCAGCAAATTCGACCGAGCTCATGATAGACATTTCGAGGTCTGGATTGAAATTGATACCGATTGTCATCGCGCCGATATTGATCCCGTAGAAGGCTAGTTACTAACTGTAGCGGCGCAGTTACAAGAAAGTGGTGCCATCGTCGAGGACGTGTTAACGCATGCCGTATCCAGCCATGAACTGAACTCGCCGGAAAAACTCGCCACCCCGGCGGAACAGTAGAGAGCCAGAGCGATGCTTGCCGCCACCAGGTTGCGTCAAGCTGGTATTCCCTGCAAGCAGGTCAGCGTGGAATCCACGCTCACGGCGTTCGCTGTACAACAGCTGACGGAGGTAAGTAAAGTGCGCGTCGGGGTTTACGCCTTTTTCGATTTGGTGATGCACAATGTCGGCGTTTGCCAACTCGACGATATCGCTTTGGGCGTGTTGACCACGGTAATCTCGCCCACCAGCAAGAAAAAGACTGGGTTATGGTGGATGCTGGATGGATGGCCCTAAGCCGCAAACCACGGCAACGCTAGCCAACAGCGGGTTTACAGTTACGGACAGCCCTGCCGTCTGACGGTACTACCTTCGATGGCTTTACGGTTATCAGCGCCAATCAAGAGCACGGCATCATTGGCCGCCCACTCTTCCCAACCTGCTGTCGATATCACCACCTTATTCCCCCTAGACACAAAGCTGCGTATTTTACCCGAACACACCTGCGCCACCGCTAGCGCGCAGCATGCGATTAATGCATGCTATAGGGCAATACCGCGCCCTGGGAACGATTTCATGGCTAGTAACGCGCCGCGGTAAGCAGGCGATGGCAACCTGCACGGTGACAGCACGTTGCGCTGCGGAAGCATCAAATACAGACAAAACATTACGCGCAGACAACGTAATAAACGCAGCGAAAGCACCAAACACAGCGAAATTGAGGATTGGCTAGCGCAGCGCCGCCGGACAAAGGGAAAGGCTACCCTAAGAATCAGCGGTTGAGGTTTATAACAATATTTGATTAGTTCACTTTGTGAGGGGCAGGGCAATAATGCAGCAACGATATCACTGCAAACCTAGCGCTCAAGGCACCGACCGGTAGCAAGCGCCACCGAAAGACCGGTACCATTTAACCCCTATATCCTGTTGCTCATTATGCTACTCATTACCGCGGCGGGACTTGGGTCGTTCCGCCTGGTGAATTCGATCATGTCTTGCGCAAGGGGATAAAATTTGCCGTTCCGGGCATCCCCATGCTGCCGCGTGCAGCGGCGTATTCCCGGGAACGTTATTCACCTTCATCGCCGAGGGTATGGTCAAGCCCTCGCCTATTATTTTCCTTATTCTCTTTACCGGCAGCGCGGTTAATTATGCTGGAACAGTCCGGCACACTGAGCAATACGCTAAATGCCATAACGCGGCTCAAAGGCAGCAGCGACATGGTAATCATCCTCAGTGTATGCGCTGTATTCTCAGTGCTGTGCATCATTGTCGTCGTCATCAATTCGGTGGTGGCGTTTATTCTGTTAGGCATGCTATTGGGTCCGCTCGATGAATCTGCTGCGTATTTTCCGGCATCTTTTTCATCTACACTAGGCACCTATATACTAGCTTCAACTCCGCCGTTATCAACCCCGGTGGTACCATTGGACTGACCAAGCGTCTGGCTGAACTGCCGTTGTTTTTCGACACGGGGTTTTTCCTGGGAATTTATCTCGCTTTTGCCGTCTACACAATCATTTTTCTTACCCTTTATGCGTTCACTGGGCGATACCGTCATGCACATCCTATCCTGTTAATAATCCTTTATAAATATTATAGTTAATCTTTATATTTCACAGTGCAACGTTGGTCAGCATCGAGGTTTTTCCTCCATTTTTTCGACGGATTTTTACCGTCAGGGATCTGGAAAGCCGACTGACACTCGGAAGGCCATGTAAAACATGCTTTCCTGAGAAGATTTTACCGCTAAAGAAGGTAAAAATCTCAATAGTGAAACGGAGAGTGTCTTATCTTAATCTGTCCTCGATTCTTAAATTCTAAGATTCTAAGAATCTTAGAATTTAAGAATCTTACTGCCAGCAGCGCCACCGTCAACTTTTTTGCTAACCGATGACAGCAACCGATAGATGTCTTGACTTATTACCCTAATAAATAAGTATACTAAGACGATTTTTCGATGGTCGGCGGATAGTCCTCAAAGGACGTCAAATCACTCCCATTCTATCGTCGATGGCGGTTTACCTGAGATATCATACACCACGCGGGAAATGCCGTCAATCTCATTGATGATGCGGTTGGAAACGCGCCCTAGGAATTCATACGGCAGATGTGCCCAATGGGTGGTCATAAAGTCGATGGTTTCCACCGCGCGCAGCGACACCACCCAGTCGTACTTGCGGCCGTCTCCCATCACGCCGACAGAACGCACGGGCAAAAAGACCGTGAAGGCCTGGCTAACTTTATTGTACAGATCCGCCTTGTGAAGCTCTTCAATAAAGATTGTGTCAGCGCGGCGCAGTAGATCGCAATACTCCTTTTTCACCTCGCCCAGCACCCGCACGCCCAGACCCGGGCCAGGGAATGGATGGCGATAAAGCATGTCGTACGGTAGGCCCAGCTCCAGACCTATCTTACGCACTTCATCCTTAAATAATTCTTTCAGCGGTTCTACCAAGCCCATTTTCATCTCTTTCGGCAGTCCGCCGACATTATGGTGCGACTTGATGACGTGCGCCTTGCCAGTGGCGGAAGCGGCGGATTCGATAATATCGGGGTAAATAGTGCCTTGCGCCAGCCATTTTACCTCGGTTAGGCTCAGTGCCTGTTCGTCAAACACCTCTACAAACACCCGGCCGATGGTTTTCCGTTTGGTTTCCGGATCGTCGATACCGGCAAGCGCAGAGAGGAACCGGTCCTCCGCCGGCACATGAATAATATTCAGGCCGTAATGATCGCCAAACATGTCAATTACCTGACTGGCTTCGTTGAGGCGCAACAAGCCGTTATCGACGAACACACAGGTCAATCGCTCGCCGATCGCCAGATGCAGCAGCATCGCGGTCACTGATGAGTCTACGCCGCCGGATAAGCCGAGGATCACCCGATCATCGCCGACCTGCTCGCGAATGCGCGCAACTGAATTTTCGACAATTCTGGCCGGCGTCCACAGAGGGTCGCACCGGCAAATATTGAGCACGAAGCGTTCCAGTATGCGCTGCCCCTGGCAGGTATGGGTAACTTCGGGGTGGAATTGAACACCGTAAAACCGTTTTTCTTCGTTAGCCATGATGGCGAACGGGCAAGTTTCGGTGCTGGCGACGGTGACAAAATCCGCCGGAATGGAGGTGACTTTGTCGCCATGGCTCATCCAGACATCCAGCAGCGGCGCGCCACCGGTGCTGATGTCGTCCTGGATGTCGCGCACCAGTAAACTGTCGGTCAACACTTCTACTTGGGCATAGCCAAATTCGCGCTGGGAAGAGCCCTGGACTTTACCGCCGAGCTGCATCGCCATGGTTTGCATACCATAGCAGACGCCTAGGACCGGCACGCCCGCCTGAAACACATAGTCCGGAGCGCGCGGGCTGTCCTGCTCAGTGGTGCTTTCCGGACCGCCGGAAAGGATAATACCGCTGGGATTGAATTCGCGTATCTGTGCTTCGGTTACATCCCATGCCCAAAGTTCACAATAGACGCCAAGCTCACGCACCCGGCGGGCCACTAGCTGGGTATATTGCGAGCCGAAATCCAGAATCAGAATACGGTGTTTATGGATATTTTCTATGATGGTATATTCCGAGAGCTTAATAGCAAGAGAAGGTATCATTGCCCGGCTGGGAAAGTACCTAGCAGAATGGCGTCTGACCACCTAGCTGCCATGACTCTCACTGGGGAAATTCGTTAACCTATGCGGTAGTTCGGGGATTCTTTGGTGATGACAACGTCATGAACGTGGCTTTCCTGAATACCAGCACTGCTGATACGGACAAATTCCGTTTTAGTACGAAGGTCGTCGATAGTAGCACAACCGGTTAACCCCATACAGGAACGCAGCCCGCCCATTTGTTGATGGACGATTTCCTTCAGGAGACCTTTATACGCCACGCGGCCTTCGATCCCTTCCGGCACCAGTTTATCGGCGGCGTTGTCGGTCCGAAAATACCGGTCCAACGATCCCTTTGGCATAGCTCCCAGCGACCCCATGCCGCGGTAGGATTTGAAAGAGCGGCCTTGGAACAATTCGATTTCGCCAGGGGATTCCTCAGTGCCTGCCAACAGCGACCCTACCATGACGCAGGCAGCGCCGGCGGCGATGGCTTTAGCGATATCGCCGGAAAAACGGATACCGCCGTCGGCGATAACCGGAAGCCCCGTACCTTCCAAAGCTTCAACTGCATCAGAAATAGCTGTGATCTGCGGTACACCCACACCGGTGACGATGCGAGTTGTACAAATGGAGCCCGGGCCGATGCCCACTTTCACTGCGCTGACGCCTGCCTCGACCATCGCGAGCGCCCCAGCGGCAGTGGCAACGTTACCACCGATGATTTGCAGGTCAGGATATTTGGCACGCGTATCGCGGATACGCTGTAGCACGCCTTCGGAATGGCCGTGAGAGGAATCGATAAGCAGAACATCAACGCCGGCGCTCACCAGGGCATCGATGCGCTCTTCGTTGCTGGAGCCTGCGCCGGCGCCTACCGCCGCGCCGACGCGCAAGCGGCCGTGTTCATCTTTACAGGCATTGGGTTTGCGTTCGGCCTTTTGGAAATCTTTTACTGTGATCATGCCGAGCAGATGAAATTGCTCATCCACCACCAGCGCTTTTTCAACGCGCTTTTCGTGCATTTTGGCCAGCACCACTTCGCGGGCTTCGCCTTCTTTTACCGTCACCAAGCGTTCTTTCGGGGTCATCACGGCAGAAACCGGCTGGCTAAGATCGGTGACGAAGCGAATATCACGACCGGTAATGATCCCTAGCAGTTCATTATCTTCCGTTACTACTGGATAGCCGGCGAAACCGTTGCGCGCGATGAGTTCTTTTACCTCGGATAGAGTAGTACTGGGCGTGACGCACTGGGGATTGGTAACGACGCCGCTCTCATAGCGTTTAACGCGGCTAACTTCCTCCGCCTGGCGTTCGATAGACATGTTTTTGTGGATAAAGCCAATACCGCCTTCCTGCGCCAGGGCGATAGCCAGGCTGGATTCAGTTACTGTATCCATTGCTGCGGACAACATGGGTATATTTAGGCGTATTTTCTGAGTCAATTGGGTGCTGAGATCGGCCGTGTTGGGCAGCACTGTGGAGTGAGCGGGAAGGAGAAGAACGTCGTCGAAAGTTAGAGCATCTTTAGTAATACGCAACATAGCAATATCTCACTAAGGCGGATGTGAAACAGATAAAATATTGCCATGGCAATATACAGAACGTAATCGGTTGTCTCCAGCACTATTTTCAAAAAATCCTTGCTTGCTGTTTCGCAATGAGTAGGATGGCTAGGTTAAGCCTTTGCAATTAGAGTTTGATCCTGCTCACATATCTATCCAGCCATCTTCCCTAATTTTTACCGTCAGTCATCTCAATAAAACGGTAAGAGAGCTGTTGGAAGGTGAAATGGGTCAGGTTTGGCTAACGGGAGAAATATCCAATTTTCCCAGCCTGCGTCGGGTCACTGGTACTTCACCCTCAAGGACGACCGCGCGCAGGTGCGTGCGCTGCGCCATGTTTCACAATACCAACCGCCGCAACACGTTTTCGCCGCGCAATGGTCAGCAGGTATTGGTGCGCGCAACCCTCACACTATATGATATGCGTGGCGACTATCATCTTATTACCGAAAATATGCAGCCGGTCGGTGACGGATTACTACAACAGCAATTCGAGCAGCTTAAACAATAACTAAGCGACGAGGGGATGTTCAGCCAGCATTATAAGCAACCGTTGCCCAACCCAGCCCGCTGCGTAGGGGTGATTACATCCGCAAGCGGCGCGGCACTGCATGATATTTTGCAAGTATTGAAACGCCGCGATCCGTCACTGCCGGTGGTGGTTTACCCCACTGCAGTACATGGGCAGGAAGCGCCGGCGCAGATCGTCCGCGCCATCGAAGCCGCGAATCGGCGATCAGAGTGCGATGTGCTGATCGTGAGTCGTGGAGGAGGTTCACTGGAGGATCTAGCCAGCTTCAACGACGAGCGGGCAGCACGGGCAATTTTCGCCAGTCGCTTGCCGGTGGTTAGTGCGATCGGCCATGAGACCGATGTTACCATCGCCGATTTTGTCGCCGATTTGCGCGCGCCAACGCCGTCGGTGGCCGCCGAGCTTGTAAGCCAGAACCAGGTAGAACTCTTGCGTCAACTGCAGTCTCAACAGCAGCGGCTGGAAATAGCGATGGATTATTTCCTCGCGCAATGCCAACAGCACTACGGCCGGCTTCAGCACCGCCTGCACCAGCAGCATCCTCAATTGCGTCTCGCCCGCCAGCAAACTGCGCTGATGGCTCTGCGCCGACGCCTGGACGGCAGTCTACAGGGACAACTACGCCAAGCGCTGCGCCGTCACGAATATCTGCGGCAACGTCTGCAGCAGCAGGCGCCCACGGCGCGCATCAATCATGCGCAGCAGCAATTACAGGCACTGTGTTACCAACTTAGCCAGAGCATAAGCCGCCCGCGTAAGCCGGCAAGATAATGCTTTTGTAGCACTCTACTCCCGACTGGAAGGCGTGAGTCTGATGAAAACCCTGGTGCGGGGGTTCAGCGTCACTACCGATAGCCATATTGTTATGGTGAAACAAGCCAGTCAGCTAGGCATCGGCGATCGTCTGACGACCCGATTGAGCGATGGCTGGGTGGAGAGCCAGGTTACCCATATCACCCGGCAGCCGGCGAAACGCCAGCGACGATCAAAGGACTGATTCAACGGCTCGCCTTGGCGCGTGCCCGCACCTGCCACGGTATTGCTGCAAAGCACATGACCATAGGATCCAACGCAACACCGCACGGTCGACACACAAAGTCTAAGCCGCGGTATGCTTCCCATAAGCATACCTTCCCGCACGCGGGCGTGTGCCTCCTTCGTACCATGACAAATTTTTCAATATCGTCCCGCCCATCAAGGGTGACCCCCTTGAGCATTCCCCGACTGAACAGGCGGTAGTGTTTCGGCACAACTGGTTAAAACCTGCGCCGACGGCCAGCAGAAGGCAGGTACCGAGGAAGACTAGACGCATGCCCAAATGTCCGCCAACCACCTCACCCAATAGCGGCCAGATTACCTGGCCGATGTACTGGGCAGAGGTCGACCAGCCCAGTACATCGCCGACCTTCGCTGCCGGTAACTTATGGCGAATGACGCTGGCTGTTATACAGGGTAGCAGCAGCTTCTAATCCAGCCCCATGTAAAAGCGCAGCACAACCAGTTGCCATACGCTTTGCGCTATGTCGAGTAGCGTCATCACCGCCGCCATACAGAGGCTGGCCCGGATCAGTATCATCTTATGGCCATAGCGATCCCCCAATCTCTCCCCAGAGCGGCACGGGCAGCGCATTAGTGAAAAAGGTCGCGCCATAGGACACTCCAGACCACTCGTTGATAGCCGCATGGCCGTTGACACCGAGTTGCTCGACGTAAATAGGAAGAAATGGTAATAGCAACGTCATCGCGACGATAGTGGTTAAAGGACCCAACACAAACGAAGACGACTAAATTGCGCCGCCAATGATCATTATTATCTGGCGCTATACTACCGTTTTTTATCGGGCCAATCCTTAATCAAGAGTAAGACAGGGAAATATCTCTGTGCTCGGCGCCGTAATGTGAGCAAAGCCGAGTGCGTGTGCCGGGCGCTATTACAGTGATAGTGATAAATGGAAAAAGAGGGAGTTGATCGCCATCAAAGGAAATGCGGCGGACAGGTCATATGCGATGCGTGTAGGCATGGGCACGCGCATCGCTGGCTTGGTTGCCGCCGGTATTTTTCAGACCTGCTGTTCCCACCACTTTCCCTGGTAGCAGGCCACTCAAAACCCGCCGTCGCAGGATTGGTAAAAACCCTGGGTGTTCTGCAGATCGGGGGTTAGTCGGCGGCATTGATAACAATGCCTAATTCTTGTTACTGGATTGGCAGAATGATGGCCGTCATGGCCTGCTTGCCCCGCTCGCGATATGATCTGATTTCAATTACCTGTCATCCCCTGGCATCCTTAGGCCCATCAATCAACGTTGCCCGCTCCCTATCGGCAGCAGTTCCACAGGGCGAAAACGCGGCGAGGAAACCTGAGTACCCATGAATAAAAATTATATCAGCGGCCGGGTAATGAAAATAACTTTATCGCGGGCGGTTCACCCAGAAATATCATTCTTATATATATAAATAATTTATTAAATATAATAAATTATTTAAAATCGTTATTTTATTTTTATGCGGTGGGTAACACTTAAAATCTTTGTTATAGCTTTAAAATAAAATGATATATTTTAGTTAAAATAATATTATTNATATTATTAATTTATAATTAGTTACTATTGGTATCAGTTTCAATAATTTTGTAGTTTACTTAACCAGTAGTGACTAATAGAATTGAAGAGTATTAGCAGACTCCCCTTTTCCCCCTTGGGTGCTAACCCGAACGAAAATAGCCCGGGCGTCTGCTTCATTTTTTTAAAAGAGATACTGCGCATGAAAGAGCATTTTATTTCAACCCTAGGTATGACTCTCTCTGCATCAGCCAAACAACATCACATTGCGTATAAAACCCCAGTGGACATCGTACTGATTGGCGGCGGAGTCATGAGCGCCACGCTGGGAACTTATCTGAAAGCGCTTGAGCCAGGCTGGACGATTCATATGTATGAACGCCTGGAAAAAACAGCGGAGGAAAGCTCCAACGGTTGGAATAATGCCGGCACTGGCCATGCCGCTTTTTGCGAGCTCAACTACACCACCCTCACCCAAACGGGAACGGTGGATATCGCTAGAGCGGTCGCAGTAAACGAATCCTTTGAAATCTCGCGCCAGTTCTGGTCCTATCTGGTCAAACAACGGATCCTCACTAATCCGCAGACCTTTATCAACGATGTGCCACACATGAGCTTCGTCTGGGGTGAGGACAATATTCGCTTTTTACGCCAGCGCTTCGATGCGCTGCAAAACAGTACGCTGTTTCGCGGCATGGCTTACTCCGAAGATCCCCAGCAAATCCGCGAATGGGCGCCGTTGGTCATGGACGGTCGCGACACCTTCCAAAAAGTGGCCGCTACCCGCATGAACATGGGCACCGACGTGAACTTCGGTGAAATGACTAAGCAATTGCTCGTGGCGCTACAGCTTCATCCCCAGTTCCATTTGTATTTGCAGCATGACGTGGTGGATATCAAGCGCAACGCCGATTATACCTGGAACGTGCGCGTCGCCGACGGCGGCAACGGCGGTCAGCAGTCCACGGTGCACGCGCGCCATGTTTTTATCGGTGGCGGCGGCGCATCGTTGACACTGTTGCAAAAATCTGGCATTCCTGAGGTGAACGGCTATGCCGGCTTCCCAGTGGGCGGGCAATTTTTGGTGGCGACCAACTCCGTAGTGGTCGGCAACCATTACGCCAAAGTGTATGGTAAAGCATCTGTCGGCGCGCCGCCGATGTCGGTACCGCATATCGATACCCGTATTCTAGACGGCAAGCAAGCACTGCTGTTCGGCCCCTTTGCCACTTTTAGTAGCAAATTCCTCAAGCAGGGCTCCTGGCTGGATCTGTTTCATTCACTTACACGACAAAATCTGTTGCCCATGCTTCACGTCGGGCTGGATAATTTTGCGCTGATGAGATATCTCATCAGCCAGGTGTTGATGTCAGATAACGATCGCCTAAACTCCTTGCGCGAATATTATCCGCAGGCCAATATGGCGGATTGGTCGCTGATTGAGGCAGGCCAGCGGGTGCAGGTCATTAAAAAAGACGCCAGCAAAGGCGGTATTTTGCAGTTCGGCACCGAAGTAGTCAGCTCGGCCGACGGCTCGCTGGCAGCATTACTTGGCGCCTCACCCGGTGCTTCCACCGCTGCGCCTATCATGCTGGAGCTACTAGCGTCCATGTTCAAAGAACAGGTAGCCAGCGACGCCTGGCAGCGTAAACTCAAAGAGATGGTGCCCTCCTACGGCCAGACAATCAATGGCAACCTCGCTCTAACCAACGAGATCCGCCGCTACACCTCTGAGGTATTAGGATTGACCTTTATTGAAGCCAAACCGCTGCCCGGCGAGCCGGCGGACAGTAAATGGAAAGGATTGCAGAAAGCGATTTAAGCCGATGAATCGTGTGGTGGTATTGGTATCGCCGCTTATGATTGCTACGCCCATCAATGCCTCTGATGTGATCCCCATTATCGTCGCCTATGCGCAACGTGTCCAGGCACCGCGGGTCTCGGGCTATAAGGGACTCGGCCAGGTGGTCGCTACATCAAACACCTTACCCTTTCGCCTTCGCCAACGAGTACAGCCGCTACGAGGTGACGGCAACCTGACAACAGCGACTGAACTGCAGCAGACAATAGTTGGTGCCAGTGCCGGCGGATATCGCCGAAAACATCTTGCTGCGTGGCTATATCAATCCGCTGGCAGCGCAGCTGATGCTGCAGCGCTGGCAGGTATAGGATCGGACTGTGCCACGTCTACTGGAGCAATGCCCTGGCGGGAGGGCGCAGCGGGTCATAGGCATATACCGCGCGCAGAACACACGCTACTTCTGCGCCAGTTCTGCACACAGCCGCTGAAGATAGACTGCTAGGACGAGATCCTCTGTCTGGCGGTGCAAAACAGCCTGGTTTTCATCGCCATAGGGGACGGTTGGGCGGCACATTGCTAGCGGGTCATCCCTATGCCGAGACATTGGTATACTACGGTCTGCTCTCAGGGCAATCTGTCTCCGTAACACCCGGCGGGGGTGGATGCTGTGCCGCAACGGTTTTATGATGTCCGTCACCGATTAGCAAAATACCTTCACGGCGCTTTGGCCCTTACTGCGTCGCGCGTCATTATCTCCCTCTAGCGCCCTTTCCGCTTAGCCGCTGGCGCGAGGGGCTGTCGCTGTTCTACCGGTCCGGCCGCGCCGTCAAGCCCCCCTACCGTGTCTGGCATAATTTCAGCATAGCCTATCACCGAGACTTGTTCCGGCACCGCCAGCTATTGCTGTTACAGCGTGCTAACCGCACCGATGGCTATCTGATCTTTGACGACCAGTACAGAGTTAAATGTCACCTGTGCCCGGCGCATCGCCGCCATACAACAGTAGCCACTCGCGTCACTCCAGTCTCCCAGTGACGTGTAACTGCCGCGATGTCATAGATTGCAGTCATTGTCTGTCCTTAACCTGGACCGATTTTCCGGCGTACGCCGCCCTGTGGCGGTTTTGGCGAGTACTGTCTCCGCTCAAATGCCTTGTATCTCGCCTCTCAGTCTGCGCTTGACACATTACTCTGCCCTTCCCCAGAGATCTGCCTGGCGCTGATACGCCAGGAGATAAACCTGATGGCAATACCCCATAAGGGCTTGATAGCTCCTCAGTCCACCATTGACAGGGTAAAGGTTTTGCCGATAACTTCATGGCTTACGCTTTATCTTCTGGAGGCTTCTATAATGGATAACCGCACTGTTACCCTCCGTACCCTCATCCCTGGCGATAAGGATGATTGGAAACTCCTGTAGCGTCGCTATCTGAGTTTTTATTCGACTATTCGCAATGATGCACTGTACGAACAAACTTTCGCGCGTTTGGCGGGATAGCGCTTACCCTGTCATGTACGGTTTCGTCGCCGAGCGCAAAGGCCGTTTGGTGGGGATCGCCAACTGTATTTTGCATGATCACGGCTGGTATCAGCAGCCAATGCTCCTACTTGCAGGATTTATACGTGGACGATCTTGTCCGTGGACAAGGCATCGGCCGACTCCTGATTGAACAGGTTTACCACTATACCGATCAGGAAACGCTGGCTGGCGTATACTGGATGACTCAGAGCGATAATCATCTGGCGATTAAGCTATACGATAAGATTGCGCGCAAAACCGATTTCATAAAGTATCAGTATTAAAGGAGTGAGGCCGATGTGGTGCTGACTATTTATGCTGCCGGACGGCGGCCCGATGACGTGTACTTTACTGTTGGGTTATGAAAGCGCACGGTAGCCATGAAACCGCATGCTGTCCTTGCCCAAACCCTAGGCATTGAGGCCACGAAGGAGCTCATCGTGGTGGTCAAACAGGCGAGCTGCGATTGTCAGGCGGAGAACTTATGCAACCTGCTGGGTTTACAACGTATCAACGAGATCTGGCAGCAGGTGGTAGACGCCAACCATGAAGAAAGAGATATTTCGGTATCTATCGCTATTTGGTACCTTATTCTTGCGTGAGAAGGCGCAAAAACTAGCTACTAGCCGGTTTTTTATCTAAACTGTATACGCCGCGGCGTGTACGACCCCGCATTTGAATGATCACTACGGCGGTTTTTCCCAGCATGGGTAAACATCACAGGCGTTGCGCAGTGACGCGTCTCCCTTCGCCAGCGTTGCCCTCTTCGCTGAGTGGGTGTCAGGCGCCCGCATTAACCGTCGCCCACAACGGGTTTAAGCTCTTTCTCCCCTCATACAGCGCGCGCCACGGTGTAGGGGTTGTAGCCTTCAGCCGCCGCAAAGCGCACGCTGCTGATGCAATGGCCTCAATCCAATTCTTAATATTAATTATACTATTTCCTGATGAGCTTCATGAAATGGTTGCAGGATCCATTTTCTAGACTAAGGAAGTTTCCTATGCTGAACATCCATATCCCGCGTTTTTCCAGTATTATCCCTTTACCTTTTGAAATGCATCATGAAAAAAGGTAGTGAGCTGAGCATCAACGCCTATTCGCGCACCATACTCTGGCCCAAGTGCATAACCTGATAATAGGTCGTAATCCGTCAGTTATTCATCACTCAAACGCTCAACTTCTGGGTATTAAAGTGTGGCAGGAAAGGGCAGCTGCCAGGAAAAGATGTAGCGGCCAATTGAATCCTATGATTATCTAGGTATCACTTACGATTTTTATTGGCATGTCTTTCAACGTAACTCGCTGAATGAGCGCGGATCATTGCTCGTCGGCACCGTCCATTGCAGTAGTACTTATGAAAACGCCTTCTAGGATGAGAAACAGACGGTGTTCAGGGATGACGATAGTGAGATCTTCAACCGTTTCACGATTGCACTTGATGTGGTGGCGCATGAGTTGACCCAAGGCGTAACGGAATATGAAGCCAACCTGATAGCAGGCGAGCTCGCTTAATGAATCCTTATCCAATGTATTTAGTTCGCTCGTGAAGCAACACCATCTGCAGCAAACCGCGCACCAGGCGGACTGGCTTATTGGCGCGCGCGGGCTGCTGGCAGAGGGGAGCCATGGCGACGGGCTGCGCTCGATGTCGGTTCCCGGCACCGCCTATAACAACCCTATGCTGGGCAAGGATCCACAGCCGGCGAACATATCGGGCTTTGTCCACACGCAGGAAGATAATGACGGCGTCCATCTCAATTCCGGTATCCACAATCGCGCATTTTATCTGGTATCTATCACCTTGAGTGGCATGGCAATGCCTGGGAAAAAGCGCGCGCCATTTGGTATGCTTACGCTGACGGATAAACAGCTGCTGCAAAACTCCAGTTTCGCTGATTTTTCTAAACTAACTCTGAGCAGAGTAGTTCAACGCAGAGACCAGAAATGCGGTGGAAGAACGGTCTAGCGACAGGTGGGTGTCTTATCCTAATGGGGCTAGTCCCTGCGGAAGATGCCGCAAGGACTAGCCCCCAGGGAGAACAACATGGGCAGCTTATTGCTTTGGATGACTATAACATGATTGTAGTAGTGTCGCGTGAAGGCGACTTTGCCCACATTCCGGCGCTGGCGAGTCCGAATCGCTTCGTGCTGGCGGATAATGCCGCCGCCCGAGCGTGAACGATTATGTGCCCTCATCATCGCGCCGCACGAACTGCAGGTGCTATGGCGCCAGCGATGGCGCCAGCGACGGAGACGGGCCACCGACAGCACAATAAAACTTATCAACGGGGGATAAATAATAGCGCCACCAGCTTTGAAGACCGTCGCCATGAGGGCGGAAACAGCCTACTGCGCCGCAGGCTTTGCGTATCTCCAGCGGCTGCTCGCAATCAGGGCACTGCGCCTGCTCACGGTAATCTTGCCTGCAGGCGGGACAGTGCAGCGCATCGCTCTGTGCCACCAGCTTTTGCCAGCTGACCTCACAATGCGCCATGCTTCCTCCGCTCATTTTTTTTCTTGAGATGGCTCATTAGCCATTTACGTTTACGCAGTTGCGTTGGCGTCAGGATATTACGCCGGCTGGCAAAGGGGTTAGTGGCCTCATTGAACTGAATACGAATTGGAGTACCCATAATCTCCAATGAGCGGCGAAAATAGTTCATCAGATAACGTTTATAGCTATCCGGCAGATCTTTAACCTGCGTGCCGTGAATTACAACGATCGGCGGATTGTAACCGCCGGCATGGGCATACTTGGGTTTTATGCGCCGTCCGCGCACCAGTCTTGGTTGATGTTCATCAACCGCCATGTGCATGATGCGCGTCAGTAATGCCGTGCTCACCCGCTTGGTGGCACACTGATACGCTTCATTCACCGATTCAAATAGATTGTCGATGCCACTGCCGTGCAGGGCCGAAATGAAATGCACGCGGGCAAAATCGATAAAACCCAGACAGTGATCCAGATCTTGTTTGACGTCATCGCGCGTTTCTCTAGATAGGCCATCCCATTTATTGACCGCGATCACCAGCGAACGCCCGCTATTGAGAATAAAGCCCAGTAGCGACAAATCCTGATCGGAAATACCTTCGTAGGCGTCAACTACCAGCAACACCACATTGGCATCTTCGATAACCTGCAGAGTCTTGATGACGGAAAATTTCTCCACTGTTTCCGTGATCTTACCGCGCTTGCGCACGCCGGCGGTGTCGATCAAGACATATTCTCGCTCGTCACGCACCATAGGAATATAAATGCTGTCGCGGGTGGTGCCTGGCATATCATACACCACCACGCGCTCTTCGCCGAGAATGCGGTTGATCAGCGTGGATTTACCGACGTTGGGACGGCCGACAATCGCCAGCTTTATCGGCAGCGATTGCGGGTCAAAGGACTCTTCCTTATGTGCCAGCGACTCGGTTTCATCGTCCGTCCAAGGTTCAAATTCGTTCTCACTTCCCGCGTCGTCCATCGACAGGCCATCGCTCACCAGCGGCAGCAGGACATGCTCCAGCAGGCTATTGATACCGTGCCCGTGCGAGGCGGCGATAGGCACGACGTCGCCCATGGCCAAGGCATAAAAATCGCCCACGGCGCTATCGGCATTGATCCCGTCGGTTTTATTGGCGACGATGACCGTTGTTTTCTTGCGGCTACATAGATGCCTAGCGATGCCTTGGTCGGCCGCCATCAACCCGGCACGCCCGTCCACCATAAACAACACAATATCAGCCTCTTCAATCGCCACCAGCGATTGCCCGGCCACATGGATCTCAACCCCTTCTTCCGTGCCATCAATACCGCCGGTGTCGATAACGATAAATTCATAGCCTTCCCATTTGGCACGACCATACTTTCGATCGCGCGTCAATCCCGGAAAATCCGCCACCAGCGCATCACGGGTGCGCGTCAGTCGATTGAATAGAGTGGATTTTCCTACATTCTGGCGCCCGACCAGTGCGACGACAGGTATCATTTTTACAACCTCATCAGGTAAAAACGGGTAATACACCAGCAATAATAGGACTGATTATATCAGAAAAAACAGCTTCTAAATATGTCAGGAGCTGTTGCGGGAAGCGTCAATCTTGCTACCTGCGCCGGATGGCCAGCACACCTCAACGAGTAATAGCGTAAACCTCGCCATTTTTCGCCTGCACGACAAGTTTATCGCCGGCGACGATGGGGATTGCAAGAAGACCGGCGCTATCCACTTTTTGCTGAGCGACAAACCGGCCATCATCGGTGTTAATCCAATGTAGATAGCCTTCCGAGTCGCCGGTAACAATATAGCCATTATACAGCACCGGAGAGGTCAAATTGCGGTGCTGCAGATCGCTCTGGCACCATAGGGTCACACCGCCCTGGGTATCCACAGCAATTACCCGATCGTTCTGGTCCACCAGGTAGATTCGCCCGCCGTCCACCAGCAGATTAGTGACGGAACCGATTTCCCGTGACCATATTACCTGGCCGGAGCGCAGATCCAGCGCCACAAGGTTGCCGTTATAGGCCAGGGCATAAACGACGCCATTGACTACAACCGGCGTCGTTTGCACATCTTTGATACGGGCGATTTCAGTCGCGCCGATGTGCTGCGGGATACGCTGCTGCCAAATTAGCTGGCCCTGATTGATCATGATCACGTTTACGTGGCCGTTATCGCTGCCCACGATAGCAGCGCCAAACGCCGTTGTAGGAGAGGATGCGCCGCGCAGAGTTAGCGGTGGCACATCGAAGGTAACGGTCCATTTCACTGCGCCATCGGTTTCATTAAGCGCCTGCAGCATGCCATTGCTGGTATGTACCAGTACCACGCCGTCACTCACCACCGGTGTGGACAGGGCTTCGCCGGCAACCGTCGTCTCCCAAGCAAGGCTGCCATCCTGTGCGTCGAGGGAGTAGACTTTAGCCAGCTCGCTGCCCACNTAAACCCTATCCCCAGCCACCGTTACTCCGCCGGAGAGCTGCGCCGGGCGGTTGCGCGAAAATAAGCCGGTGTGGATGGAAAGATTTGTTAACCAGATTTCTTTACCACTATCCGCGTCCAACGCCTTCACCACGCCATGACGGTCGGCTGCGAACACGCGGGCATCCTTCCATGCAGGGTGCAAATTGGAATAGAAATCGCCGGAGCCGCTGCCGACCGATCGGCTCCATACCGTCATAGGCTGAAACTGATTGTCCACTTTGGGCAGTGGCGACACGGTCACCACATCCTCTTCTCCGCTGAACCATACGCACCCGCCAAGCAGGATGACCGACAACAGTCCCACAAACATCGTATTACGCAATTGCATGTGTTCCCTCTCAGCTGGACAGATTATTCATTTTCAAGCGTACCAAAGCCTGCGGCCCCCTGGATTGCAGTGCTTTTTCGTAGGAGGAGCGCGCGGCCTGATGATCTCCTTTGATCACCTGCGCATCGCCGTGGGTATCATCCACCAGCGCAGTCCATCACTGCCCTTTCACGCCGTCGAGAGTTTTTAATGCGCCATCCACATTTTTCTGCTGCAGTTGCACGCGCGCCAAACGTAGATTAATGATCGATTGCAGATTGGCTTCGCGGGTTTGGCCAAGCGCCTTTTGCAGGTGCGTTTGGGTAGTGGCGAAATTGCCCCGCTCCGCGTATTGCCGCGCCAGTCCCAGAGAGGTCAGTGCGCCATAATTATTGTTGTTGGCGTCGACAAAATGCTGGGCAGCGTCCAGCTGCGTCTGACTAACCTGAGCGGCAAGACTGGTATTTACCGGCTGCCAGGCGCTTGATGCCACCGTCATGACATCGTTGTGATGATTATGCTAACGCCAGCCTACCATGGTGCCAACGCCTAACACGACGCCTATCGCCAGCGCCTTACCGTTATCGACAAAGAAACGACGTAGCGCTTCGCGCTGTTCATTATCAGTGCTGTATACTTTCCACAGTGCCCTTCTCCTTAACCTAAAATCGATGCCAGCCACGCGGCGACACCGCTCTGCGCCAGCGTTTCCTGGTTACCCTTGGTCAAATCCTTCACCACTACCTGCTGCGCCGCTACCTCGCTTTCTCCCAGCACTAGCGCGACGCGGGCACCGTGCTTATCGGCACGACTAAGCTGCTTTTTAAAGCTGCCGCCACCGTAATTGATCATTAGCCGCAAGGA
>NZ_LECR01000027.1:0-386 GCF_001602625.1 Sodalis-like endosymbiont of Proechinophthirus fluctus
AAAGACAAACAGCCAGAGAGAGAGAGAGAGAGAGAGAGAGAAATCCGATTTAAAGGATAATTAAATTTTTCTTGTAGCCGCCTGCGATTCTCTCTGTTTTTTTTGGGGGGGGGAGGGGAAGAAGGTGGGAGGAAAGAGATGGGAGGGGAGAGAAAGAAAGATCGAAATCCATCGTTTTCAATTTTTCTTCCTCCTCGGTCGTTACTTGAAGAGATCCTTCAACTTATCCACGGCAAGTCATTGCCCGCTGAAAAAGATTTTTAAAAAAAATTCGCGATTTCTCACTCAATCTGAATTTCATCCGTCTTTCTGGACTTAAGTGGTTTCAGTGATGGGAAGTTTTAGAAATGGAAATTCGATTTCGGGAGAATGCAGAAAAAAATGTG
>NZ_LECR01000027.1:466-1744 GCF_001602625.1 Sodalis-like endosymbiont of Proechinophthirus fluctus
CCTCCCCCTCCGCAACCACTCCTTCATCCATCCATCCATCCATCCATCCATCCATTCGTCCCCAAAATCCAGAACATTCCAAGCTCGTGACCGTGGGAACTCTGGCGACCATTTCGGGTCTCGTCTACGGTGCCTGGTGGTACAATAATTACTCGAAGAACAAAAAACCTACCAATTGGGTCAAAGTGGGCGAAATCGCAGAACTCTGCATCTATCCGATAAAATCATTCAAAGCCATAAAGCCGAATTCGTTCGAATGCACACCTTTCGGAGCGAAATTAGGCTCCATCAGAGACAGGTGGGGGGAAAAGAATCGATTCGTTTTTTGCTTGCTTGAAAATCGCATTTCGAATCGTCTTTTCAATCGGATTCAATTTCTTTNTTTTTTTTTTTTACGTTCCCCTCCCCTCCCCCTCTCCATCGATCTTTTCAGAACTTTCGCCGTTCTCGACGAAAGCGGAAAAGTCATTTCCGGAAGGATATATCCGAAAATGTGTCAAATAGTTCCGGAATTCAACGGATCCATCGTCCATCTGTCCTCTCCGGATCATCCGACGGATTTCGAATTTTCACTCAACGATATTCGAGGAGAACCGAAAATAATCGAGTAAGTCAATTCGATTCGATTCGATTCGATTCGATTCGATTCTTTCGGATTTCTCTTTTCCCCTCTTTCTCGCCCCCTCCCCCTCCCCCTCCTACCATTTTAATTCGATCAATTCGTTTCGACAGGATTTGGACAGTTCCGATCGAAGGTTGGGATTGCGGCGACGAAGTCGCCAGATGGATTTCCAGATGCATTCTGAAGGAAGAATCCGGTCTGAGACTTTTCTACTGTGCATCGCAAGAAAAAGGGAAAAACGTCAATCCGAAAATCACAAACATGACCAAGATAACGCGAGTCGAACTCGGCGAAAACGACGGGGTGAGAAGAGGGGGGGAGGTGGAGGGGGAGGAGAAGGGGAAGGGAAAGAAAGGAAGGATTTTTTTCACCCCCCACCACCATCGCCATCGCCATCGCCATCGCCATCCGTTCATCCGTTGAAAATGTTGCGACAATCTTTCAGGGTTTCTTCTCCGATTCCGTTTCCTATCATTTGATTTCGGATGCTTCCACGGAATACCTCAACACGAGATCGAATGGCGAAATCATTTCTTCTCTCAATTTTCGTCCAAATTTTGTCGTCAAAGGAGAAAAATTGATTCCGTTCGAGGAAGACAATTGGAAGTGGATCAAGATTGGTGAAACCGTTTTTCGCAACATTTCTCCCTGCACGA
>NZ_LECR01000027.1:1764-2510 GCF_001602625.1 Sodalis-like endosymbiont of Proechinophthirus fluctus
AATCGATCCAATTTAATTAAAAAAAATCGCTGAATGGTAAATTGATTTCTCATTCAATTCAATTCAATTCAATTCAATTCAATTCTCATTCGCGATCGCGATCGCGAAAATGAAATCAAGCGAAAATCAAATTGCGAATTGGAAATTCGAAAATTTCAATCTTGTTTCGAACGAAAAATGATTTCAAAAAATGGCGCCAAAATCGCCGCCTTCCATCTTGAATTCGCATTCTTTTCGCTTTGGTTTCGCTCCGGTCCCTTCTTTGAACCGCGATTTCATTTTCCAATTTCGAAAGAATTTTAGAATCGATTCGACGAGAAATCGCCAGAATCTCATTGAAAAGTCGAAATTGGAAGCGTTCAAAAAAAAAAAAAGAAAGAAAAAATTTCAATTTCCCGGAAATTAATTTCCTTCTCCCTCTCCCTCTCCCTCCCCTCCCCTCCTCCTCCCCCTCCTCCTCTAACCAAAAAAGAAACATTAAATTCAAGATATAGGCAATAAGTAAATTCGATTCAACGGAAAAAATTTAAATAACCGTTTCATTCAACGAAAACAATCAGGAGAGAAAGAAGAAACAAATTTTCAAAATGGCGGATTCTCTCCATTCCTTCCGCGGCTTCGGATTCGAATTCGCATGCAGATTAACTCTTTATTTTTTGTTTTTCCAGATGCATTTTCACAACGGTCAATCCGTCCACCGGAGAAAGATCTAAAACCTTGGAGCCGTTGACCTCGATGAAAAGGTA
>NZ_LECR01000037.1:0-193 GCF_001602625.1 Sodalis-like endosymbiont of Proechinophthirus fluctus
TGGTCACACCGGTTAGGCCCAGAAGACCGGACTCTTTAGTCAACAGACTGTTGATACGGGCGACGGACATACCTAACACATCGTGCAAATAGAACACGATGGCCGGGTCGATATCGCCGCTGCGGGTGCCCATCACTAGGCCTTCCATAGGGGTTAGCCCCATGGATGTATCCACGCACTTGCCGTTGCGGAT
>NZ_LECR01000037.1:370-6591 GCF_001602625.1 Sodalis-like endosymbiont of Proechinophthirus fluctus
TACGATTCTTTAGGCATTGTTTGATGGAAAGCAGTATCAAAAACCGCTACGTTCTTTTGTGCCAGCTGCGGAAATTCTTTTAGAGCTTTGCGGATACCTATAAGATGTGCCGGATTATGCAGCGGTGCGAACGGGATGGAATCCTCGATGCCTTTTAATACATCATCATTAATAATGGCAGACTTGGTGAATCGTTCACCGCCGTGTACGATGCGGTGACCAATGGCGGTTAATTGTGCTGAAAGTTCCGGTTTTTTTGCCAAAATAGTATTAACGACAAAGTGCAGTGCTTCACTGTGCGCGCTGCCGGCACCTAATGCTGCTTCTTGCTTGGCGCCGTCCATCTTCCATTTGACACGCGCTTGCGGTAGATTGAAGCACTCGGCGAGACCAGAGATATATTCTTCACCATTGGCGGCATCGATAATGGTGAATTTCAAAGATGAACTGCCACAGTTAAGAACCAGTACTAGCTTACTCGACATGGAAGTACCTACTTGTTATGCGTGGTTAATAATTCGTCAAACAGGCTTCAATCGTAGCAGAAGTATATTCCGCCGCTGACATTTATGATTAACATTATCGATGCAGTGTTTTCCGCAGTTATAATGTCGGCAATGAGCTTACGCTGGCCTGATACGTTAGCCCTAGGAGGCATATTTGCCCCTTAGTTATCGCGATCGACCTGAATGCTGGCGCTAGCGCATGATAAGTCCCGTGCGCGGAAAATAGGATAACGAGAGACCGCGGTAAAGACAAAATATATTTAAATGTTATAAAATGCATCGCGAAATTGAGCAATAATTTTAATTATTGCTCATAAAGTTGAGGCTTGCTATGTCGACAATTCATTACTATTCAGTAAGTTAGTACAAGATATTCCAATGCGGACAACACTATATAAAGGCCTGGCCCGCCGAAAAAATCCTGGTGCCAATCTTCCCTGAATACCGTGTTGGTACGCGCTACGCGTTTCGGCGTGCGCTAAATTCCGGCCGGCGGGCGCGATCTTTTTACCCTGAGCTGGCAAATCGCCCTCTGGGGCAGCTTAATCCCGCGGTGGCAACCACTATCTTTGCCTGCATCCTGCTGATGCAAAGATTGTGATGGCTAGGCAAGCGGTCGGTCACGCCGCTTGCTGCTGCCTTCGCTGCTGAATTAGTTCAATAAAGTGCGGCAAAAGCTTAATGAAGCCGGCCAAGCGGTGACTCCGGTTAAAAGGGGTACCCACCTATCAGATGCTGACCGAGGTGCTTGAAAAGGCGTTTAAACTGCTCGATAAGGCGTTTCTGGATAATTTGTAAATCCTAAGCCGCGTCTTGCACACCCGCCGCCATAAATATTTTATCTGGTCATGGTTTAAATCAAACAAAGTGGGGTTTGCACCACCCCAGCGTCCAGCGTTATGCCATACTGACGTCTGTGAACCTTCCTAGCGTGGCCAGGCTCTTAGCACCATCGGGAGTGCTTTACTGGTGATGCTCTATCTATAGATAGTTATAACCAAATAGACATGACCAACGCCCAACGGCATATCTGATCAAATTAGCATAAATGCTGACATTGCTTGACCCCGACAACAGCGAGCGCTACTGTTGACTGCAAACCAACATCGAGCGCGGCTACGGTCTGTAAATGTACTAGTTGGATCGCTATTTCGGCTCGTTGAGCATGGACGTTTGCCGTAGCATTATCCATATCATAGAAATGTATCACGCCATGCAGGTGTCCTGCTCCATTTTGAAGGACTGCCAGGACATTGACGAGCGTTGCCTGGCGTTTATCGGTTTCGATGCCGCCACGGAAGCGCGTTATTTTATCTATGTCTGTTTCATAGTATTCACCGAAGGTTGCTACACCCACTTCGACTCTTGGTGCCCACAGTTTCAATGCCCAAACAAAAATATGGGATAACTATCTGTGTATGCTGGCGATCTGGCAGGTTTATCCTCGTCAATATCACCTGAGCGCGGGTGGAAATTTCGCAAATTATCAATGCTTGAAGATGAAGTTAAGGAGCGGCTTGTGCTCGGTTTAGGCTTTTTGTTTGATATGGATGGGACTTTGATAGATTCGTTGCCGGTAGTGGAGCAGTTGGCCTAGGGTAACTTGCGCGCAGTGCCACGGCGTGCCGAAGGCGGAAGTGTTGAATTTTATACATAGCAAATAGGCGATTACCTCGTTGTACCACTTTATGCCGAGGCAAAGCGAAGAGACGATATAACACAAGTATCGTCTCCTGGAACGCTTTGAGGCCGAAACCATCGACGTCGTAAAGCGCGCTGCCAGGCGACTATGAACTGTTAAACGACCTTAGCCGCCTGCAGCAGCTACCGCAGGCGTTTGACCGCCGATGGTTTCAGCGATCCTAACGTGCTACTCATCGCCGCGCTGTTCGACATCAGCGACGGGCTTGTGTGTATCTGCATTGCGCTGTTGGTAGAGGACTGGTTGGTACGTATGGCGTATGGCGGGCAACAGTGAGGTGCGTATGCTGTTGCTGTATCCGCGATGGGCGCGTTTCTGTTCCCCAATTCCATCGCCGCGCTTATCATCTGCATGCTGATGGGAATGTTCCTCTGCATCGATATGAATAGCGCCTATAAAGCGATCTACTGGCCGAGTCTCATTCTGATTGTCAGCACGATGCCCTTCGCGCTGGCGCTGGGAGAAGACTGGCGGCGTGGATATCTTAGTGCGCCTGTTCATGTGCCTGTCGGACGGGACCAGGGCGCATATGATGATGCTGAGCCTGTTTATCCTATGCACGGTGACCGGGCTGTTTATTTTCAATACTGCCGCTGCGGCGTCCATGATACCGGTCTCCTCGCCATTAGTACACTGGTGTTGGGGCTAGTCAACGCTACAGCGGCGAATCCTGGCTAATTTCGTCCAGCGACAAGCTGAAGCTTGGGATAAATACTGTCTGGAAATAGTCCATCGCGGGGCTGCGCCTCTCGTTCAGCGTTTTTTCGAGTCTCGCCATCGCCAGGGTAAACTCGGTATTACCGGCGGAAATCTCCTCCAGACACTTCAGATAGGCGCATAGCGCATCGGCCTGCTTGACGACGACTTTCTCCGCTGGTAGGTGGTGTTGCTCGTCGATGAGCAGACGGAAATCCTCACGCAGCGCTTCTGGGACCATATCAATCAACTTTTGTTGCGCGATTTTTTCAATATTTCTGCACTCGTGAGCGATCTGGGCGTTGTAATACTTGATAGGTGTCGGTATATCCCCGGTCAGCACTTCGCTGGCGTCGTGGTACATTGCCAGCAGCGCGATACGCTCGGCATTCAGGTTGGCGCCAAACAGGTGATTATTGATGAGTGCCAGAACGTGGGCCACAAACGCCACCTGTAGACTATGCTCCGAGACATTTTCGGTGCGCACATTGCGCATCATCGGCCAGCGGTTAATCAGCTTTAGGCGTAACAGATGGACGAAGAAGTGACTTTTGTTCATAAACGTTTCCAGAAAGACGCGATAACGGAAACGCTATTGTGCGCACTCGGCGGCGGATATGCAAATCTCCCAGCCATCGGCATCGGCACGGACAGCCAAGGTGCATCTGCCACTGCGGCGTCCGTTTGGCGCCATACCGGCTTGGCTTACCGTGCGCCGCGTGCTAGCTTATTAGTGATGATTATAATGATTCATAAAGCGACAGAATTTGCCGATGGTGGGTTCCAAGCTCGTCTATCTGTAGCAATGTCATAATCCGTGGCAATGTCATAATGCGCAAGTGATCCGGCCAGGGCCAGGGCCAGTTAAAAGCGCTACCCTGAACCAGTAGCACTTTCTCTTGCAGCAGCAGATTGAACACCAGCTTCTGATTGTTATGGATATTGAAGCACTTGGCGTTGTAGCGCTATATAGCACACCGCTTCGACAGGCCGTTGAACGTGACGGTAAGGAGATCGGGTGCCAGCGCCGCGATAGAGTGATACTCCGCGGCGTCACAGAGAATGTTGTCATAAATTTCGTCCGAGAAAATAATCAGATCTAAGTTATACTGCCGGGCGATTTCAACCAGCGACAACAGCACGTTTGTACTGTAGATTGCTCCGGTCGGATTATTCGGATTGACAATTACCGGCCTAGGCATGCGGGGCGTTATTTTGTTGCGGCGGATATCTCCCAGGCTGGGAACCAACCAACTTCCTTATCGCACAGATAATGCACCGCACAGATAGTTCACCACGTTGCCGTCCGATAGCGCAACTGACTCCGTCCACAGCAAGGTAATCCGGCGCCGGGATCAACACCTCATTGCTGCCGTTAAGCAACGCCTACATAGATTGCTGAATCAATTCCGAGACACCTTTGCCGATATAGACATCCGCCATGGCGAGATCCAGCATCTCGTGAATGCTGCATAATGGCCGTGCGCAATGGACCTTGCGCACGGAATATAGCCACTTGTAGTAGCTATAAACCTTGGGCAGTAGACAGATTGCGAATTACATCTACCAAGATCTCATTCGGTGCTTCAAAAATGAACGGGGCGGGTTGGTTTGTCGATATTCAATTAGTGACTTTGTTGCCTTCTTTCCAGGCGTTTCGCCTCTTTCAGCATGCGGCTACGAATGTCATAACAAACGTATTCCAGTTTGCCGGATTTTTCTACGGATGCAACCACGATATTAATCCTTCTATCAGACAGGGTATTCCCACCATGGATACGCATGGTCTGCTTAATATACTCTTGTCTCGAGCGCTTTTGAAGAATGAAACCGTGCGGCGAGAAGGATTGTGCGTTTCCCCAGCGACTAAAATATATGAATATAAATCTATATTTTAAATAATAATTAAAAAATTTGTTATAATAATCATTCATAATAATGAGCGTTGAGGAATGAGCAACGAAATTAAATGCGGTGGCCGATCACTTTTTATACAATCATGCCAGCGAATAAGTTACGGTGTGGATCAAAAGCTGGGGATCATGGGAGATATGGGGCCTGAGAGGGCGAAAGGCCGTGATAATGCTTTTGTTAGCGTGCGGGTAGTTGAGTATGTCCGCGATGTACCGTCCAGGATATTGGGCAAGCAAATGACGAAATCTACGCCTCGTTGAGGGAGTGTTTGGTGCGTGTCGTTTTTGGCGCACGGGTTGAAATTTAACTTCTTGACCGTCGCGGGGTTATTTATAGTATGCCTTTACAGGCGGCCAGATTTGGAAAAAGAAGAACGATTTATTCTTTTAAATAACAATTAAAGTAAACTTATATAAATAAGTGTCGCAGTAAGGTAAAAGTAGCGATTAATTATTAATAGTTAGCTTATTTTTCCTTATAATAAGGAAATTTTTTATCCTTAACAAAGCAAATGTATTGGCAGCATTGGTGCTTAGTTTCAGCTTCGCGGTAGTCTTGTTATTAACAAGTGGTAGTGTGATTGTTAAAGGATGAACCATCCGGCACAAGCAGTGCATATTGTTCGAGGCGCCCGGTGTCATGGATATGACATGATATGCTCAAGGCCAGATTTTGACAATACGATGGAGTTACCACATTTTGCAACGCCAGGACAGTAGTTTGTTAATTAGAATTCAAACAGTGAAGACAATACGTGGAAACAATATATGACCAATGCAAATCTTCCCATACTCAATCTTGATCTCGATATATTAAGAACGTTTGTTGCCGTCGCCGATCTTACTTAACACTTTTGCTGCAGCAGCGGCATCAATACACTTTTGCTGCAGCAGCGGCATCAATTTGCCGCACGCGGTCTGCGATTAGTCAGCAAGTGCAGCGATTAGAACATCTTGTGATGAAAGATCTTTTCGCTTATGTAATAAGATCTTAACTGAATATAGCATTCAACTTCTTGGCTATGCCCGCAAGATTTTACTGTACACGGATAAAGCTCGCACTTCCCTTATGTTCAATAATATCCAGGGTGTGCTAACCATAGTGTCGGCCGCGATGATACGGCCTACACTATCTTCCCTACCTGCTTAACCGCATTACCTGATTATCCCAAATACTGTCAGTGGATGTCTGTGTGAAACGCGGTCCGCAAATGGTGTAAATACTCAACAATGGCGAAGTGGATTTAGTCATCAGCACTCAGAGTGATCGTTACTCCTTCGCGCATTCTGTGGTGACGCTGCGCACCCCTCGTCGATGTTTTAGTATTGCGCGGCGGATTATCGCTTCACGCCCGGCGAGGTAGTCACGCTGGACGAGCCTAGCCAGTTTCGTACCCTGGCCGT
>NZ_LECR01000037.1:6757-13775 GCF_001602625.1 Sodalis-like endosymbiont of Proechinophthirus fluctus
CAGTCTGCCGAACCTGGCCGCAACGCGCTGTGTAAAAATCTCCACGGTGAAAACGAATTGGCATTGGCGATATTCAATATCCTACAGTCTGGCTGCGATACCTATACACACTAAAACCCTGTCGTCGCTTGCAGGGGAAGGGAAAATATATTTATTATATATAAATAATATATATTATAAATAATAAAATAAATCATGTTTATTTATTTTTGACCTTTCAACATGGCAAAATCTGCTATTCTCCTCAATTGTTGATCCTCAGTATTATTTCTCCTACCACTTCTGCGCACGCTCGTGACTCATTAATTAATAGGCGCAGCGCCTATTAATTAATAAATTAGAAATGCCATTTCTAATCAAAAACTTGCAAAAAGGTGGTTATTTGCACAATAAAATCTAGAAAATCTGTTGAAATGTGTCCTAGATCATAAAAAGGGTTTACCTCTTAAGTCGATCCATAGGATTTTTCGCGAAAATAGTATAATTGGGCGTAACTTTTTCTGACGAACGGGTCCTGGTCCATAAGCCGAATTTCAATTTTACTGCCTGACACAATTTAGCTTATTTCTTGCGCATTCTACGTTAATCGACTATTGCAGATGTAAATTAACAATGGAGTTCATGATGTCTAAGTTGACAAAAGGCTATAAAAAGGAGTAAAAAACTACAAATAATGGCTGTATATTTCATTGCCACACGGCTCTTGCGGTTTCTTACTTCCTTCCCGTAAATCGATGTGATGCGTGTAAAACTGCCTATATCTAGGAGCAACCTACAAATCGTCACTTTTGATGAGTAGCATAGAGAATGTCTATAACTACTGAAATTACTGCATATTATTTGGCTTTTGCCGTATTTATCCTGGGTGCATTTGGGCTGTGCGCCTTTATGCTCACCGGAGGATTCCTCCTGGGCGGCCGCGCCCGGTCACCCTCGAAAAACATGCCGTTTGAATCCGGGATCGATCCGGTTGGCACCGCGAGATTACGCCTTTCAGCTAAATTTTACCTGGTGGCGATGTTTTTCGTTATTTTCGACGTTGAAGCCCTCTATTTGTACGCCTGGGCTACCGCCATCCGCGAAGCGGGCTGGGTAGGTTTTATAGAGGCGACTATTTTTACTCTTATCCTGTTGGCAGGTTTGGTTTACCTGGTGCGTATTGGCGCGCTTGACTGGACGCCGGAATGTTCCCGGCGTTTGCGCCGGGCAGGCCCGATTGGCGAACTCCCCCGTTATAAACGGTAACAGCGAGGCAGCAAAATGGATTATACCCTCACCCGAGCAGAGCCGGACGGTGGCAACGAGCAGTATCCCCTGCAAGAACAGGAAATCGTGGCGGATCCGCTGGAGCAACATGTTCATCGCAGTGTTTATCTCGGCAAACTTAAGAGCACGCTGCACAATGTGGTGAACTGGGGACGTGGCAATTCTCTTTGGCCCTACAATTTCGGCCTCTCCTGCTGCTATGTCGAAATGACCACCTCGTTTACCGCCGTGCACGATGTAGCGCGCTTCGGGTCGGAAGTCATACGCGCCTCACCGCGCCAGGCGGATTTCATGGTGGTAGCGGGCACGCCTTTCACCAAGATGGCTCCAGTCATCCGGCGTCTGTACGACCAAATGCTAGAGCCGAAATGGGTTATCTCCATGGGTGCCTGCGCTAATTCCGGTGGGATGTACGATATTTATTCCGTGGTGCAGGGGGTCGATAAATTCCTGCCAGTGGATGTTTACATTCCCGGCTGTCCGCCGCGCCCTGAGGCCTACATCCAGGCGCTGCTGCTACTCAAGGAGTCTATTGGTAAAGAACGCCGTCCACTCTCCTGGGTTATGGGCGATCAGGGTGTCTATCGCGCCAATATGGAGTCGGAACGTCAACGTAAGCGTGGTGAACGCGTCGGGGTCACCCATCTGCGAACGCCCGACGAAATCTAACGCACGGATACGCATGCCGGTCTCGGCGGATAAGCGCAGCGGCATGTGCCGGCACAGCCAAATGTGGTGAAGATAATTATGACAGAGTTGATGACGCAAAATTCCGCTATGCCGGCCTGGCAATCGCAGGATCATCTTAATGATCCTGCGATTGGCGAGTTGTGTAATCATTTCGGCCAGGACGCATTAAGAGTGCAGCAAACTCGTACAGGGATTCCGGTCGTGTGGGTGAAGCGCGAGCATATCCTCAACGTGTTAACCTTCTTGAAAAAGCTGCCGAAACCTTACGTGATGCTCTATGATCTGCACGGGGTGGACGAGCGTCTGCGTACCCACCGCCAGGGCCTGCCAGCAGCGGATTTTACTGTTCTCTACCATCTGATTTCCATCGATCGCAATCGCGATATTGTGTTAAAAGTAGCTCTACTGGAAAAAGATCTTCGCCTGCCTACCTGTACCCTTATTTTCCCCAATGCTAACTGGTATGAGCGCGAAACCTGGGAGATGTTTGGCATGACCTTTGACGGCCACCCGCACCTGACCCGCATCATGATGCCGAAGAGCTGGGAAGGACATCCTCTGCGTAAAGATTATCCAGCACGCGCTACAGAATTCGATCCCTTCATCCTCACCAAGCAAAAAGAAGATTTGGAAATGGAAGGGCTGACCTTCAAGCCGGAAGAGTGGGGTATGAAGCGAAGCACAGATAACGAGGACTTCATGTTCCTCAACCTGGGGCCGAACCACCCTTCCACCCACGGTGCCTTCCGTATCATCTTGCAGCTCGACGGTGAAGAGATTATCGATTGCGTGCCCGATATCGGTTATCACCATCGCGGCGCTGAAAAGATGGGCGAGCGCCAGTCCTGGCATAGTTATATTCCTTATACCGACCGTGTCGAATATCTCGGTGGCTGCGTCAACGAAATGCCTTATGTACTGGCGGTAGAAAAGCTGGCCGGCATTGTGGTGCCCGACCGCGTCAACGTCATCCGGGTAATGCTGTCGGAGCTGTTCCGCATCAATAGCCACCTGCTGTACATCAGTACTTACATTCAGGACATCGGCGGGATGACACCAGTCTTCCTGGCGTTTACCGATCGTCAGAAAATTTATGATGTCGTCGAGGTAATTACCGGTTTTCGCATGCATCCCGCTTGGTTCCGCATCGGCGGCGTGGCGCACGATCTACCGCGTGGTTGGGAAGGTCTGCTACGTGAATTCCTCAAATGGCTGCCGAAACGTCTGGACAGCTATGTCAAAGCAGCGCTGAGAAATAGCGTGTTGCGCGCCCGCGCTGAGGGCGTCGCCGCCTACGGCGCGAAAGAGGCGCTGGACTGGGGCGTGACCGGCGCGGCGCTACGCGCCACCGGCATCGATTTCGACGTGCGTAAATGGCGTCCTTATTCCGGTTATGAAAACTTCGACTTCGAGGTGCCAGTGGGAGATGGCGTGAGCGACTGCTATAGCCGCGTGATGCTGAAAGTGGAAGAGATGCGCCAAAGCCTGCGCATCCTCGAGCAGTGCCTGAATAATATGCCGGCGGGGCCGTTCAAAGCTGACCATCCGCTGACCACGCCACCACCGAAAGAGCGTACGCTGCAGCATATCGAGACTCTTATCACTCACTTCCTGCAGGTTTCTTGGGGACCGGTGATGCCAGCTAACGAATCATTCCAAATGATCGAGGCTACCAAGGGCATCAATAGCTATTACCTAACTAGCGATGGCAGCACGATGAGCTACCGGACTCGTATCCGCACGCCCAGTTTCCCTCATCTGCAGCAGATCCCCTCGGTTATTCGAGGCAGTCTAGTATCTGATTTGATCGTATATCTGGGCAGTATTGATTTCGTTATGTCAGATGTGGACCGCTAATTATGAAACAACAGCAAGATACCCCCAAGCATGTGGTGGCGAGGCTGGATGCCGCCACCGAAACTTTTGAGCTGAGTCGTGAAGAGAGCGAAGCCATCGAGCGTGAGAAGCACTATTACGAGGATGCGCGCGCTGCCTTAATCGAAGCTCTAAAAATCGTGCAAAAGAACCGCGGCTGGGTGCCAGACGGGGCTATTATAGCCATCGCCCAGGTGCTGGGCATTCCCAGCAGCGATGTAGAAGGGGTAGCCACTTTTTATAGCCAGATTTTCCGCCAGCCGGTGGGCCGTCACGTTATCCGCTATTGCGATAGCGTGGTCTGCTATATTACTGGTTATCAGGGCATTCAGGCCGCGCTTGAGCAGTCGCTGAACGTCAAGCCTGGCCAGACAACGCCAGATGGCCGGTTCACTCTATTGCCTACCTGCTGTTTGGGCAATTGTGATAAGGGGCCGACCATGATGGTGGATGATGATACCCACGTGCATCTGACGCCGGAAGGCATTTGTTCTCTGCTGGGGCAATATCGATGACTAAAACCATTGTCCGCTTGGCGGAAACACACCCGCTTACCTGGCGGCTGCGTGATGACCATCAGCCTGTGTGGCTAGACGAATATCAGAGCAAAAACGGCTATGTCGGTGCGCTTAAGGCTTTAAGTGGCATGGCGGAGAATGATATCGTCACGTTGGTGAAAGACTCCGGCCTGAAAGGACGCGGCGGAGCAGGATTTCCCACCGGCCTGAAGTGGAGCCTGATGCCGGAAGATCCCACCATGAACATTCGCTATTTGCTGTGCAACGCCGATGAAATGGAGCCAGGCACCTATAAAGACCGTATGCTGATGGAGCAATTACCCCATCTGCTGGTGGAGGGGATGCTGATCGCCGCCTTCGCGCTGAAAGCCTACCACGGTTATATATTCCTGCGCGGCGAGTATATCGAAGCGGCAGTGAACCTGCACCGCGCGATAGCCGAGGCTACCGAAGCCGGCTGGCTGGGCAGAAATATTCTGGGAAGCGGTTTTGACTTTGAGCTTATCGTCCACACCGGCGCCGGGCGCTATATTTGCGGAGAAGAAACCGCGCTCATTAATTCTCTGGAAGGCCGCCGTGCCAATCCGCGCTCAAAACCGCCGTTTCCCGCCAGCGCAGGCGCTTGGGGTAAACCCACCTGCGTCAATAACGTCGAAACCTTATGCAACGTGCCGGCTATCATTGAGTATGGGGTGGACTGGTATAAGGGTATCACCGCTGGCAAGAGCAGCGATGCCGGCACCAAGTTAATGGGTTTCTCTGGCCGGGTAAAGAATCCCGGCGTCTGGGAACTGCCGTTTGGCATTACCGCGCGCGAGATCCTCGAGGATTACGCTGGCGGTATGCGCGATGGCTTTACCCTGAAAGCCTGGCAACCCGGCGGCGCCGGCACCGATTTCCTGACCCAGGATCATCTGGATCTGCCGATGGACTTCGAGAATATCAGCAAAGCGGGCAGCCGGCTCGGCACTGCATTGGCAATGGCGGTGGATAATGAAATCAACATGGTGTCGTTAACGCGCAATATAGAAGAGTTTTTTGCCCGGGAATCCTGCGGTTGGTGTACGCCGTGCCGCGATGGCCTACCGTGGAGCGTCAAACTGCTGCGCGCACTCGAAAGCGGTAAGGGACAGCCGGGAGATATTGAAACCCTGGAGCAGCTGTGCGGTTTCCTTGGCCCAGGAAAAACCTTCTGCGCTCATGCGCCGGGGGCGATGGAGCCGATGCAAAGTGCGATTAAGTATTTCCGCTCCGAGTTTGAGGCGGGCATCAGCGCCGACTTACTGAGCAACACCTGCGCCATTGCCGGTGTGCAGCCCAACCTATTAAAAGCGCGCTGGTAATTGTCCATGTGGAACGAGCGGGTCAGGTAGGCGCACGCGCTTCGCACTCTGAACGCATTTTTGATTAACGCCCAGCCTTTGGCGGGCCTCACCTGATGAGCATTCTGACTATGGCTACCATTCATGTAGACGGTAAAGAGTACGAGGTTAACGGGTCTGACAACCTGCTGGAAGCCTGTCTGTCCCTTGGCCTTGATATTCCTTACTTTTGCTGGCATCCAGCGCTTGGCAGTATCGGCGCTTGCCGCCAGTGCGCGGTTAAGCAATACCAAAACGCTGAGGATATCTACGGCCGGCTAGTTATGTCCTGTATGACGCCCGCTGCCGACGGGACCTTCATCTCTATCGTCGACGATGAAGCAAGACAGTTCCGTCAGAGCGTAGTAGAGTTGCTGATGACTAACCACCCGCACGATTGCCCGGTGTGCGAAGAGGGTGGCAGTTGCCATCTACAGGATATGACAGTCATGACCGGCCAGAATTTCCGCCGCTACCGCTTTAGCAAGCGCACCCACCGCAATCAATATCTAGGGCCGTTTATTTCCCATGAGATGAACCGTTGCATCGCCTGCTACCGCTGCGTCCGCTACTACAAAGATTATGCTGACGGCGGTGATCTCGGGGTATATGGCGCCCACGATAACGTCTATTTCGGCCGTCCTGAGGACGGGGTGCTGGAGAGCGAGTTCTCTGGCAATCTAGTGGAAATATGCCCGACCGGCGTGTTCACCAGTAAAACCCATTCCGAACGCTATAGCCGTAAATGGGATATGCAGTTCGCACCCAGCGTCTGCCAGCAGTGCAGCATTGGCTGCAACACCAGCCCCGGCGAACGCTATGGTATGCTGCGCTATATTGAAAACCGCTACAACGGCAGCGTCAACCATTATTTCTTGTGCGACCGCGGGCGCTTCGGCTACAGCTATGTTAATTTGAAAGACCGTCCGCGCCAGCCACTGCAGCGCTGCGGCGACGATTGGATCGCGTTGAACGCCGATCAGGCGATGCAGCGCGCCGTGGATGCGCTGCGCTATGCCCGCAAAATGATCGGCATTGGCTCGCCGCGCGCCAGCGTCGAAAGCAATTTTGCCCTGCGCGAACTGGTGGGCGCCGAGAATTTCTACACCGGTATTGCCGGTGGTGAACAGGACCGGCTAGCGCTGATGCTCAATGTGCTTCGCAACGGCGGTATCCGCACGCCGTCGCTGCGAGAAATAGAAAGTTATGACGCCGTGCTGGTGTTGGGAGAGGATTTGACCCAGACCGGTGCGCGCATTGCTCTGGCAGTGCGTCAGGCTGTAAAAGGTCGGGCGAGAGAAATGGCCG
>NZ_LECR01000040.1:0-3931 GCF_001602625.1 Sodalis-like endosymbiont of Proechinophthirus fluctus
TTGGACGGTCATGTAGTGCTGTCCCGCCAGCTTGCCGAATCGGGACATTATCCCGCCATCGACATTGAGGCTTCTATTAGCCGGGCGATGACCGCCTTGGTGAATACGCTCCATTTTCAACAAGTACAGCAGGTAAAGCAGTGGCTCGCCAGCTATCAACGCAATCGAGATCTCCTGTCGGTCGGTGCTTATGCCGCCAGCAGCGACCCGCTACTCGATCAGGCTATTGCCCACTATCCGCAATTGGAGAGCTATCTGCGCCAGGATGTATCGCAGCGCTGCAATTACGTTCAGTCCTGTCAACAGCTGTCCAGTCTTTTCACTCCCCCTTCAACCGCATAAGGAATCCTTCATGACCAGTACATCGCCAATTGAAACATTGATAGAGCATGCTGAACGAGCGCTAGAAGAAGCCTTGATTCAGCTCGGCGCCTGCCGCAGCGCACACGCCAGCGCCGTGGCACAGATGAATCAGCTGATAGGTTACGAACAAGACTATCGCAAACAGCTCGAAGAGAATATGACCAGGATCGGTCTGAACGTTGATAAATTGATTAATTATCAGTATTTTATCTCATCTCTGTATAAAATTGTTTCCTACCATAGCCAGCAAGTGTCGGTGTTCCAATCGCAGGTCGATCTAGCAATGGCCCACTGGCAACGGAAAAAACAGCGGCTTAACGCGTTTGAAATTCTGAAAATGCGTTCTGATACCGCCCGTCAATTACGAAAAAGCCGCCGCAATCAAAAACAAATGGATGAGTTCGCTCTAGGGGCATCCTTAAGGAGAGTGGAATCATGACACTCAACGCGAGTGCTGTTATCTCGGGCAGCGGGCAGCCTATCGCTACGTCCGTCCCCGCCGAATTGCCCCAATGCGAGTTTTCCGATGCCTTAGAGCATTATCTCGCCGGTACATGGAGACAGGACGTGGGCGTCGAAAGCACGGCGACGAATCCGAAGGCAACCCTTACGCAGCGCTGCAAGACCCTGACAGCCCTTATTCACCGGCGTCTGGCGGAGGGGGATAACGTGCTGGACGATGACGAGCTGCAGCATTTACAGGCGCTGCAGGCACAGTTGGCACTGCAGCAGTGGCCCGACGACATTGATCCTGGGCTGGCGAAACTGGGCATTGCCCCCGTCCCAGAGCGTGATCAGCATAACAGCGCGGGGCTGGCGATGAACGAGTCTCGTGCCGAGACTGGCGGACCAACGAAAACCCTGTCCCGCCCCGGCGTCTGGAGCGCAGTGGCACCATCCTCCCTTACAGTCGTCTCGCCGGAATTTACAGACACCCAGGGCGAAGGCGTCTGGAGTAATAAAGATCAGCAGCCGCTGGTGTTGGTGCCGTCGACCAAGCGCAACGCGCGCCGCACGGAAAACATACCACTCCGTCTTGGCAACGTTAACCTTCAGAAATTAGCCGCGCACCCGCTCGCGCGCGGCGAAGCACCGTTGCGCATCGCGACACCGGCAGGAAAATTTGCTACAACTGCGATGCATACGCCAAGCACGGGGCTGGAAGTTATCACCACCGACACACCCTCTCAAGGGACAGCGGCCCCGCCGCCGGCACCCATAGTGCACCTACGCCAACCGTTGGGCTCCCTGACCTGGCAGCAAAAACTCGGTGAACACATCACGCTATTCAACCGTAATGGGGTCTTTCACGCTCATTTACATCTGCATCCGCGGGAGTTGGGAGCGGTGAAAATTAACTTGCGCCTAAACAAGGAGCAGTTGCAGGTCCATTTCGCTTCAGATAATCAGCAGGTGCGGGCAGTATTGGAAACCGCTATGACCCAATTGCGCATCTCACTGGCGGAAAACGGCATCACTCTCGGCGATACCAGCGTCTGCACAGAAGAATCCAGCCATGATACCTCCGGTCATCAGCAAGGCCGCGGTGCCAATCCCCAACACGGGCAAGGGAAGGGGAAGTCGCTGTTCATGGCGCACCGTAACGGCGGCATGTCAGCTGACCTCGGCGCGTGGTACCACGATGGTATTGATATCTATGCCTGAAGGGGCAAAGTGCAGGCGTTTTAGACGTTTTTTTTTTTCTTTATTCGGGATGATTAACGGGATACTAGCACGGAGCTCGGCCGCAGGCGCGCGGTGGCGAGGGAAAGATTTGGCTACAGGGGAAAAATACGTGTCAGGCATTAACACTATTTTTACTAAAAACCGCGTTATCACGGTCATTATTCTGGGGTTGATCGTCGTGCTAGCGATCAACTTGCTCGTCTATCTGCAGTCCGGTGTGAAAGAAGAATTACTTCCTGTCAGGCAGACAGTAGATGACCTGCCTGCAGAACACGGTTTGCCGCCGGTGTATTTTCCGCTGGACTCCTTTACCGTGAGTCTACAGCCGGAGGACGGCGATTACGGCGCCATGCTGTACGTCGATTTAACGTTGCGTCTACGGGACGAAAAGACGCGTGAGTTAGTGGAAAATCAATTACCCGAGTTACGCAATCACCTGATTCTGCTGCTGTCGCAGCAATCCCCCGCCTCGCTCATCTCTGCGGCAGACAAGCAGGCATTACTTAAGCGGATAAAGCGCGAGCTCAATCAGCAGTATCCCAGCGGTCAGTCTCCCTTCGTGACTGACGTATTTTTCAACTCATTTATTGTGCGGTGAACGCTATGTTCGAGAAAGAATACGCCTGCCCAAGCCCTCCTACGCGCAAACAGGCCAAGAAGGAGCTAAGGCAGGCACAATCGTGCGCCGAGCAGCACGCCCATTTGCAGGCCAGTTCGGGTTCGCCGTTTGATACCGTGCAACGGCGTCTCCTGGAGGGAGAGCATTTGAAAGGGTTGGAAATGATCAACCAAAATTTCGCCGGCCGGTTTCGCCGCGCTCTGTTTGGCCTAATGCAGCGTCGCACCGATATCAGTGCGGAAGCGATTTTAATTCAACCGTACCGTGAATTCATCGCGCAGTTGCGTCCTCCCGCCAGCCTGAACCTTGTCAATCTGAAACCGCTGCGAGGCAATACACTTTTCGCCTTCACGCCGGGACTCATCTTTACCGCACTCGACACACTGTTCGGCGGCATCGGGCGACTGCCTGACACGCAGGAGCGGGAATTCACCCCGGCAGAAAATCGTGTTATCGACCGTTTGCTGAAGATGATGCTGCAGGCTTACGGCGACGCCTGGCTGAGGTTACATCCGCTAGAACCAGAATATATCACCGCGGAAACCTCCTATCTCTTTACCGGTTTTAGCGACGGCGAAATGGTCATAATTTCCCCGTTTCGGGTCGCTATCGGCGGCATGCAGGGCGAGTTCGCCATTATTTTCTCGCAGGCGACCCTGGAGCCGCTGCACGAGATGTTGAGTAAACCACTGCCAGGGCATATCTGCCGGGATCAGGGACAGTGGCGACAAAACCTAGCCAGGCAACTGCAGGGCACCGAATTGGAGCTTATCGCTCGTTTCGCCGACCTGCCTTTGTACCTGTCGCAGGTCATGGTGCTGCGGCGCGGCGATATCCTGCCGATCCCCCGCCCCGATCGCGACCGGCTGACTGCCTACGTTGACGGCGTACCAGTGTTTCTCGGCAGCTATGGCAGCTTGAATGGGCAGTATGCGCTGCGGGTAGAACACGTGATCAATGAAGGCATTAATCAACTGAATAATAAGGACATATCTCATGAGTGATACCTCACATACGCCCTATAGCAAGGCGCTATTGCACGAGATAGACGTAGACGTGCAAACCAATAGCAATGCAGCACGGCCGGCACCGACTGGACCGGAATTTCCCGACACTGATGCCGCCGAGGAGGGATCACCGCTTACGGAAGATCTCAGTCTGATTCTGGATATTCCGGTGAAAATGACTGTGGAGTTGGGACGCACCCGGATGACCATTCGCGAACTATTACACCTGAGTCAGGACGCGGTTGTGCCACTGGCA
>NZ_LECR01000040.1:4001-4485 GCF_001602625.1 Sodalis-like endosymbiont of Proechinophthirus fluctus
AGTGATGGGAGAACAGTACGGCGTGCGCATCGCCGATATTGTTATGCCCGCCGAACGTATGCGCCGCTTGAGCCGATAAAATGAAACAGACTACGCTACAGTTGCCCTCCGCCTACGATAGCGGCCACGACGCAGCGCTTTTGAATATGGCCGGATCGCTGGGGGCAGTGTTGCTTCTCATCCTTTTTCTGCTCAAACTGGCCCGGCGTTTAGGCTATTTTACGCCCCGTCACGGCGGACAATCGCTACTCAAAGTCCGCGCTAGTTGCTCCGTTGGCCACCGTGAACGAATCGTTTTGGTGGAAGCTGGTGAACACTGGTTGGTGCTTGGTGTCACGCCAGGACGGATCACCCACCTGTATACTCTCCCTGCCGGCGATGAAGCGCCCGACGAGCCGCCACCAGCCTTCTCGACGCTGTTCGCGCGCAGGCAACAGTCACGGGAGACGACATGAGCATGCCGACTCTGCGCGCCTCGCTTTGT
>NZ_LECR01000040.1:4539-8948 GCF_001602625.1 Sodalis-like endosymbiont of Proechinophthirus fluctus
CGTTTTGGTTGCTGCTAGTGCTGCCGCTGATACTGATACTGTTGCCCTACCAGGCCGCCCACGCCGCGGAACAGGGACTCTTACAAATACACACCCTGCCCGACGGCGGCCAGCGCTGGTCGCTGCCGGTACAAACGTTGGTGTTGCTGACGTCGCTCACTTTTTTACCGGCGGTGCTTTTGCTAATGTCAGGATTTACCCGCATCATTATAGTACTGGTCATCCTGCGCAACGCATTGGGTACACCTTCCGCCCCACCCAATCAGGTCTTGATCGGACTGTCGTTATGTTTAACCTTTTTTGTCATGTCTCCCGTGCTGGACAGCATTTATCACGATGCCTACCTGCCGTTTTCCAAGGATCAAATCAGCATGGAAACAGCGGTACAGCGGGCGGCACAGCCGCTGCGGCAGTTTATGCTGACCCAAACGCGGGAAACGGATTTGTCGCTTTATGCCCGCCTAGGAAAACAGACGGAGCTCGCCGGCCCAGAGCAGGTAACGATGCGCATCCTGCTGCCGGCATTTGTCACCAGCGAACTTAAGACCGCCTTTCAGATTGGTTTCACGCTGTTTATTCCGTTTCTGATTATCGATCTGGTTATTGCCAGCGTCCTGATGGCTCTGGGTATGATGATGTTGCCACCCACCACGGTGTCGCTACCGTTTAAGCTAATGCTATTCGTAATGGTGGACGGCTGGCAACTATTACTCGGGTCTCTGGCCCAAAGCTTTTTCAGTTAACCTATACGAGGTCTTTCTATGACGCCAGAAGGGGTAATGACACTGGGTTTTGACGCAATGAAAGTCGGGTTGTCGCTCTCTACTCCGCCGTTGTTGGCCGCCATGGTCACCGGCTTACTGGTAAGCCTGTTGCAGGCGTCCACCCAGATAAACGAGATGACGCTGTCGTTCATCCCAAAAATTCTAGCAGTCATTACTTCGCTAGTTATCGCTGGTCCCTGGATGCTCAACCTTCTTCTGGATTACATGCGTACGCTATTCAGCCAACTACCGTATTCGATAAGTTAAAGGGCCATGCTGGACTTGACCGCCATACAGGACGCCATAGGATCGCATTTCTGGCCGCTGGCTCGTCTATTGGGGCTTTTCGTCAGCGCGCCGCTGCTCAGCGAGAAAATGGTCGCGAATAAAGTCAAAATCGGCTTGGCGGTGCTAATTACGCTGCTGATTGCCCCCGGGATGGAGCCGGTGACCACCCCCTTGGTTTCCGTAGCAGGGCTATGGCTCATCATGGTGCAGCTTATCATTGGCATAACGGTGGGGATGACGCTGCAGTTCGCCTTTAGCACCGTGCGCTTCGCCGGCGAAGTGATCGGTTTGCAGATGGGTCTCTCGTTCGCCACCTTTTTCGACCCCTTCAGCGGGCCGAACTCCCCGATTATCTCCCGCCTATTCAATGTGCTTTTGCTGTTGCTGTTCGTCTCTCTCGACGCGCACCTACTGATGATCGACGTGCTAGTCGACACCTTCCAACTGCTCCCTATCTCGCCGCTGCCCCTTAACGGCGAAATTTTCCTGGCGCTGGCGCGCGCTGCCGGCCTGTTATTTTCCTGCGGTCTGATGCTAGCGCTGCCAGCAATAACCCTGCTATTATTGCTTAATATTACTCTGGGGGTGCTGAACCGATTATCACCGCAATTCTCTGTGTTTATTATTGGCTTTCCGCTAACGCTCGGCGGCGGACTGCTGGCGCTGATACTGGCTATGCCGCTGTTAGCAACCTTCGCTGAAGAACTATTTAGCACGCTGTTTCAATATCTTTCCACAATCCTCGCCGCAATGGGCAGCCAACAGACATAAAAAACCAGCGCGAAAACCTCTCGGCGCGGCGGCCCCGGCACCTTCGGCATCCTGAGCGAATACTTACTTCATCATATTGAATAATGACATGTCTTTCATCATCTGAAAGACCATCATTGAGGAATCCATTGCGACTTTGGATAATTGCAGCTCCGTCACCAAGGCTATTTGCGATCCCGTATCCTGACCAAGACCCTGCTGCAGCCGATCGGTGATCCCCTCGCGTTGACTTATGCCGGCAGCATCAAGTTTGTCGAGCAATTGCAGGTTAAGACCGGAAACCAACTGCACATTACCGACGTTATCTTCTGTCTTTCTCACCGCGCTACGGGCGGCGTTCATTACCGCTTTCAGTTCCTCACCCGGCCATGCGCCGCCCACGTCATTACCCAAATCGCTCTTTAGCGCGCCGATAAGCGCATCCAGTTTTTTAAAAACTGTATCCTGACCCTCAATATTGAAAATATTGCTGCCGATATGGCCAATTTTTATCTCCCGGCCTTCGTCAACCTGCTGGACGATGGCGGTACTGCCGCCCTGATAAACAATACCCTCGCTACCTTGCACTTTTTGAAAAGGCTTCACATCCGCTTTATAGCCGGCAAAGATATAATTGCCTCTGGTGTCCTGCGCGTTGGCGCTGGCGAGGAGATCGTCGCGCAGGCCCTCTAACTCCTGGATTATAGGTGCGAGATTCCCCGTTAGTTTCTGGACGGCTATGATTTTGCCATTGATAGCTGAGAGCGTGTTGGTGACCGTTTGCAGCGTATCGCCCTGTTTCGTTAACATGGCCCGGGCATAACCGCGCGTACCTCTGTAATAATCTAATTGCGCCAGGGAGTTACGGTAAATCACCGCATCCATCGCCGCGGTGGGATCATCGGACGGGCGCAATACCCGGGTGTTAGTGCTCAAACGCATGGCCACATAATTAAAGCGGGACGCGGAGCTCATAATGAACTGGGTTTGCTGTTTATACATATAGTGGGTGCTGATATTCATTATTTACCTCGTAAATTGGCGATATAATTCCGGCATTTGGGTCACGTGGTGGCAATTTAGCGGATAGTAAGCAGGGTATCTAGCAGTGAATTAGCAGTTTGCAGTACTTGGGCGCTGGAATTATAATACTGCCGGAACATTTCCATTCGAACATATTCCTGATTAAGATTGACCCCGGTTTTCTCGCTGAGCGTCATGTAGGCGTCCTGGAAGGCTTTTTCCTGCGAGCTGGCCGTTTCCATTAAATTGCGGGTGATGGTGCCGACATAGCCAATCAGACCAGCGTAGGCATCACTAAACGTGGCGTCATTGATTAATTTCTCATGCTGGATATTACCGAGCGCAATGCTGTTACCGTTGTTACCCGTCTCTTTACCGTCTGTATCTTGTGGCTCTTTTTCGCTGGCGGCGGCAATTTCATCACCGTTTTTGATGCTCACCTCCAAGCTGTCGGCAATACCGTTGAACGGATTCAATTGATAGCTATCGCCCTCTTGCGGATCACCCTCCACCGCTACAGTGACTCCCTCGAACGTCAGTTTGCCGCCGACGACGGTTGATTCTACCTTTCTTCCGTTAGCAGTGCCCGTGATCTTCCACTGGCTGTTCTTAAAGCTTAGGGTATATTCCTGCGGTTTCGCTACCCCGCCCGTGGTGGTTGAATCGGTGTTCAATGCTATCGAAAGGCCGACTTTACCTTGGTTTTTACCGTTGGCTATAGCTTTTGGAAACTTGTAGCTGAATATATCCTTACCCTTTTCGCCCTTAGCATCATATCCTTGCTGGTTGACCTTGTTAAAGCGGTTACTTAAATGCAGGGCCAGCTCATTTAACCGGTTATGGATTTCCGGTAGATCCTGATTGCGAAACGCCAGTAGTCCGCCCAAAACGCCCTTATCTAGTAGACTATCCTGCAGAGGGATAATCGCGTTCTCGGCACCGCGATAGGCAATAACCTGGCGCCCCGGATTATTCTTATCGGTCGTGACTTCCAGCGCGTTGGCCTTGTCGCCGCTCACCAGCATATGGCCATTACTCAAAGTGACGTTGACAGCCCCAGTACGTCTGTCAATCTGCGTGTTGATGCCGGTTTGCTGGCTTAGCGCCTGCAACAGCTCATCACGCCTGTCCAGCAGATCGTAGGCACTGCCGCCGTCAATGCTCTGACTATTGCTAATCTCCCGATTCAAACTTGCCAGTTGGCCGGTCAATTGATTGATGTTGTTAACCGACTGCCGAATGTCCTGATTATTTTTCTGCTCTTGTTTGATGAGCTTATTGCTGAGTTTATTGAAGCGTCCGGTAAGTTCTTTAAGGGCCGCAAACGCACTACTGCGGTAGTTACCATTCATCGGCTCTTTGCTGATGTCCTTCAGCGCGTTAAACAAGCTGTTTAGCTTAGTATCAATACCGTCGTCGGTCATACTGAATTCTAGGTCCAGCGAACTCATCTTGGCATAATACGCATCGCTGGCTCGCAGCAATGTTTCCGTCCCCCGTACCCGCTCATTGGTATATTCATCGAAAGCGCGGGCAACCCCATCGACGCGGACACCGTTGCCGAAATAGCCCGTGGAGGTCACA
>NZ_LECR01000040.1:8957-13493 GCF_001602625.1 Sodalis-like endosymbiont of Proechinophthirus fluctus
GCGGCGCTCAATATAATGTTTTGCCGGCTATAATTGGGATTGGTAGCATTGGCGAGGTTGTTGCCGATGACGCTCAGCGCCTGCAGTCCAGTTTGCAAACTGCTGCTGGCAATATAGTAAAGATTTAGCATAAGGGTACCTGCTCCTGGTCAGAATATGGTTGGTCAGCCAAGGTGTTGACGACTGGCGAGCGCTTATTTGCTTTATCGGCTTGCGAGGAAAAAACTCAAGCGCGCCGGTCAGAATAGCGTAGCGAGATCGTGCTGATAGGCCGCCTGCGCGCGCTGTCCAACCATTTTCAATTGCGCGATGATAGTGATCAGCTTGTCGGCATAATGTGGATCGGTAGCATATCCGGAGGATTGCAGCGATCTAGCCGCCTGTTCCGGCGTTCTGGCCTGCATAACCCGCCGATAACGCGGGTTTTCTGTTAGCAACCGTGTGTAATCTCGCAGTGCCTCGCCATAAGAGGCATAGACGCGAAATTTAGCTTTTACCTTCTGCATGACCCCGTCCACATATTCCGTCGTGGTAATTTGCGTGCTTTCGCCCCGCCAGCCCGCATCCGCTTTAATACCAAATAAATTGTAGCTCGGCGCGCCGTGAGCGGTTCTGATTTCCCGCGCTCCCCATCCCGATTCTAGGGCCGCCTGCGCCACAATGAGCTGATGAGGCAGACCACTATCGCGCGCGACCTGCAAAGCCGACGCGGTGATATGAGTAATAAATCCACCGGTGTCGGCGTTCAGATTCCACGGCCCGTCGACAAACGCTTCTAAAGGGGACGCCAGTCCGTCGCCGATAAGCTGCTCCGGCATAAGCCGCAGCTGGCGCGGGTCGACGGCGTTGTTGTACGCCGGTATCCACTGGGCGGCAGGGGCCAGCGGCGATATGTCGCCCCCACCGAGCTGTCTGCGCAGACCCTGCGCCAGCCCTACCCCGCTAGTCGCCAGATCCTGCGCCAGTTGCTGGTCGTAAAGCGAGGTATAAAGGTGGGTTTGAGCGCTGGTTAGAAGCCCCTCCTGCGGGAGCGCCGCGCGCATGCTCTTGAGCATCATATCCAAAAACAGCCCCTCGACCTGCTGAGCCGCACCCGAGATCCCCCGACGAGACGCCTGCACGGCGCGGATTTTTATGACCTCCAGTTGGGAAAAATCCAGCGTGGAGCCGAACAATGGAATGCCGTCATTCATTAGTTGATTTCCAATTTGGCGTTTAAACAACCGGCGCTTTGCATAGACTGCAAAATTGCCATCAAATCATTCGGCGTAGCGCCTATGCCGTTTAGCGCGCTGACAACATCATTGAGATTCGCGCCAGCGTCGATTTTCTGCAGGGATCCCCCTTCATTGCGCGCATTGATCACGGTATCCGGCACTACTACCGTGCTCCCGCCGCCGAAAGGCGTGTTAGGTTGACTGACCTTGTAGGTCTGGTTGACTTCGACCGTCAGCTGGCCATGGGCCACGGCGCAGCTACCCAGCACTATATCCTGGTTCATCACCACCGAGCCGGTACGCGAATTGATCACTACCACTGCATCGGTAGGGCCGAGCGTAATAGGGATATTCTGCAAGTTTGCCAGGAAACGAACTTTGCCCGGTCCGTCTTGCGGCACGGCGACGTTAATCGTGCGGCTATCCAGCGGCAGAGCGCTACGGCGGCCGAAATGATGATTGATGGCGTCGCTTATTTGCTGCGCCAACGAAAAGTCGTCGTTGTTCAGCTGCAGTGTGATGATGTTTTCTCCGGAAAAATCCGCCGGCACGCTGCGCTCGACTATTGCGCCGCCGCTAATACGTCCGCCGTTAAGTTGATTCACCTGCACCCGATTGCCGCCAACCTGCGCGCTGGAACCGGAAACCAGAATGTTTCCCTGCGCCAGCGCATAAACCTGGTTATCTACGCCCTTCAAAGGCGTCATCAATAGCGTCCCGCCGCGCAAACTTTTGGCGCTACCGAGCGAGGAGACCACTACATCGATTTTCTGGCCAGAGCGGGCAAAAGCGGGCAATTTCGCCGTCACCATTACCGCCGCGACGTTTTTCAGCTGCATGTTGGTTCCCGTCGGCACGGTGACGCCCAGTTGGGAAAGCATATTTCGCAGACTTTGAGTAGTGAACGGCGTTTGGGTAGTCTGGTCGCCGGTACCGTCGAGACCTACCACCAGACCGTAGCCGATTAACGCATTCTCCCTCACACCCAATACTGTGGTGAGGTCGCGGATACGTTCCGCCTGAATGGATGGCACTAACAACAGCCCAGCTACCGCACAGAAGGATAACATCATTCTCACAACCGATTTGTTCATTCCTTATCCTTAAAAGGGCAAATAATTAAGGAAGAAACGCTGTAACCATCCCATTTGCTGCGCTTCATTGATATAGCCATCACCGACATATTCGATACGGGCGTCGGAAACCAGCGTCGACACCACCTGATTGTTGCCGTCGATGGTGCGTGGGTTGACGATGCCGGAAAAACGGATGAATTCCGTGCCCTGGTTAATGGCAATCTGTTTTTCCCCCACGACGCGTAAATTGCCGTTGGTGAGGACGTCGATCACGGTCACGGTAATGGTCCCATTGAAGGTGTTTTTAGCGGCTGCGCCCCCTTTACCGTTGAAACTGTTACTACTATCGATATCCATCGCCAGACGATCGCCGCCCATTAACCCGTTTAGCATGCTGGGGAGGGCGTTAATGCCCAAATCCGTGTTACCTTTACGATCGACGTTAGAGGAGGAGCTTTTGCTGGCGCTGACGTTTTCTTGCAGCATAATAGTCAGCGTGTCGCCAATATTGCGCGGCCGGCGATCCTCGAACAGTGGATGATAGCCATAATTCATCGCCTGGCCCGGCTGAAACACTGAGCCATTAACGGTGATGGGTATGAGCGGCGCCGGTGTCGCGGTGGTCACGCCGACTACCAACGGACGCCGCGGCGGCTCGGCGCAACCACTGAGCAATAGAGTGGCCAGAGCAATGCTGTATTCCATGAAAAGGGCGAGGCGCGCGGCGTTTGTGCCATGATGCCAGCACCAGGTGAACCTAGGCAAGAGCTGAGTCATGTTTTCCATATAAGGTGGATCACGCAGGTGAGAAGAAAAAATGGGGCTGGACACCAGCCCCTCTGATGGTACCTCTACAGCTGTGCGAGTCGCTGCAGCATCTGATCGGAGGTGGATATCGCTTTACTGTTCAATTCATAAGCGCGTTGGACCTGAATCATAGTAATCAGCTCCTGGGCGACGTTTACGTTGGAGTTTTCCAGGAATTGTTGCTTGAGCGCGCCTGCCCCATTCATGCCGGGCTTATTCTCCATCGGTGCGCCGGAAGACGGCGTCTCATAATACAAGTTTTCCCCCAGGCTTTGCAGACCGGCATCGTTGATGAATGTGGCTAGGGTCAATTGCCCAACTTCTTGCGGCTCGGTTTGTCCGGGCAACATGACGCTGACCAAACCATCCTTACTGATGGTCAGATTGGAGGCACCGTTGGGTATTGTCACCGCTGGCTGGATAGGATAGCCGCTCGAAGTCACTAATTGGCCGTACTGATCGCGCTGCAATGATCCATCTCTGGTATAGGCATTGGTACCGTCCGGCATCAGTACCTGCAGGAATCCCGACCCCTCAATGGCCACATCTGTGGGATTGCCAGTATTAGTCAACCCGCCTTGCAAATGGATGCGTTTGGTGGCGACGGGCCGCACTCCGGTACCCAGCCGAAGCCCGGAAGGAATAGTGGTCTGTTCAGAAGATTTAGCGCCAGGTTGGCGCACGGTTTGATATAGCAAGTCCTCGAATACCGCCTGTTGGCGTTTAAATCCCATGGTGGACACGTTGGCGATATTGTTGGAAATCACATCCATATTGGTCTGCTGCGCTTCGAGACCGGTCTTGGCAATCATTAAAGAGCGCATCATGATTTTTTCTCCTTTCTGGATTAACCGATAGCCAATAGCTGATTACCAGCGCGGGCGTTATCGTTAACGTTACTGATAACTTTCATCTGCATTTCAAAGCTGCGGGCGTTTCCTATCATCTCCACCATGGTCTGGACTGGGCTGACATTGCTGCCCTCAAAGGCGCCGGACTTCAAGCGCAGCGCCGGATCTGCGGGCAGCGCAGAGCCACGTTGCGCGCGCGCGGCGTCGGTAAGAGTAAACAGGCCACTATCGTCTTGGTGCAGATTGTCTGGATCGATACGAATCAGCTTTAGCTGGCCAATTTGGCTAAGGGTTTTCGGCTTATCGCCGTCATCCAGGATGGACAGCGTGCCGTCCGGGCCGAAAGTTATAGCCGCGCCGGGCGGCACTGTCAGCGGNCGCCCAGTAGCGGGTAATTCTGAACCCTGAGCCCTCCCACACCATCAATCTCAATCCGGCCGTTGCGGGTATAGGCTTCACCGCCATCGGGCAAACGCACCGCCAGCCAGCCGTGCTGGTCCAGAGCCACATCGAGATTGTTGCCGCTAATATTAATAGGGCCAGGGGAAAAATCGTTGCCTGGCACTGATGGTACGACTAGTGTGC
>NZ_LECR01000040.1:13608-15599 GCF_001602625.1 Sodalis-like endosymbiont of Proechinophthirus fluctus
CGCTCTGTTGTGTCAGCGCGGCGGAGGCCGCGCCCATGGCAGTATATATCGCGCGATCCATGGCACATTATCCTCAGCGCATACTGACCAGCGTTTGCAGCAGCTGATCCTGGGTTTTAATCGTCTGGGCGTTGGATTGATAGTTGCGCTGCTGGGTCATCATTTTGACCAGCTCATTACTCATATCCACATTCGAAGCTTCCAGCATCTTGCCCCTGATGACGCCAAAGCTACCAGTGCCGGAGGTGCCGATAAGCGGTGAGCCGGAGGCGCCGGTTTCTATCCAGCAGTTATCGCCGGTGGGCTGCAAACCGCCTGTGTTGGTGAAATCGGCCATCACTACCTGCGCTATCAATTGCGTCAGTTGATTACTGTATCTTGTGATAATCTCCCCGTTATCGCCGATAGAATAGCCGTTGAACTTACCCACCGCATGACCATTAGTCTGGGGTAAACTCTGTATCCATTCGGTGCCCTGCTGTGTCAGACCGAAGAGCGTAATGTCAAAATTTAATTCATTAGCCCCGTTGAGTTTTGCGCTTTCAATGGGGAGTTTTGGCGTGTTATCTTTATAAAGATTACCGTACGCGTCAAAAGTGATATCTTTACTAAATATCTTAGGATTTTTATCTGGATTATTGAGATCTATTAATGTAGGTGCAGTTTCGTCATAACATTTTACTGTCCACTGACCGTTCTCTTTTCCCTTAATATAAAAAATCTTGATGTTATGCGGATTACCCAAGCTATCATAGGCCGTAAACTGCGTTGAGTAATTATAACTTTTAGGTTCTTTAATATCGAATTCCCCGACTTCCGGCGGTTCAGCGTTTGATGGAAGATTGTCGCCCAAACTGCCTTCTGTAGATACGGCTCCTGGCATCGGCGTATCTGGCACGGTAATATTTTCTAAAGGCGTGCCGCCTGAAATCATTGGAGGCGTGCCGGTGGCTTTATAGCCGGTCAGATGTTTACCTTGTTTATTGACGATTTCTCCATATTTATTAAGAGCGAACTCGCCATTGCGGCTGTAGTAAATTTTCCCGCCATTATCCGCGAGACGAAAAAAACCGCTTCCCATGATGGCCATATTGATATTACCTGTACCCGCAATCATCATGCCGTTATTGAAGCTTTGCTGCACCCCTGCCAATTGTACCCCGAGTCCTATCATAGATCCCGAAAACATATCGGAAAAAGAAGCCGACGATGATTTAAATCCGACAGTTTGCGCGTTGGCGATATTATTACTGATTACATCCAGCGCCTGCGCTGCGGCGTTAAGGCCGCTGACTCCCTGAGCAAATCCCATAGTGATATTCCTATTTAGGTGAAATACAGTGGTATTGGATGCATAGATTAACTATTCAACCAATATGATATCTTTAAGATAAATAACGCCGTCCAGCCCCAACGTCAATTTCGCGCTGCCGTTGCTGAAAAATACATTTTCGACTTTAGCGGCCTTAAGGGCATTTACCGTCGGACGGCTTTCATCTTTATTTTTAGTTTCAATGCTAACATCATAGTGTTTGTCTTTCTCATCATCAAGAGGAGTAGGAGCGATCGGCGGTGTCGTTTGCGCCTTGCTGATATCTAATTTATAGGCGCCAGGTTTCACATCTTTGTATTCTTGCGTATAGGTTTTTCCTTGCTCATCGGTGAAGATCACCCTAACCTCATCCGCGCCGCTGGGCAATTCAAAACCATAAGCCGTCTGCCCCTCAAACGAAACAGAAGGCTTACCGATAATAAGCACGGTACGACCCACCCAATTGGACAAATTGACCGCCTGCACGCTATTGACCATGCCTCCCATGCCCAGCACGGTGTTATTTAATGTCTCTACCCCGATGGCGACGTGCATCTGTGCCATTTGTGAGGCTAGCTGGTTGTTGTCCATGGGATTGGTGGGATCTTGGTTTTTTATCTGAGCCAGCATAACTTGCAGAAAATTATCCATCAACTCCTGGGTACCCTCGGACTGAGCG
>NZ_LECR01000040.1:15630-17463 GCF_001602625.1 Sodalis-like endosymbiont of Proechinophthirus fluctus
CTAGTCGTGGCATCATTGTTGCCAGCTTTCAACGCCCCACGCACCCGCGCTTCCTGCACATTTAAGGCGAAGTTATTTCCCGTTGCCGATACATCCATCGACGTCAAAAGAGTGGGAGTGCTGCGGGAATACTCCCTGGGCACCAGACCCAATAATTCCATCAGTTTGTCCTTTATTGACCCATCGCCAGGGTTTTCATCATCATCGACCGGGCGCTATTGATGACCTCGACATTGGCCTGATAGCTGCGTGACGCGGACAGCGTATTCACCATTTCCGCAACCCTATTAACGTTGGGCATTCTGATATAACCACGGTCGTTAGCAAGCGGATGGCCTGGATCATAAACTAGTCGCCAGGGAGAAGGATCCTCAACCACCTGGCTCACCCGCACACCACCTACCGGCTGACCCGGTACAGCATCGAGTTGAAAGACCACTTGCTTTGCCCGATAAGGCTCACCATCAGGGCCCGTGATACTCTCAGCATTAGCCATATTGCTCGCGCTGACGTTTAGACGCTGTGATTGCGCCGTCAGCGCCGAACCGGAAATATTAAATATACTAAATAGCGACATACAGCTTTATCCTCTGAAAAGAACAGACATCATGCTTTTTATTTGCCCATTGATGATGGACAGACTGGCCTGGTATTTTATGCCGTTATCGGCGAAATTCACCCGCTCGCGATCCATATCTACCGTATTACCATCCGCTGAGGGCTGATCGGGGATACGATAAAGCAAACTGTTATTAGCATGAGCAATACCCTCAGCCGGTATATGCTGCCATGAGGTTAATGATAAACTCAGGCTATTACTCCGCTGTTGTCCCTGTCCAATCGCTCGACGTAATTCACGCGTAAAATGGATATCCCGCGCCTGGTAACCAGGTGTATCGGCATTGGCGATATTGGCTGCTAGTACATCTTGGCGCCGGTTCAATATGTTCAGCGCAGTTTGCTGAAAGTAGAGTTCTTCACCCAACTTATCTAACATTATTTTTCTCCAAAATTATTTTTCACAGCCCGCTAGAAAATGAATAATTAACTATGCTAGTGGTTGCCTGCACCGGCAATGGAATAAAAAGAGACTCATTCTTCGTTTATTTATCTTTATAATACATAGCCTATTTTTTCTATACTTGTCCTCATTGTTACCGCAACTTAGTTTTTATAAAAACCTCGAGGAAATTATATGAAAGGATTCATATATTTTTGGTGGAAACTATTAATTCAGTCGTGTCTTTTTTTATTTCCTTTAAGCATTGCAGCCGAGAGCGGTGGTGCTGACGATGCTTTAGTCACGCGGCTAGAATCTCTGTTACGCCAGCAGCGGGTGGATAGCTCCCTCGTTCAAAAAGTCACGCTCAAAACGCCGGCGAGGTTATTGCCGGGTTGCCCGTCGCCGCAATTGCAGTTGGCCAGCCATGGTCGGCTGAGTGGTAATATGAACGTCACCGCCCGCTGCGGCGAGCGGCGGTATTTTTTGCAAATCCACGTGCGCACTCGCGGCGATTATTGGGTGGCAGCCCGTGCTCTGCCCGCGGGGACATCCCTAAGCGCAAAGGATATCATCAAGGAGCATGGGGAGTTGGCCAGTCAGCCGCGCAATGTGATTTTTGCGACGCAGCCGGTAACCAGCTCTCTTACGACGCGTACTATCCAAGCCGGTCAGCCGCTGTCAGCCACTATGCTACGCGCTCCATGGAAGATTCGCCAGGGTAACCCAGTGGTGGTCGTCAGCCGCGGATTAGGGTTTCAAATTCGCTATTATGGTAAGGCCATGGGCGATGCTGCGGTCGGGGATGAGCTGCGGGTACGTCTAGCCTCAGG
>NZ_LECR01000040.1:17500-18731 GCF_001602625.1 Sodalis-like endosymbiont of Proechinophthirus fluctus
TTGTCTTGCAAAGTGAACGCGCTTTCTCAAGTTTCTCCGCCCCGGGCCGACAAGTAGAACATAGGCGTCCCTCTTCGACCCTAGGAGAGGAGTAGACTATGAGTATAGAGCGCGCGTTACCTGCGCAGGCGATCACGTTGGTGGTGAATGATTTGCGTTACAGTCAGTCTGAGCTGCCGAGAAGACAGCTTATGTCACGCCGCAACAGTCATGGTTAAGATAACTTTAACGATACCCGATTATAAGTGCGTAACCAGGATATCGATCCTGCCCGCGTAATACAAACAAAGCAGGAGATCGGTCAAGGAAAGATGATTATGATTATGGATTTATAGCGCGTGGCTTGATGCCCTACTGATGCATGCCTGGCAAAAATAATGCGATTCACCGCGCCAGAAGCCGGAGACAATACGATAGTGGATAATTTAACACTTGCATTGCGCCAGCTCGACCAGGCGCTTGATAAGCTCGGTCAGATATTGCAGACTGAGTATCAGTTACTGGCAGCCATGCCTCTTCAGCCCGTTGCGCTACAGTGCGTTACTCATGATAAAAGTCAGCAGCTTAGCGCGGTAGCCCATTACGATGCGCTACGGCAGCAGGCGGAAGTCGACTCCGGATTTCTAGCCCCTTATGCATGCCATCCAGATCTAGACAATCTGTGGGCGCAGATACAGACCCGAACCCTGGATCTCTATGAGCAGAATCGCCGCAACAGGGTGAGTCTTGAATCGCAAATAGCCCATATCCATTCCCTTAGCGCCGCGATAAAGGCACTTGCCCCGCAACAAATGTTCTATTGCGCTGACGGCGCCTCACATTACGGCATGCGACTGCAAAATCTCGATATCAATGCCTGATTTTCATAGAGTTGCGCGACGTTAGCGCGCAATAGGTTTCCCTCTTTTTTCTGTCGCTATGCTGGCGCCTCCGGCTCTTTACCAGCGGCGTTTTTTCACAAGCAGGTCATTCATTCCTCGTCAAACTCTCATCGACAGAGAGAGTAATACGCATTAACTGTAACTGACTTGGCGGATCCCTCGAAGAGCACCGCCGGCACAGTACACCTCGGATCGATTAGCCGGCGCATGGTGCTTATCCTAATGCCATGCCGGGTCCCCCACCACACGCCATATGGCCCTGATTGAGCCACCTAGGCTTATTTGCTGATCGTATTAGCGCAACCGATGGTATCATTTCGCGGGCCGCGCTAGCCTAGGCCGCCCGCATC
>NZ_LECR01000040.1:18748-30194 GCF_001602625.1 Sodalis-like endosymbiont of Proechinophthirus fluctus
ATTATTCAGCCGACGCGCCAATCATCGTATTAAAGCGCACCGGCCGGTTGTCGGCGATTTCAGTACTGGCCAACACGGTCAGCTGCGGCAGAGAGCGGCGTAAAAAACGTGAAAGCATGGCGCGCAGAACTGAGTTGACCAGCAGAACCTTCGGAGCCCCAAGGGCCATCTGCCGCTGCAACGCCCGTTCGGCCTGGACCAGCAATCGATCCGCCATGCCCGGCTCTAGCACGCCGCCGTTTTGTACCGCCTGTATCAGCGCTTGCTCTAAAGCCACTTCCAGGCCAATGACCTGGATATCCCCTGTACCGGGAAACCAGTGTTGGGTAATGGCGCGGGCCAATTTATGGCGTACCAGATTGGTTAACATATCCACATCGTTTTGCTGCGGCGCATTTTCCGCTAGACACTCCACTATAGAGCGCATATCACGAATCGAAACCTGTTCAGCCAGTAAATTCTGCAATACCTTATGCAGGGTGGTAAGAGAAAGCACATCCGGGATCAAATCCTCCGTTAGCTTAGGCATTTCACGGGCGAAATGCTCCAGCAATTGCTGCGTTTCCTGGCGGCCGAGCAGCTCCTCGGCGTGTTGCATGAGCAACTGATTGAAATGGGTCGCGACCACTGTACTGGCATCCACAACGGTATATCCAAGCGTCTTGGCCTCATCGCACAGTACCTGGTCTATCCATACGGCCGGCAGGCCAAACGCGGGTTCCTGACACGGGTCGCCCTTTATCGTATCGCTGGCGCTGCCGGGATTAATGGCCATCCAGCGCTCGGGATAGATATCCCCACAGCCGATTTCCACGCCGTGTAGCAAAATACGGTAGTGGGTTGGCGGTATTTCCAAATTATCGCGAATATGTACCACCGGCGGCAGATAACCAATTTCACGAGCAAATTTTTTGCGGATCCCCCGTATGCGCTTCAACAGCTCAGCCCCCTGGCTGCTATCCACCATTGGAATCAGTCGATAGCCTACCTCTAGTCCGAGGGTATCCTCAGGCTGCACGTCATCCCAGCTGGCCTCCTCGCTCTGCCTGGTTTCCGGCGCTGGGTTATCCCCCAGCGTGCTAACCGTCGCTTTTTCCCCGCGTATAACGGCGTGATGGCGCAGCAGCCATGCCATGCCGAGCAGTAGTAGCGTGAACAGTAAAAATACGATGTTTGGCATCCCCGGTACCAGTCCCAGCAAACCAATCACTGCGGCGGACAGCATCATGACCCGGGGGTTATTGAACAATTGGCTTACCATTTGCTCACCTACGTCCTGATGAGTAGCCACGCGCGTGACAATAACGCCGGTAGCGGTCGAAATGACCAGCGCTGGTATCTGCGCCACCAGACCATCGCCGATAGTCAGCAACGTATAGGTTTCCCCTGCTCGGCTGAGATCCATTCCGTGCTGCATGACGCCTACCAGCAAACCGCCAATCAAATTAATGGCCATAATCAATAACCCGGCGATTACATCACCGCGGATGAATTTGCTTGCGCCATCCATGGAGCCGTAAAAATCAGCCTCTTGCGTCACTTCTATGCGTCGCTGTTTTGCTTCCTCTTCGCCGATAAGGCCGGCATTCAGATCGGCGTCGATGGCCATTTGTTTGCCCGGCATACCGTCTAATACAAAGCGTGCGCCCACTTCGGCTATACGGCCCGCGCCTTTAGTGATAACCATGAAATTGATAATCACCAGAATAGCGAACACGACGATCCCGATAGCGAAGTTACCGCCGACGAGAAAATGGCCGAACGCGTCGATAACCTGCCCCGCCGCCGCTTCCCCTTGATGCCCCTGCAATAAAATAACGCGCGCTGAGGCAACATTGAGCGCCAGCCTCAGCAAGGTAGAGAATAACAGCACGGTCGGAAAAGCGGCAAAATCGAGGGTACGCTGGGTAAACATTGCTACCAGCAGGATCATTATGGATAAAACGATATTAAAGGTAAAAAAGAGGTCCAGGGCGAAAGGGGGCAAAGGCAGGATCATCATCGACAAAATCATGATAATCACCACGGGACCCGCAAAGATTTGCCACTTGGTCTGACTGAAACCGGTTAAGTGCAGTTTAGCTACCAGATTCACCATCGTGAATACTCCTTTTTTGCACGATATAATGCTTTTGGTACGGTGAGTTTGCTCGGTTGCCGGGGCCGCAATCCCCCTTGCTTGCGCCAGAGACGCAAACCATAAACCCAAGCCAGAACCTCCGCCACGGAACCATAGAGCGCCACCGGAATGACGCCGCCTATCTCGCAGTGCCGGTATAGGGCCAGGGCTAACGGTGGTGCTTCCAGAATTGGGATTCCCTGCTGTTCCGCCCGCTGACGGATATTTAGCGCTACGACGCCTGCGCCTTTCGCCAATAGCTGCGGTGCGGTCATACGCATCTGTTCATATTTCAGCGCCACCGCATAATGGATCGGATTGACGATCACCACATCGGCGTTCGCCACATCCTGCATCATTCGCCGCTGCGCCTGCTGGCGCTGGCGCTGGCGAATCAGACCTTTCAGCTGCGGATCCCCTTCTTTTTCTTTATGTTCTTCAAGAATGTCATGGCGCGACATCCGCAGCTTCTTCAGATGACTGAATAACTGATAAAAAACGTCAAATCCCACCACGGGAATCAGGGCGAGGATGATAAGCAACACGCACTGCCGTATAAGTGATAAACTTTCAGCTATGACCGTGAGAGGCACCCCCTGCGCTAACTGCATCATCCGCGGCCAAATAAACCACAAAGCGGTGCCGCAGGCGCCGCCTCCCACCAGACAGAATTTGAACAGCGTTTTGGTAAGTTCAGCGATCATTTGCATGGAAAACAGTCGGTTAAGCCCGCTAAAGGGGTTCAGGCGTTTGAGATCCAGGCTGACAGCTTTACTGCTAAACAACACGCCACCGATCAACATCGGCGCCCCCACGGCTACTAACGTCACGCCGAGGAATAGCGATACGCTCGCCAGCATCGCCTGTCGCACCAGGTCGGAAAACTGGGCCAGTAACCAACTCCCCTCGCCGTTAATGTGGAAATCAAACGAGAGCCCGCTTTGCAGCATCCGTCCCATACCGAGAGCTAGGTGTTCACCCGTCAGCCATAGCAGGCTCCAGCCAGACAGTAACACCATCCACGACACTAGCTCTTTGGAACGCGGTACCTGTCCTTCTTTGCGCGCTTTTTGTAATCGGTGGGGAGTGGGCGCTTCACTTTTTTCCAGATCGCTTTCTTCCGCCATGGCACTTTGCCCTCGCGTAGTGAATGAGTGATTTCATGACTTTTAGCCTACGTGACGAAAGGCGATCCGATAAGGTAAAAAAGAGTCGGATCCGCGCGGCTTTTACCAGACGAATGACCCGTCCGCGGCAAGCAGCGCAGAGCGCTGTCATTCATAACGCATCGAGCTGTGGGTTTAACGTGGTCCTTCGTGTCAAAGCGCGCTTTTGGGAATCGATGGCGCTGGCGGGACGCCGTCACCATCTATTCTATCGTTCAGAGAGGGCAACGCCGCGTCAGATTGCGCCGTGATGGATACCTCTGGCGCAGTTGGAGTGAATGGCGCTAGTGGTGAGGTTTTCTTGTCGAGCGGCGGCTTGGTCAAATGCCGCAATTGCACTGCTGCATCCTTGTCGCCGTCAATCACTTCGCTATGGCTATCCGTATTTTCCTGGCTGATCGCCTCTTCCTGCTCGTGGGTCAAAATGACGATACTGATACGGCGCTGCGCAGCGTTGTCATCCTCTTTCCCCGGCGGCGCCATGGTATTCGCCATGCCGATGACCCGCAGAATTTTATCACTTATCAACCCACCTTCTACCAATTCACGGCGCGACGCATTGGCACGATCGGCGGACAGCTCCCAGTTACCGTAGCCACGCTCGCCGTTTAAATAAGGCTGATTATCCGTATGCCCGGCCAAGCTTATACGGTTGGGCAAATCGTTAATCACCGGCGCAATTATGTGCATAATACTGCGCATATAGGGCGCAATTTCCGTGCCGCCGGTGGCGAACATTGGTCTTTTTTTGCTATCGATAATTTCAATACGCAAGCCCTCATGCATCAGAGTAATGCGCATATTAGGCTGCAGTTCCTTCAGCCTCGGATCGTTACGCAACATATGATCCAAGCGCAGGCGGGCATTATTCAGCCTTTGAATATCCTGCTGGTGATCCAGTTGACGCTGACGCAGACGCGTTGTCCGAGCTTCGCTCGGGTTAGCGGGCAGCGGGAAATCACTTACGTTGAATTTGCGGTTGTGGTTAATCGCCTCTCTCAACGGCATCCTGAAATATTCGGCGATCTGCTCACGCTGCTGCGGCGTTGTCGCCCCCAGCAGCCACATCACTAAAAAAAACGCCATCATCGTGGTCATGAAATCGGCGTAGGCTATCTTCCACGAGCCGACATGGTGATTGGTATGTCGTGCCCTACGCCATTTGATTACAACCGGGGGTGACGTCTTTTTCATAAATTGACTGTCGTATCAGCAGATTCCATTAGGCCGGATTTTTTAATCTGGCGCAGGTGGGATTCTAATTCCTCGAAAGAGGGACGTTCGGAAGTATATAAGGTCTTGCGCCCGAATTCTATCGCGATCGGCGGTGCGTAGCCGTTCAAACTGGAGAGCAATGTCACGCGAATGCAATGCAACATCTTGATATGTTCATCGCCTTTCTGCTTAAGCAACGCCCCCAGGGGCATGACGCATCCGTAGGCCAGGAGAATACCAAGCAGGGTTCCCACCATCGCATTGGCAATCAGGGCACCGAGTTCGCCCGCGGACCGGTCCGCGGCGGCCAGGGCATTTACCACGCCCATCACCGCCGCGACGATACCGAAGGCGGGCAGCGCATCACCTACCTGTAGCAGGCTGTTTACCGGGATATCATTTTCTTGTTCATAGGTCTCTATCTCCTTATTCATCAGCGCTTCAATTTCATAAGCGTTGAGATTACCGCCAACCATCAGACGGAGGTAATCAATAAGGAAATCGATAACCAATTTATCAGCGAGCAATGAAGGATAGTGAGTAAAAATAACGCTGTTATGCGGATCGTCAATCTCTTTTTCCAGCGTTATTAATCCGGACTGACGACTTTTGGACAGTAGGCGATACATCAGTGCCATGACATCCATGTACATCGCTTTGTTATAACGAGATGAACGGAACAGGCGCGGAATTGACTTTATAGTAGCATAGATAGCCTTAATATTATTTCCAATAATAAAAGTACCTAAACCCGCACCTACGATAATCATAAATTCCGCGGGCTGAAATAAGGCGCCTAGTTGTCCTTCCGCTAACAAAAATCCACCAAAAATAGAAATAAATACAATTATATAACCAAATATAACTAGCACAGTGATTCCTTACAAGACAGTGGCATCCAGAAAATGAACGTTTTTGCCAGTGATGGAATAATCCGTTTGTGAAAATGGCATTCAATGCATCACTCTTCTCAGCATGTCTTTACGTTGCACATATTCCGTTGTCTTAAATTATATAAGCGATTATAGGCGGCGGCATGTGAAGGTTTACGCTTTTTAACTGCCCTTGAGGGTGGGTGGCAGAAACTGCAAACAAAGTTATGGGGCGGATGGAAGGCATAGGTAATGAATGCTCCCCCACATTGTTTACAGCGCGTTTGCCCTAGTAATTGGCTGTCGATAAAGCGTAGCAATATCCAGGCGCGGGTCAAACCTAGCACCGTCCCACCATCCTGGCGCTGCGGACAGAGTTCTAGATATAGCCGATACGCTTTTATCATTGCCTCGATGGTCGGGGTATTTCCTATGCGAATCAGGCAGAGATAAGCGTTGTAAAACGCGGAAGAGTGGATATTCTGCTCCCAAGATAGAAACCAGTCAGCGGAGAATGGCAATAGTCCCTTAGGTGCCGGTGTCCCTTTGACTTCCTTATACAATTTCAGCAATCGACTGCGGCTCAGGCAAGTTTCATTTTCCAGAATAGGTAGCCGAGCGCCGAGCGTAATCAGCTCCATGGCCAGCTGTATATCCCTGGATTCCTGCATGATACTTTTCCTATACACGAGATCATTCCTTAAGCAAACGGGTAGGATCGGGAGTCGCTGAATTAAGCAACTGCGTGGACAGCACGATCCCTGTATGGACCTGCTGTAACTCATCAACACGGGATTCGCGCGTCAGGCAATTGATGATCTGTTCGTCATCGAGGCGCAGCAGGCAAATAAGCTGGTTGATTTCGCCAAGCTTTATCAATTCAGATAGGGAAAGTTCAGCCAGTTTATCCAGCGTGTCTTCTCCCACCCCAAGACGGAATCCCGCTACCTTCTTATCTTTTTTGATAAGCTCTTGGGCGAGTAAGAGATAGGATAGATTTATTTCATGTATATTCCTGAGAAGGTTATCACTACTCATCGTTGATGTATCCTTGTTATTTTAATAGCGAAGGAGGGTTAAGTATTAATGGCCGAAAAGCATTAAACGCAGATATCGGTCACCTGGCACTTGTTTAAACTTACACTTAGCATGTTAATAATTAACAAACAATAAACTCATTAACCCTTGGCTCTATTTATAATGGCCTAACCGAAAACATTATTATCTTAACCGTGCCGCCCATGCAAACATATTTTTCTCATCAATCTCAGGAGACAATTAATGATAAGTAATAACCATCCTACGCGCTAATTCGGCGTACAATAGCCTAACACTATTTAGCCAATGATCAAAAAATTACATTACTGCCTCATTAGTAAATCCATAATCCGCCGATTTAATGCATCGGCGGACATTTATGCTACATAGTCTGTGACGCTTGCGCTTGACTACACAATATACATACTAGTTATATTGCAACACAAATAAAAAATCTTACTTTTACGTGCTAACCCATCATTAGTCACACTTATAACTTACATTAAGAAATACACCCCTAATCAGCGCCTATTATGCCAATTAAGTATCAGTTTAGCAGGTTAGAATCATCGGCTATCATTTACAATGATGATTAGAAAAGCTAACCTTTGTACCTTATTTTTCCCTAGGAGGACAAATTAAACTGTCGTAATAACACGATGACATCACCAGTAATGAGATAATAATCGTCATTTAACTACCGCAATCTAGACCGGTATTGTAAAGGATATAGCGCCGATGGCACGTCATTTCGTCTAATAGTCCAATAGCCACGTCGGCAGCAGATAGAGATCACGATCCTATCCTGTAATGCCGATTTAGATTAAGCAAGAGTAATCATTGTCGCGACAGCGAAGCCCTTCTGGATCACTTTGGCGGATATGGTCGCTCTTAACGTTTCGCTCAATCGCGCGCAGCAGTAACATAAAGATAAAAAAACAGCAGACCTGAGAATGCCAATGCCACGCTGTCGATAGCGATAATGTGCAGCTAATAGCGACATGCTACAGATGAAACTTGGTCGGTGAGAGAGGATTCGAACCTCCGACCCATACGTCCCGAACGTATTGCGCTACCAGGCTGCGCCACTCACCGTAATGCGGGCGCATGATACTTCGCCTCACTACAGGCGTCAATCCCTTTTTAGTAATTTCCATCAATTACTTACAAACCCATTAGCCACGATTAACCACAGCAGCCGGCTGTGCCGCCGACGGTTTCTGACACCAGTTATTTTTCACTTTAATGCCGCCATTCTAGGATTATTATACCCCAGTCATCCCAACAAACTATCAAACAATTCTTCATAACGATGAACCGTGTAGGCGCGCTGTTACACCTACAGCCACACAAACGCGTCATGATTGATTCTCTGTACTCGCCAGCAAAGCGTCAGATTAGCAGACCATCATAAGTACGTAGAACTACTCCAGCGGCCGCCATATCGCGCGGTGTACTTTGCAGCAGTGTACCTTTCAAGTGATAGTTTTCATCAATAGACTCACCGTGGTCAGTGGCATAAAATACCAGTGCTTTTTTGTTGTGGACCTTATCGATAAAACTATTCGATAAAACTATCGATATGCAACATACTGTTATCGAACACGTTAATCAGCTGCTCCTTAACTGCAATCCTGATTGACGACGATACACTCCGGCCGATAGCGGGAAAATCTGCGCGGGTAACGCTGCGAATACAAATAGTGAGAGCCTTTGGTGTGCAAAATGACTAAATGCTTACTTTGAGGATGGAGAGCCAGCGATTCTTCATCTCGTCAACTAGCAGCATATCGTCCACGGATTTATCATTATTGCGTTTCTCGGACGCGATCATTCCACGAAAGGAATAACTTATTGTTATCATCGGTATTATTGTATAACCAAACCTCGCTTTGCATGGCGAACAGCTCGGAGGTGAAGCCTGGATTACGCATCACAACAAAGACATTTTGCTCTTTCAGCGTACGCTGTGGATTATTGAGGGTTCTCACCTTTGCGCACGAACATACAGCGTAGGAAGAGTTTGGTAGAGGTATCACAGGAATACCTACGAAACGCTACCAGATCTTTTCATGGAAGAGTTTTGGCGTCATATCGCGCTCATAGCCCAGTAATCCTATATGATCCCAACGGGTCGTCTCACCAATAATAAACACCACATAAGTATTATAGATACCCGCCGGCAGTAGATAGGTAAACGGCTTAGCCGGATCGAAAAAAACTCTCATTAACCTAGCTTTCATCGAGCCGCGTATTAGGCGAACAGCCTGAGCGACGATGACGATAGATATGAGTGCACCAACAAACCGCCATAGCTAGGAATATCGATATTAGTAGTAATACGTTCACGCAGATTCTGCGCCTTATACTAGTAACGCACCGCAGCCACATTAGGCGCCAGCACCACCAGCAGCCGAAATAAGAACTTCACCGCCTACCAGACGTTTTCAGTTGCTGGAACAGGATGTCGGCCGAAGGCGTTTTGCCATATTAGCAACAACGGCAAGACGCTTATCCCTACCATCCATACCAGGAATTTATTCCCATGGCTTCGTGCAACAAATCGATATCGGTCGTCATCACCGATATCGATAATGCCGTAACCTATAACAACATTGAAATGTGTCATGGTAGTAACTGGCAGAGATCAATATCATAACCAGTAGCGACGCGATAAAACAGAGCGACCGCCGAACAACAATACCCGTATCAAAAATAAGGTAAATAAAATGGCGGCCGTAATTTCGGTTAACGCGATAACTATATGCCAGATGCTGGAAGACTGATGCAAAATATCGAATCTTCGGATGAAGACAAAGAGATTGAGGAACAGGCCGATTATAGATGGCAAGAAACAGCTAAAGCGTCTGATGTAGCAGTTTTTTCACAATTTTCATTTAAGGCAAAACCCAGCAAGCATGAGGAGGTCGTGACGGCTATGGAGCTTAACTGCTGGCACAGTAACAGGATAAATCCGACGAAATAGTGACCTATTGAAATTCTTCAATAAGAAAAATTACAAAAAGTTTTCATACAAGCGCTGCGGGAAGAAAAAGGCGGGAATGCTAAGGCGCTGGGGGATAAACCTCCCCCAGCAATCAAACGGGGATTACACGGTAATGACCTGCAAAGTGACATCAATATTATTGCGGATCTCGTTGTAGTACAGGCACACCGCATGGGATTTTTGCACCAGCTCTTCTTCCAACACGCTATGCGCTAAGGAAATAGGCAGAGTAGCCAGCGGCGAACAGCTGCTCGGGATTTGTGATCGCGCCGCCTTGACCTCCCATTTCTTTGGGCAGGAATAGCTTCACGTCCAACACGCTTTCAGAGGAGGTTGTATATCCATCACGACCGCGGGTGGCTTTCGATTTGGCGCGATAAATCACTTTTTAAGTGACATAATGATTTATTTATTGGTTGATTACGCTGGGTTACACCGCGCCTTAACGGCGGTCACCGATGTGCCCAAATGGCCACTCAAAAGTTCTAATTGACGTTTCAAAGCCCCAAGTTCATTGGCGCTGCACGGACAACTCGTAGAGAACATCCGCCGGAATGGTTGCCACCAGGGCGTACAGCGAACGCTCCTGCTCGGTCAAGCGAATAATCTACTTGCCGCTCATCATCGTCAGAACGAAAACGCCCCAGCCAGGCTTCGCGTTTCCATACGTTTGAGCAGCGACATCAGCGTCACGTAGTATAGAAATATCCATTCTCCCATTTCCGAAACATTCACCGAATACCGCTTCAAAATCACCAGCATCACTGGGTACTATGGATAGGTCAGATTAAGCTTGTCCAACATAACTTATTGAGGTAAAACAGTATTTATAGGATATTTATTTCCGGCGTGCGCACCGAGTAATGCTGTGGAAACCACCGCCAGGGGGTAGCATGAGATCTTAGATATCATGCCACTTTTATCACTGAAGCCACACTTACATTTACTATGCACTATGGCGGTCAAACCATCAGCAGCACCGAGTTAAAACATCGTACTGAACCGTGCTTATCGACCGCTTTACCGCCATCCGTGATGTCGTAGGCTGCCTTAGCCAATTTGGATGCCGCCAGCGCCGAGCCGGTGGCCTTTTATCCCTAGCCTTATCAACCGCGGCAGATTATGCTGCAGGAACTGCTTACCATGAGTGATTAGCGGCTGAAAAGTTCGCCTGCGCTACTCTCTGGTCAGCAGCGTTGCTTGCTTCGAGGCGACATGGCCATATCTCACCGCTTGGCCGCCTCCTGATGCACAGCGCGTGGACATCGCCGGGTCGGCGTCATAATTTAATATCATGGCCGGGAACGCAACTATCTTTGGCTATGTTAAAGTAAAAATAGTTTATTATCAATATGTTGGTGACAGACAGCGGGACCTGGCGACTAGCGCGCAACGAATCGTTCTGCATCTGGGATATATGTAGCTGGCGTTTGAACGTGACACCTACGTCAGTTTAATTCTGTGCTGACAGCCGCCTAATGCGGACGCCTGGTCGGCACTCACCCTGTGTAGCGACGCGGAGCGATGGGGATGCGCTAGGTCTATTTCCTTTTGCTGCCTCATGTCATGTCACTGGATATCACCGCGTCGGAGGGAGGTGCTTACCCTGGCGGGTATAATTCTCTTTATCGGTGCCTGCCTAGGCATTTTACTGGTCAATGCCATCGAACAGTTTATCGCCATGCGTTTCTTGCAGGGTTTTGACCCATGCTTTATCGGCACGGTAGATTACCCGCCGCCATTCAGAAATCTTTACGGATGCGATTTGCATCAAAATCACCGCATTAATGGCCGATGTCACTCTGATTGCCCGCTGACCCGCCTCTTGGCCGGCTCGGTGATCGTAGCTTACTTTACTCCTGGAAAATGATGTTCGTGCTCTTCTCTATCCTGGCCGATATTGCTCTGGTATCGATGCCAACCGCGCAGCCCGGCTGTACGAGCCGTTTTCTTCAGCATCGCTGTGGCACGATTACCGCGTTATCTTTACTAACCACCAGTTTCTATGCAGTACAATGGCTATCGGCTG
>NZ_LECR01000040.1:30216-33936 GCF_001602625.1 Sodalis-like endosymbiont of Proechinophthirus fluctus
AGTTGTCGCAGTCGATCTCGCCGGTAATCCTGATGAGCGATCACGGCCTCACCACTGTGGAATACGGTTTTTTACAGCTGCCGATATTTAGCGAATTAATCGTGGGGAATATCACGCTAGCAAGCTGGCACACGCTACAGTGGCAGACGCACGGTTGAACGGCTGATAACGTTGGGCGGCGTCGCCAACACCGGTCTCTATAGGCTGACGATGTTTTCCTGCAACATCAACAAGGGTGTTGTTTTCGCCGCGCTAGGCATGCTCACTATCCTGGTGTACACCCTTGTCATTGAGCTGGCGGAAACCTTCTATACTGCTGCTGGTGCAGATACAGCAAATAACCGCGTAGACACCGGCGGGCATCCACATCCGTAACGTTAACGCCGCTCTAGAATGATGGGAGAAACAGGGCCGATAGGAGGGCCGATAGGAAGAAAATTTCGTTTATTAGAGAGGCTTCACGCTCTGTCTGCGATGGTTTCATCGCTATACAATCCAAGCCGTCACCGTCGGAAGAGTCCGGGAGAAACTCTCACGGCTGAACAGCTGGTAGGCCATGGCAATCATCATAGGATGGGCAACGCACCAAATTGCACATCACGAACCAGACATTTATAAAACCCAGCATGCAGGCGACGGCGATATCCACCAGCGACAGCTTGTATTCAGCACCTGAATAGTCAGCATATTACCCGCATACGGTGTGGTGATAGTGGAAAAGAGCATGGCATTGCCTTCCACCGATTGATGAGTATCCAGGCACAAAAATTTACGACCAGAGACGATTTCGGTACTTTGGCTAGTTTTTCTGCACAATCCTTATATTGGGTTTTCAGACCGAATAGGCTACCATGAGCCATCTTGTTAAAAGCATAGGTCCTAGTATCATTGGCATCGCCGGCCTAGGTCGGTACTTCGCTCACCCCGATCACCTGCTGACGCCGCCGGTCAGTGTGAGTACCTGGACCTTCACACTTGGATCTTGCGAGGTAGTATCTTCGCGGGTTTGATTAACGAAAGCACTCGGTACTTACATCATAACTTTGCCGTTCAGCGCAGTAACGTCGATGCTTTTGACCGACGGTGCGGACGCGTTGCTCGTCCTGCTGTCGGCCGCCATGCCTGCTAGCCCGGCGGCCGGACCGACAGCATGCCGACAGCATACAGCATAAGGAATAGCGCGATCTTAAAATAAGGAATAGCGCGATCTTGAAATAATGCTTGGTCACATCCTTCAATCCTTATCCGCAATGATGTTCTATTAACCGTAGCAACAGTCGAATAATTACTCAATTTACTGAAAAATAAAACTATTTATATAGTGGTGCCCGTTGTGGTGCCCGCTTACCTTAGTCGATAGTTTGCATCGCTGGCGATAGCGAAGAATAGCGAATAATAATAGTGCCCTACCTTCATTGCGGGAGAACCTATTTGTGAAACACGCCGCTTTTCACGCCAATGACGCCTAGCCGGGCATTTGTCAGTATAGCGTCCGCCAGCGCGACCGGCTCCATCAAACAATAGAGCCGAACTGACTGGCCGAGAAAGTGCCAGTCGCTCTTGGTCTATAACGGCGTCTCCCATGTGGTAATGATGGCGTCTCCAAAAGAACTTGACGCTTTCGCCCTCGGCCTTTCGTTATCCGAAGTTATATCGCCTCGCCGGCAGATATTTATGGTATCGATATCGTGCCCGTCATGGTCTATAAGTGCAGGTCGAGCCTTCCAGCCGCCGTTTTATAGCGTTAAAGCACAGCGTAGAGCGCTTGCCGGGTGCACCGGTTGCGGTATCTGCGGCGTGGAGCAACTGGATGAAATTGGCAAGCCCGCTGCCGTCATTGCCATTCACGTAGTGTTGGCCCTTGGCACTGCGGAATTGCCAGAGGTGCATCTCATCGACCGGCTCAAGGGCTTGCAACCCATACCGTATCTTGGATCTCTCAGGATGGGGACTTAGACTATGGCGCTGAAGACGTCGGGCGACACTGGCGCTGGATAAACTGCTCGGCATGCGTGTGCGTCGGGGTGAATCGCCCATGGCGGTCCCTGGTTTCCATCAGCACTATCTATAATCAGCACCAGCTATAAATAGCACAGAGGCGGCTATATGCAGGGTGGAAATCCTGTTCGCTGTTTCCACCTCTACCTCGCTGGCGTTAGAGATCGCCGAGCACTGCAGCCTGACACTGGTGGGGTTCAGTAAACCGGGGCGCACCACGGTCTTTACCCATCCAACGCGGATTGTTGAAGACGTAAGTTAAACATATTCTTGTTAAAGTCACTGATAAACTTTTTATTCAACATTTAATTAACTATAATGATTGGATTGCTTACGCGACCCTAACATGCTTTTAAATAGGGTTGGTTAAACTAGAAATGGAGAGATTGTCATGAGCTTTACACTACCTTCCCTGCCTTACGGCTATGAGGCTATGGAACCGTATTTCGACAAAGAAACGATGGAAATTCATCACACTAAACACCATCAGACATACGTCAACAACGCCAACGGCGTTCTGGAAAGCCTGCCGGAATTTGCTAATTTGCAGGTCGAAGACCTTATTCAAAAATTAGACCAGCTCCCGGCGGACAAAAAGACCGTACTGCGCAACAACGCCGGTGGTCATGCCAACCACAGCCTGTTCTGGAAAGGCCTGAAGCAGGGAACCACCTTACAGGGTGAATTGAAAAGCGCTATCGAGCGTGATTTCGGCAGCATTGACGCCTTTAAAGAGGCGTTCGAAAAAGCCGCCGCGACTCGTTTTGGTTCCGGCTGGGCCTGGCTTGTGAAAAAAGACGGCAAACTGGCCGTAGTATCCACTGCTAACCAGGACAACCCGCTGATGGGAGAAGAGATTTCCGGCACCTCCGGTTACCCAATTTTGGGTCTGGACGTCTGGGAGCACGCTTATTACTTGAAATATCAGAACCGACGCCCGGACTATATCAAGTCATTCTGGAACTTGGTGAACTGGGATGAAACGGCCGCGCGTTTTAGCCACGCCTGATTTATCCCGCCCTCGGCGTTATCCCGCCCTCGGCGTTATCCCGCCCTCGGCGGGGATCTTTTGCCTACGCGCCGTCAGCAAATAACGCAGGCGCGTAGGAGTTGAGGATGTGAGTCAGTGGGATTTATCACTGTCTTTTCGGCGGATAACGCAGGTGCAACAAGCCAGGCACAGTATTTATTTCAGCAACAACCGATCGGAGAACGCTTTTTTTGATGCTGATCCGCACCAGGTATTTTGGTGGCGAAAGGATCATTGTAGAGCGCAATATTCGCTGGTAGTGCTGCCGTTTCATCTTCTACAGCGCTTTCTCCGAGCGCGTGCGCAATCTGCGGTGACGGCGGGAGCGCGGCGACATAATGCAGCTCGCTAAACGACCATATAATTTCATCATCGGTAAATCGGTAATCGTCGAATCCTGCCTGCTGCAATTCCTCATTTAGAGAGCTATCAGCAACTAGGTATCTTCATAATCAGGTGAATGCTGGCTGACAGGTCTTTTGACAACATTTCGATTCGATCAGTGGACCAATGGCAAGGAAGTCCAAGACTGCCAGCAACATACAGATAATACTGGCCGAGAAGTTATTCACCATCATTTCGAAGTCGCTTTTGCTTTTACCATCTACCATATACAGCGCGGTCGAAGCGCTTGATAGCTCAGATCTTCCCAGAGAACTAGAAATCACCGAGCCGAGGAACATCCCAGATCG
>NZ_LECR01000040.1:33961-35596 GCF_001602625.1 Sodalis-like endosymbiont of Proechinophthirus fluctus
TGGCCTGCTATGGCGTATGCCGAATAGGACACATAATCCTGCGGCACGCGAATTTGGCTTATTTCATCGATCACCGGTACCAGAGAGTCGTTAACCAAGCTGAGGAATTTGTCGCTAAGAGCTTGTAAAATAAATCTAGTAGTCCCATTGGCGTAAGGGCAAAAATGCTCCTTTTGCGCTGCTTCCCTTTCCCTGTAGGTATTCACTCCGCATTCCCTGACTCAGTAACAATGATAGTGCAGTTTCGCGACGGGAAAAAATCGCAGATTCTGCGCCCACAAGAGCGCCGTGCCGACAGCAACACGTGGCCTATTGCAGCAGCGAAATATCAGCGACCTGTAAGAACAGTTCACGCAGCTGCGATAGCAACGTCAGGCGATTCATCCGCACCTGATTATCCTCCGCCATCACTATGACGCTATCAAAGAAGGCATCCACCGGTTCACGTAGCGCCGCCAGCTCCACTAACGCGTCCTGATAGCGTCCGGCCTCAAACATAGGCTGCAGTTTTTCGCGTAGCACCACCAAATAGGTTGCCAGCGTGATCTCCGCCGGATCCTTAAGTAACGAAGCCTGCAGACTCGCGTGGAACGGATCGTCGGCTTTGGCTAAAATGTTTGATACCCGCTTGTTGGCTGCCGCCAGCGCCGTGGCTTCTTCCAGAATGCGGAAATAGCTCACTGCGCGTACCCGGGCGTCGAAATCCGCCGGTCGGGTCGGGCGACGTGCCAGTACTGCCTGGATGGTGTCGACGCTATGTCCCTGCTCTTGATACCAGGCGCGGAAACGATTAAGCATGAAATCGATAATATTCTCTACTACCGCGCCGTTGGTCAGCTTTTCGCCGTACAGGCGCGCCGCCTCTTGCGTCAACGTCTCCAAGTCGAGGGGCAGCTGTTTTTCCACGATGATACGCAGTACGCCGAGGGCGGAACGGCGCAGGGCGAAAGGATCTTTATCCCCTTTAGGATGCTGGCAGATACCGAAAATGCCGGCCAGCGTGTCCATCTTGTCAGCGATGGCCACCGCACAGGATACCAGCGTCGTGGGGAGGGTATCGCAGGCGAATCGCGGCTGATATTGCTCTTTTTGCGCCACCGCCACCACTTCCGGCTCGCCGTCATGGCGGGCGTAATGCATGCCCATCACACCCTGGGTGTCGGTAAATTCAGACACCATATTGGTCATCAGGTCGCATTTGGACAACAGTCCGGCACGCGCCGACCGCAGCACATTCGCGCCAATTCTGGGGGCTATCCAGGCCGCCAGGGCTTCGATGCGATCGCTTTTATCGCGCAAGGTACCAAGCTGCTTTTGGAACAGCACCGTATTCAGGAGAGGTAGACGATCTTCCAACCGCTGTTTCCGGTCGGTATTGAAGAAAAATTCCGCATCCGCCAACCTCGGACGTACAACCTTTTCATTGCCGTCGATAATCTGCTGCGGATCTTTCGATTCGATATTGGCGACGAAAATGAAGCGCGGCATCAGATTGCCCACGGCGTCATACACCGGAAAGTATTTTTGGTTACCTTTCATGGTATAAACCAGCGCTTCCACCGGCACTGCCAGAAATTTCTCTTCAAAACGGGCAGTAAGCACCACTGGCCATTCCACCAGCGACGTGACCTCTTC
>NZ_LECR01000040.1:35650-36102 GCF_001602625.1 Sodalis-like endosymbiont of Proechinophthirus fluctus
GCCGCTTCCGAGTCTCGGCGAATCATTTCCTTACGCTGTAAATAGTCAGCCATTACCCGACCACGCGCCAGCAGCACCTGCGGATACTGATCCGCGTGCTCGAGGATGATTTCCCTCTCGCCCATAAAGCGGTGTCCGCGTAGAATGCGATCGGCGTCAATGCCAAGCACTTTACCCGGTATTACGCCGTCGTCCAGCAGCATCGTCACAGTGTGCACTGGCCGAATGAATTGAGTCTCATTGTCTCCCCAGCGCATCATTTTCGGGATCGGCAGCTTACCCAGTGCGCGACTAACCATATCACACAGAAGAGCCTGCACAGGCTGCCCCTTTACCAGGGCTCGGTAAACAAGCCATTCGCCTTTCTCGGTCGAAAGGCGCTCGGCCTGGCTGACTGTAATGCCGCAGCTGAGCGCCCAACCCTCGGCCGCTTTCGTCGGGTTACCGTCAGC
>NZ_LECR01000040.1:36123-53380 GCF_001602625.1 Sodalis-like endosymbiont of Proechinophthirus fluctus
GCGCTTCACAACGTCGCTATCGGCCTGGGAGCTGTCGAGTTCGGCGACCTTGACCGCCAGCCGGCGTGGCGCGGCAAACCAACTCATTTCGCCGTGGCGAACTCTGGCCACATCAAGTTCGCCGCTAATTTGGTCGGCGAATGCCTCAGCCAAAGCGCGCAGCGACTTTGGCGGCAGCTCTTCCGTGCCGATTTCCACCAGAAAAGTGTGTTGCGTCATGACTGTCTCTTATTTCTCATTCTTTTTGCACATCGGGAAACCCAGCGCTTCGCGTGAAGCGTAGTAGGCTTCTGCTACAGCTTTGGTCAAGGTACGGATCCGCAGAATATAGCGCTGGCGCTCAGTAACCGAAATTGCCTTGCGGGCATCCAGTAAATTGAAGCTGTACGCCGCCCTAAGAATGCTCTCATAGGCCGGCAGCGGCAGCGGTTTTTCCAAGGCCAGCAGGGTTTGCGCTTCTTTTTCATACTGTTCAAAACAGGTGAACAGAAAATCCACGTCGGCATATTCAAAATTGTAGGTCGATTGCTCGACTTCGCTTTGATGAAATACGTCACCATAGGTAGTACAGCCCAGTGGGCCATCGCTCCAGACCAGATCATAGACGCTGTCGACGCCCTGCAGATACATCGCTAAACGCTCAAGCCCATAGGTAATTTCCCCTGTGACCGGCCGGCATTCTAGCCCGCCCACCTGCTGAAAATAGGTGAATTGCGTCACTTCCATGCCGTTCAGCCAGATTTCCCAACCCAGTCCCCAGGCTCCTAATGTCTTGTTTTCCCAGTTATCTTCCACGAAACGGATATCGTGAATAGTAGGATCCAGGCCAACTTCTCTCAGCGAACCGAGATATAATTCCTGGATATTCTCCGGTGAAGGTTTGATGATAACCTGAAACTGGTAATAATGCTGCAGCCGGTTGGGGTTTTCACCGTAGCGGCCATCGGTAGGACGGCGCGAAGGTTGTACGTAGGCGGCGGCGATGGGCTCCGGACCAAGCGCTCGCAGGCAAGTCATGGGATGAGAGGTCCCCGCGCCGACCTCCATATCCAGAGGTTGGACGATGGTGCAACCCTGACGCGCCCAGTAATTCTGGAGCGTCAGGATCAGGCCCTGAAAGGTATTAGAATCAAACTGTTGCACGTTAAATTCGCACGCGTTACAAGTGGATGTAATGAGAAAGTACCAGTATAACCTCTGACGCTCAGATATACAGCTCGGATCCGGCAACAACTGCGAATACACGCTGCAGATTCAACCAGAAAGTCAGCGTCGCGCCTATTCGCCGAACGGCAGGAGGGTCTATGCAACCGTATTCGCACCGGAACATTACCCGCATCAACATCCGCCGGCAAGATGAATCGACACTAATTGCGGCACTGGAAAACCGCGTCTCATATGCGCTGGATCCGATGTGTTCGAGCAAGAGCTGCTGTCGGCTACATCGCCGCTGATGCGCCTGCCCACAATATCATGTCTCTGACGCGTATTAGTTTCGCCAATCATGAGACTCGCTACAATATAGCCGCCGAGGTGAATAATCTCATCATCTCCCTTGCCGGATGGGTGGAAAAATTGCGTTAATCCGGAGATTATCCTCGGCCGTTTGAGACCGCTGGATACCGACAAGGCTAGGCGGCGCCGGCAGGTTGAGAAATCGCCGGGCCGGTTTACCAACCGTGGCGACCGTGGCATTTTTCTACCATCCGGCGTAAATCGATGACACTGAGGTTTTAAGCTATCGGTGCTATGATCACTGCTTATGCTATTCGCGCAATAAAGGAACTGGACAGTAATGAAAGGAAAGAAGAATGAGCGTAAGTGAGACACAGCTGAAAGCGACCTCTTACCTGTTGATGTTTCTTTTTATCACCTTGATCATCCCGCTGCACTTGTTTCCCTGCTTTATCGCCGGATTTCTGGCGCATGAGGTGATCATTTCTCTGACGCCGTGGTTTGAACGCTTGGTCGGAATCGGCCGCGCCCGATGGGTAGTGGTGACGCTGATTGCCGCGTTCGTGGTTATTGCCATGACGCTGGGTATCGTGAGCCTGGTAAGCTTCTTGACCTCGGACATTCAGCGCGGTATCGACATTACCGCCGAAACCAACCGCATCTTTTCCGATGTGAAGAACCGCATCCCCGATTATTTCCCCTCATTTCTGCCCGAAAGCGCGGAAGAACTAAAAGATCAGCTCTTCGCCCTAGTCGAGTCTAATTTGATCATTATCCGCAATATGGGCCGCTCTTTCTTGCATGGACTGATTACTATTTTTATCGGCCTCATAATTGGCGCAGTGATTTCTCTCAATAAACCGTCCGGCCGTAATACCTACTTTACGCAGCAGCTAATGGAACGCCTGCATTATCTTTCTCAGGCGTTTCGCAATATCGTTTTCGCCCAAATCAAAGTATCGCTGGTCAATACCCTGCTGACATCGATGATGATTCTGGTACTGTTCCCGTTGTTCGGCGTACATCTGCCGCTGGGCAAGACGCTGATTGTGGCAACTTTTATCTTTGGCCTATTGCCGATTATCGGTAATCTTATTTCCAATTTCATGATTATCATCTCTGCTCTCTCTATCTCCTTGAGCGTGGGCGGCGTAATGGTGCTGTACCTCATTTTGATTCATAAGCTGGAATATTTCCTCAATGCCGAGATCGTCGGTAGCCGTATTAATGCCAAATCTTGGGAACTGCTGCTAGCCATGCTTATCTTCGAGGCGGCGTTTGGTCTGGAAGGATTGGTGGCAGCGCCGATTTATTACGCCTATCTGAAAACTGAATTACGGGTGCGGGAACTTATCTGAGTGCTGACGACCCGGGTGATGCTTGGCCGCCCAGGTAGCAATCCTGCGTCGTTTCCCCGCGATGGAGCAGAGTACCTTAACACCTTGCAGCGTGAGATGTTTTCGGCGACAGCTCAATAGAGCGAGGTATTGTGTAATTATGACAGTACGCAGGGTCAATATGCCCTTCTAACCTCACTAGCCGCCTTGTTGTACAATGAATTCTGCTGGCCTATCACGGCGGCCCCCGCCCCCCAGAGTGTCTTTTTCTATTTGTTTAATTTCTTTCGGTGAAGACGGTACTCTGTGTCGGGTCTTGTTTCCACTAGCGCCGGATTATCTCGGCTATAGCGATACAGGACTTGAGGAAAATAAGTTCGTCGCGAATAAACCGACCCTCTCTCTAGCTCCCTGAAGGCCCAGTTTAAATACCACGTAGATTTTGAGCATCTGAAGGCGGGAGAAGATATTGGTCTTATCTGCATCTCACAACCGACCAATCCGACCGGTAATGCTCATCGTCGGGGTGATCTGCTGCGCCTGTTCGAAGACGTTATTCGGCCGTTTTATCGCCGCCGCGTTGATGAGGTTATTGCCTTTATACGTCGCTGGCTCATCCATAAGCCGGAAGGCGTAATATATCTCTGGCTGCAGTTCCTATCTGCACCGACGCGCTCTACCAGCGTCTGAAGCAACAGCAGCGTGCTAATAGTGCCTGGCACTACTTTTTCCCGGGGCCAAATCAAGAGTGGCATCACAGCTGTCAATGCCTGCATATGAATTATATGCAGGCCGGAAGCGGAAAAAATCGAGCGCGGCATTGCCATTCTAGCGGAGGAGGTGGCAAGCGTGCTGCGCCCATCGCGAGACGGTGGAGTAAAGCGCTATTAAAAAAGCCCGTCAGGCAAACAACGGGCTTGTAGTGACACGACCGGCAAAGGCCCGGCTAGATGCCGCTTTTCATTTGTTGTGACTGGCCACTATTGATTATTGCGTCGCAATGGTAATTGTGGTGGGGACCACGTAAACGGAGCGCCGTTAGCGCAATAGCCCGGTCCGTTCTGGCTTATTTATCATCCATGGTGCAGTCCTGAAGTGCCGGTCGCTGGGCCGAGGTCCCAATGGCAACACGTCGCGGCTGAAGGGATTCGGGAATATGCCGCTCCAAATCGATGTTAAGCAGACCGTGGGTGAAATCAGCTTGGGTAACCGTCATATGCTCCGCTAGCGTGAAGCTGAGGGAGAATTCTTTGCAGACCAGTCCCTGATGCAAATAGTGTATCTCTTTCTCCGCTAGCGTGGGTTTACCTTTGATGGTCAGGCGCGGTCCTTCCAGATCAATCGACAATTCCTGCTGGGTAAAACCGGATAGCGCCAGCGTAATGCGATAATGGTTATCATCGCCTTTCTCAATATTGTACGGGGGATAACTCATCCCCTGAAAATCGTCTTGTATATTGCTGGCCAATTTATCAAATCCGATCCACTGACGAAATAATGGGGAGAGATCATAGTTACGCATATTATTAACTCCTTCTATAAAGAGAGATAATTCACTCAACCCGCTAATCGGGTTGAGTTAGCCTCCTATCCGGGCAGACGCATGAGTTTGTGGCCAAGAGGCGTTATTTTATTTCAATACGACGTGGCTTTAAGGTTTCCGGCACTACACGTTCCAAATCAATAAAAAGCAGGCCGTTCGCCAATTGGGCGCCTTTTATTTGTATATGTTCAGCTAGTTGAAATTTACGCTCGAAATTGCGCTCGGTAATACCCTGGTATAAATAGTTGCGTTCGCTTTGATCGTTAGTGTGAGCACCTTTAACCGTCAGAAGGTTGTCATGGGCGGTAATCTCCAACTCGCTTTCGGCAAAGCCGGCGGCCGCAATGGCGATGCGGTACTGATTTTCGCTGACCAATTCAACATTATAAGGGGGATGACTACCGTTGCCCTGATTCTGGCCTGCTTCCAGTAGATTAACCAGGCGGTCGAAACCGATGGCGGAACGGTACAGCGGTGAAAAATCGAAATTACGCATATCTTAAATCCTCCAAAATTTATCGAGGGTACAATAACCTTCCTATTGAACAGGTCATTAACCGGAATACCCATACGGCGTATCCATTTCTGGTCACGTAAACTAAATTGGATCGCCGACAAGTTTTTCAAGAGGTAATAAGAAAAAATATTAGAGTTGCCGTAAAATTTACGCTGAGTTTATTTAATCTATATTATACTAATTTTTACAGCTTGCGTCATCAGGGTGGTTCAAGCACAGTTTCATTAGATCCTAAGATCAGGTTGTTTTGCGAGTGTAAGACCAACGGATGCGGAAAGGTTACGTTAAGAAAGGTCTTATGTCGTAACAGCAAGATGTATCGCGCTGGGCGCTACCGGCTGCTCCAGCATCATGACACATACCCGCCTCTATAGGGGCATTATCCCGGTGACCGCGCCAATATGCAGGTCTTACGCGACAAAGATAGTAACTGGTGCATCCGGCAATGTGGCAGTCATTGATTTACCCTTCTCCGCGGTATTTAACACGGTTTTATTACCCTGTGACTACTCCCGTCGCGATAACAATACCGATGAGGAATCTCCTCGTTCACGCATGTTGCACAGCCACTAGCATGAGCGCGTAAACACGCCCAGTGGCAACTAAGCCGACTCACACCGGTGCCGATACTGATGGCGGTCGAGCTCTAGGACTGCACTAATAATCCTGAATTGCCTCCGCTGTTAACTTAAACTACCCGAAACTTCTAGGTCTCATTGAAATCATCGACCAGCATGGCATACCCTGCTGCTGTGCTTTTGCCAGCGCTGCTGTTGTATTGAGGGTTTCCGTCCTGTCCACGCTGGTGCCGTAAACGAAAAACGGCGTGGCCAGATTCCTTTTCCTTCCCTATCACCGATGACGACACCATCTCGCCGGCATCGAGAGCGGCTTTTATTTTATGCCGGAATCAATACCGACGACTCCGGCCTTCAGACTATCCTCACCACACCAGCAACAGATAGCAGAGTCCGCCCCAAGAGCGCCACTATGGTGACATAAATCAGCGCCGGCGAAAAAACGTAATCCGACGCCATGTAAACCACTACTAACGGTACGGTGATGCCGCCCAAACCCAAAAAATCAAAGATACCCGCCGGTCAGGATAACCAGCCGTAACGGCGCCAATGACGGGGCCATCGACCGGGTGATGGAGGCGAAGCCTTTGCCGAAAAAGGCCAGCATCATCAACGTCATTACCCAGACAGGATCGTTGGCACAGCCTGTATCAACTGGCACAGGCTGTGCCATATTCCATGTTGGATAGCAACAGTCCGCAGATAATCGGCGTTTTACGGGCAAAACCCAATGATCTGCCGGCGTGCTCCCATCCGAATCGGCAAAGCAACCTGACAAAATAGCACCGAAAAAAGTAGCCAGGAACGGCACAGTGGTCATGAAACTTGCCGTTATGGTGGCGATATGCTTTTCCTAGGTCGAATAATTTCGGAACTATGTCAGAAAAAACTACAACGTAGAGGTAGCGGCGAACTGCCCTAAATACACGCTAGTCAGCCTACGATCAGATTAAGATTGAACACCAATTTCTAAATCAGTGCGGGTCCGGCGGTCATGGGGCCACCCGATTCTTTTTCTCCACAGGCGTGGCGGCACCATCCACCAGACCGACGGCGGTTTTGATATACTCCAACACGGCAGTATTAATCCCGCGGCTTTCACGCGGCGATTGATAGGCTACGAACTATACGAACTAGATGAGCGCCTACACAGTGCCCGCCCGCCGGTAATAACAAAAACTCAGTGCCAGCTTAGCGCTTCCTGTGCTCAAATCAACGATGGCGCTAGGAATATGCTAGACTAAAAATTGGCCACGGGCGAACAGAAAACGCTCGCCGGAGCACGGCCGGTTCGAGGAACTAGCTTGTTACCATCCGGTCATTGACCGACTGCCAGCGCTTCAAACAGACTATCAAGCGCACATACCAACCAAGATGCCGAGCCGGTGGCGAAACCCTAGTCAACTGTCAAGTCTGTCCTTACGAGTCGTACTGTAGCACTAGTAACATTTATTATAATACGATGTAGATCACACTTTAGACAACCCTCACCTGGCAGCATTCCCTATTTTGCCGATGGCGGGAGCGCGCCTGCGCCGACAAGGATGCTTAGGCAACGAACCATTGCAGAACATTAGTGCTAAAAAACCGTTTTCACTTTCCAAAGCTATTCTAAGTCAGACGATATTCTTTGAAGGAGAAATTGCTGGCTCTCCCAATGCTTATTCTATAAGTATGACGATACCGCCCAATGACGCTTTTTTTGATTTCACCCACCTCGCGCTAGGTTCCGGATACAATCCCCCTTTTTTACATAAAAATGCTCTGCTCTTGACACCGCAGTTTTATTGTGATCGGAAACCGACACAGTGGCGTTAAAAGCATGATCTATACCCTAACCTAGGGTAAACGGATGGCGATAAATAGATTATGACGGGCGCATAACGCAGTATAAATAATTATAAGAATTGTCCAATACCCGGATTTAGAGAATATTGTTGTTGCGAGTTTTTCATCAAAATGCATTAAATTTTAATAATAAATTAATTAAGATAGAATAAATAATAATATTAAAAATAGATAATTATTTAATTTTTACCTAAATTTATGTTAAAAAACAAATTTTTTATATTTTTTTGCGAAAAAAGAGGATAATATATGAAATTATTTTTTAGAAACCGGTAACTCCACTATTACACCATACACCAGGAGAATCCCGTGTCACATACCATTTGCTGGATACAACCCCATGTTGTACACATGCACTTTTCCCATGCTGATAGCCTTCAAAGCTAGGCGGTAAAAAGAGAGCTATTTCATGATAAATTTAACAATTATTCTATATATCTCATTAATCAACTTAGTAAATTATCAAGAAAATACGGTGATCTATTTCGATTAAAAACGGGGATAAATACCCTGCAGCAACTGAAGGCGGGGGAGCTTATTAGCTCTTCGCGCACGATGTCCTAAATAAATTTGAATTACTCCATATTTTTCAAAAAAATTGATTAATCGGAACACATGACTGTGTCGAATCACTGAAGAGAAAGAAAAAAGAATCGGCTAAAGCAAGCAATCTTTGAGTTGTGTGATAACCTGACAGAGGAAATACGAAAAGAAACGCTTACAGACAGAGAAACTTTAACACCTTAAATCTTATGATATAAGAAAGTAAAACAAGAACCAAATATTGAGTAATAAAATAATATTTACCTGAAAAAAGATGAGACACAACTTACTTATTCTGAATTTTTTACGTCAATTTCTCTGCTACTATCGCTTCCATAAAAGAGAATTATGTCGATTTTTACTCCTCTCCCATGTTGTGCAGTATGCTGATTTTTATCAATCCCATACTGAACTATAGTCCAAAGCGGAAGATACAGTCAAAGAAAGAAATGGCGGAAATTATATAAAGTGGGAAGAAAGAGTCATGAGTGATGCTTTTAAAGAGTTTAGGAAAAAATTGACAGTTTGAATAATAATCTTGGCTCGGTACCACAATGGAATCAGTTAAGGGAAATGAAGCGCTAGCATATGGCGTATACGTTAAGGCCCACTTTTTCTGTCGATATGTCGACTGGCGAAATTGCCTTTAATCAGCACACTCTCGACAACTGTCCCACGAGTCCTTAAAGGCGCCAACGGTAGCAATAAAAGTGATGTGGGTATGGGCAAGTGTTACAATGCCTGGCTGGCAGCGTTTAACTCCATGGGCAATATCTTTCAAACTAATATACAATCATTTTCATAAAGATACACCCATACGAAAAAATACACCAAGATAAATAGTACCTTTGATAACCTGAATATAGTTCTCAGCAGCCTCATTACTTGCTTTACTGGAATGCGCCAAGGCGTTCCTGAGTAACTAATCAAGAGCGGGATGCAAGAGAATGGAAACCTAGACTACTGGCATCGTGATGACCTACCCATAGGGCGGCCCCATATTACCCCGCATCGCAGCTGTCGTTATAGCCGGTAGCGCAATGGACTATAGCGTAGAGGCTTTATCATCCATCGAAAAGGTATTAGACCTAACTCAATTTACCAGGGCGTAATCATCAAACTGTATCAATACCTGTGCACAAGCATAACAAATGGGACTCGTACACCATGACGGCGAAATCGCCGCCAGCGCTTGATGAGCCGCAGCGCTAAACTACCGCGGCCACCCGCCAGCAAACCCACTACCCTATCAATGACCGGTTACGTTTTTTCAAGCGGCAACAAACAAGCTGGCCTGTTCGACGGTACGGTTCACCGGCTGACCCACCCGGTAAAGATCGCTGCCGATCCCAGCGTCCATGGCAACCGACCTTGAGATAATCCGGCAAATTCTCCGGAAAAATCCTGCTAATGGCGAATACCAGTATCTCCCCCCCGGCGGCAGCACTGCTTTCAGCGCATACGCGCYAAAGTAGATGGCGGTAAACGCCTCGGTCGCAGTGGCGCAACCTGGTAAACCTGAAGCCCATAGCCTAACGCGCGTCGAATCCACCTCGGCTTGATATTTGGTGTCACTATTAACGTCGCGCCTGTGGCCTGCAGTGCCACACTTGGGAAACATTCAGCACCGTCCCGATGTCAATCAAGGCCATATCGCCAAAAGCTAAGATAGATTTAGCAATGCTTTGTTCCCAATTTGGCGAATTTGTGGAAATGTCCACCGCCTCAAAGCCGTCGTCAAGCAGCACTTGCACATGGACCAAGACCTCATTGGGAGTGACGCTGCGCAGGATAGCGTAAGCGGTAATTTCTTATTACAAATGATTAAGTATACACCTTATACGGGCCTAGAAACAGTCATCGCCGTCCAGCAAGTGGTGGTCTGACTCTTCATGATCCGAGTCTGTTGATAATGAGCGACCAGTGAAGGATTACCGATGACAGCCACAGTTTCACCTGCCTGTAGGCGTCAATTGCGCTGCACCTGCGCTACTTCATTACCTATGAGGAGATTGGATAACCATCGCTTACGGCACTGCGGTCAAGTTTGCCCAGCATGTGGAAGGTACGGGTTTCAAACAAACAGCACAATGTGTTGCTTTTGGCAAATCCTTGCCCCATGCCCTGTCAGAACACCGCCCGCCGGGCCGCTGCTCGATCAGGCAGGCCCACTCCTACCAGAGACTGCGTCATCAGCAAATGGTGTGCAGCTCGCTGATCTGACGGTACGAAGATCGTCAACCATGCCATCGCGATTGCGTACCCATTTACAGGGGTACCAGGTCTGTGATACAGGCTAACAGGCTGGGTACGATAGGTGCCCAGCAATCGAGTTTCCTCGCCACGCGTCACGTTGCATTTATTATCGCCCAGGACACTGACTACCGGGAATAATACGGATGTCCCAGGACGCAGTATCGTTAACACGCACCAGTTTACCGGCAATATCAGTCAGGCTGATGAGGTAAGACAGATAAAGCACCGGCACCCAGCGTTGCTACCTACCATACAAGCCATGATCACTAGTATGTTATGCTGTGCCCACCAAACATCGTATTACATCTGCCTCTGAACCCGTACTTGAAGCCATTCGCCGTGCAAATAAAGTCATACGCGTAGGTTAGTTCGACCCCGAATCTATGGCGATATAGCTATTGCTCATGTTATATCTTTCAATCGTTATATTGAGCTGGCGATCATTGTCAACGCGGCCTGCCCCACCGCCTCGCTATCCTGATGGCAGATAGTATCATACAAATTCTGATGTTCCTGCAGCGTGCGGTGACGAACGGGCCGCGATAACGAATGATCTCGATGAGTCGCTTAGCCGTCAGCAAACGCAACACCTCGCGAATGATATTGAGCGACGCACTAAATTCCTCGTATAATTCCACTTCAGGGGGTAACCAACCCCCGCTGCCCGGAATATACTTGCCGCTGATGATTTGCTAGCCCATTCCATGGATAATACTCTCGGTTTTGCTAAGAGAGTGCTTAATCATCCTTGCTCTAAAGTCCTGAGGAAATAAGTATGATTCTGTCAGTTCCTGAGTGTCTACACAAGAATGGGTGTTGATAGCGCAAACTGACCAAATATTTACCAAAATTATTATTTATTATAATACAATGTGTATAACACTTTAATAAATTCACCCGCGAAATGGCAGCCTTGGTTCAGGCCCATTTCGAATTAAGGTCCGATTGACGTGTCCAGAATAAATTTACGGAATGGCCGCCAGTACCACCTTATCTTCCAGATTAGTCTGAGTGACGAATTGACTGGGCAGCTTTGATTTCATCTATAGCATTACCCACAGAATATATTGGGGTCGTCTATCATCATGATTTTCTGGAAGCGTAGTGAGGCGTCTATTTTCGCAACAGTGCGAAACTTGAAAGGCATGCCGATTAATAAGGCCTCGCTTCATAAACCGTATAGCGGCTAATATCGCAATTTGCGGTGTAAAGCGTATCGAAATCCAGCGCGTGGAAATTGACCTCAAGCTGCTGGAATAAATCCTCTAGGTAGCGATAATCGTTAGTATCAAACACCGTTTGTAAAATACATGACCCGTCGACCGTCCGCTGTACCAGCATGTCGTTATTGGTAATACAGAAATTTCCCTCTGCTTGTAAATCCAGCTCCGTGAAATACCGTTCTATACCGATATAGGGCCTGCCGGTCGCCAGTGCAACGTAAACGCCCTTGCCGCGCACCGCGTTGCACGTCGATAGCGTCCTTTACCACCGGGGTAATATCGTGTTTATGATTTAATAGCGTCCCGTCCATATCAATTGCAATCAATTTTATTGCCATCGAATCCTCTTCGATTGCGCCACAAGTATAAATCTGATGCCTGCCGCTTTGTTTCTAACTGCCTTAGGGCAGCAATCACTTTAACCTATATAACCGGACAACGCTATCAACCGTTGTCGTGCCGGCGCTGTTTGAGACCCGATACCGCCATAGCATCCGCCAGGGAGATATTCTAGACAATGATAAAAGGGAGGCAGTTTTATTAAGAGATGCGCCGGCAAGCTCGGTAAAACAGGGTGCCATTCTGGCCAAAACCGACAAAATAACCTGCCCGCCGTAGTGGCCAAAAACGCCCTTCGTCAGTAAATGCAGGGCAAAAAATCCGGGAAGTGAGCCCCCGGGATGTTGGATAGGTCTGTATCAGCTATCAAATATCGATATTCGCCGCCTTTAGCGCGTTCTCTTCAATAAACGCGCGCCGTGGCTCGACCGCATCCCCCATTAGCGTAGTAAAGAGCTGATCGGCGGCGATGGCATCTTTCACCGTGACGCGCAACATGCGCCGGCTATCCGGGTCCATGGTGGTTTCCCATAGCTGTTCAGGGTTCATCTCGCCCAGACCTTTATAGCGCTGCACTGCCAGGCCGCGGCACGATTCTTTCACCAACCATTCCAGCGCCTGTTCAAAATTAGTAACAGGCTGGCGACGTTCACCACGCTCAATATAGCCATCCGCCTTGATAAGATCGCTGAGCTTTACGCCGAGCGTCGCCAGTTTGCGATACTCACCGCCGTGGATAAAATCGTAATCCAGCAGATAATCGGTATCAACGCCATGCGTCCGTACGCGCAGCAGCGGTTCGAACAGCTGGTGCTCACGATTTTCCTGCACTTTGAAGCTATAGCTACTGCCGTGCTTCTCGTTATCGTTCAGCACTTGCACCAGCGACGCGATCCAGCTCGCGACCTGCTCCTGTTGATAAAGCTGCGCTTCAGTCAATATAGGGTGATAAATCAGGTGGTTAAGCAGAGCACGTGGGAAACGCCGCTCCATGCGGCCAATCATCTTTTGCACGGCATAATGCTCGGCAACCAGATTCTCCAGCGGCTCGCCGGCCAGCGCCGGGGCATGGGAGTTGGCGTACAGCGTGGCACCATCCATCGCCAGCGCTATCTGATACTGATCCATCGCCTCGTCGTCTTTAATATATTGCTCCTGCTTGCCCTTCTTGACTTTATAAAGTGGCGGTTGGGCGATAAACACATGGCCGCGCTCGATAATTTCCGGCATCTGACGATAAAAGAAGGTTAACAACAGGGTGCGGATATGCGAGCCATCGACGTCAGCATCGGTCATGATAATGATACTGTGGTAGCGCAGCTTATCCGGATCATATTCATCGCGGCCGATGCCGCAGCCGAGAGCAGTTATCAGAGTGGCGACTTCCTGGGAAGAGAGCATTTTGTCAAAACGGGCTTTTTCAACGTTAAGGATCTTCCCTTTCAGCGGTAGTATCGCTTGATTTTTGCGGTTACGACCCTGTTTGGCCGAACCGCCGGCGGAATCACCCTCCACCAGGTACAGTTCAGACAGTGCTGGATCGCGTTCCTGGCAGTCCGCCAGCTTACCGGGCAAACCAGCTAGATCCAGCGCCCCTTTACGGCGGGTCATCTCGCGCGCTTTACGGGCGGCCTCACGGGCGCGGGCGGCATCGATAATTTTACCCACCACGATTTTAGCGTCGTTAGGATTTTCCAGCAAATATTCCACCAACCGTTCGTTCATCAGCGACTCCACTGCGGACTTCACCTCCGAGGAAACTAGCTTGTCCTTGGTTTGGGAAGAGAACTTCGGATCCGGCACCTTGACCGAAACGACGGCGATAAGACCTTCACGAGCATCGTCGCCGGTGGCGCTGATTTTGGCCTTCTTACTGTAGCCTTCTTTATCCATGTAGGAATTCAGCGTACGGGTCATGGCAGCACGGAAACCGGCCAGATGGGTACCGCCGTCTCGCTGGGGAATATTGTTGGTGAAGCAGTATATATTTTCCTGAAATCCATCATTCCATTGCAGCGCGATTTCTACACCGATACTGTCCTTCTCAGTGGAAAAATAGAACACGTTCGGGTGGATATGGGTTTTGTTCTTGTTCAGGTATTCTACGAAAGCCTTAATTCCGCCTTCATAATGGAAGTGATCTTCCTTGTCGTTGCGCTTATCCTGCAAACGGATAGACACCCCAGAGTTGAGAAAGGACAACTCACGCAGCCTCTTGGCCAGAATTTCGTATTGGAATTCGGTATTATTGGTGAAAGTGGCAAAGCTCGGCCAGAACCGCACGGTGGTGCCGGTCTGATCGGTTTCACCCACCACTTCCAGCGGCGATAGCGGCATGCCGCCATGATAGGTCTGCTGATGCACTTTACCTTCGCGTTTTATCATCAGCTCGAGTTTTTCCGACAGGGCGTTCACCACCGATACACCGACGCCGTGCAGGCCGCCTGAAACCTTATAGGAGTTGTCGTCGAACTTCCCGCCCGCATGCAGCACGGTCATGATGACTTCGGCGGCGGATACGCCTTCCTCTTCGTGAATGCCGGTCGGAATACCGCGACCATCATCCTGGACGGAAACCGAATTGTCCTCGTGGATCATAACCACGATTTCTTTACAGTGACCAGCAAGGGCTTCGTCGATAGCGTTGTCCACAACCTCAAATACCATATGATGCAGACCAGTACCATCATCAGTATCGCCTATATACATACCCGGGCGCTTACGCACCGCATCCAATCCTTTGAGTACTTTGATACTTGAGGAGTCATAAGAATTCGACATCAACGTTTCCTGCTCATTTTAAACTTAGTATTGGAGATCAATTTTACCCTGTTCCACCTTGAACATCTTGCCATTTTCATTAGTAATATCACGGAGTTGATCCGTGCTGACCGCACTGACGAAAACCTGGGCTTGAGTAGCTTTTAGACGCTCAGCCAATAAGCGGCGGCATCCGGTGTCAAGTTCGGACGCGAAGTCATCAATAAGATACAGACAACGCCGGCCGTTTCGGTGGGTAAGGAATTCGCCCTGCGCTAAACGCAGAGCGCACATTAATAATTTCAGCTGACCACGCGACAGAATATCCTCCACCGGTACGCCTTCGGCGCGGATACGGAAATCTGCTTTATGCGGACCCGATGCGGTGTAGGTCAGCGAGCGATCGCGCTCGAACTGGCGTTCAAGCAGCTCGCCAAAATCGCTCTCTTTGTCCCAGCCGCACTGGAAGCTGAAGTCGAGGCGAAACTCCGGCAAAAATTGCGCACAGGTGGCGGTAATATCCTTCGCGATAGCCTCGCTGTAGTCGGTGCGCCATTCACTAATACGATTCGCCAGCGGTATTAGCTCCTGATCCCATGCGCGCAGCTGCTGATAACGACTGACCTGACGCAGGGCGGCATTGCGCTGTTTCATCAACCGGCGTAGGTTGCTCCAGGCGGTAAAAAAACCTGGTTCATTATGGAAGCAGCCCCAGTCCATAAATGCACGCCGGTATTTGGGGCCGCCGTTGAGCAGCGTAAATCCCTCTGGCGTAATTAGCTGCATCGGTAAGAGTTGGGCCAGTTCCGCCACTTTATGGCCGTCGCTGCCATCAATACGCACCGTGCTGTCACCCAATCGATTGCGCGACAACCCCACCGAAGTCGTGCGCGCGTCCAGATGTCCGGTATCAATACGCCCATGTAGCAAGAATTCCGGCTGTTCATGGCGAATAACCCGCCCGGATTGCAGACTACGAAACGCGCGGCCGTGGCCAAGCGTGTAAATCGCCTCCAAAACGCTGGTTTTACCACTGCCGTTGGCACCCACTAGGAAGTTGAAATCAGCAGCTAAGGACAAATCGGCAGAGGCGATGTTACGAAAATCACGAATCAACAGACGCGACAGAACCATCAACTCACATAACCTTACCACATTTACTACAAACGCATCGGCATAACGACATAGGCGACCTCCTGGCTGGCACTGTCTTCAATTTGCACGCTGGATACCCCATCGGTCAGAAGCAGCTGTACTTCCTCGCATTTCAGGGCGTTCAGCACGTCAAGCAAATAGCTGACGTTGAAACCGATTTCCATCTCGCTGCCCTGATAGACGACGTCGATTATCTCTTCTGCTTCTTCCTGTTCAGGATTATTGGCGGTAATTTTTAGCTGGTTGGCGCTGAGATAGAGCCGCACACCGCGAAACTTTTCATTGGAGAGGATCGCCGCCCGGGAGAAGGCTTGTTTAAGCACATCACAGCCAGCCTTCAGGGTTTTATCGGGATTCTTCGGCAACACGCGGCGATAATCAGGGAAACGGCCGCTGACCAGCTTGGACGTAAAGATGTAATCACCGACGCTGGCGCGAATATTGTTGCTGCCAATTTGCAGATTGACGGGGTTTTCGCCGCCGTCTAGCATGCGTACCAACCCCATCACGCCTTTGCGCGGCACAATAACGGAGTAGGATGGTAGAGCCACGCCGACAGACATGGCGCAGACAGCCAGACGGTGCCCGTCTGTAGCCACGGTACGCAGCTCCTCGCCTTCGGTTTCAAATAGCATACCGTTGAGGTAGTAACGCACATCCTGATGGGCTATCGAGAACTGTGTCGATTCGATTAATCGTTTCAAAATTGACTGCGATAGGGTGAATCCCACCTCGCTTTGCCAATCATCCAGATTAGGAAAATCAGAGGCGGGTATTATGGAAAGCGAATAACGGCTACGCCCAGAGCGAATCAGCATCCGTTCACTTTCTAACGTCACGGCGATTTCCGCCCCTTCTGGCAATCCGCGGCAAATGTCAAAAAACTTGCGCGCCGGCACCGTGGTGGAGCCAGGCTCATAAGAGGCGCTTAGCGCAACCCGCGCGACCATTTCCATTTCCAAATCGGTACCGGTCAGAAGCAATCGATCTTCCGTCACCTGCAATAGCAGGTTACCCAGAATCGGTAATGTCTGTCGTCCCCCCAACGGGCTGCTAACCTGCTGCAGGGGCTTAAGCAGATGCTCACGTTCAACGGTAAATTTCATATAGTTATGAGGACAATGTCCTGATTAAGTTAGAGAAATCTTCTTTAATATCGTGGCTCTCTTCACGCAATTGCTCGATCTTCCGACAGGCATGCAGCACCGTAGTATGATCGCGCCCACTGAATGCGTCACCGATTTCTGGCAGGCTATGATTGGTTAATTCTTTCGATAACGCCATCGCCATCTGCCGAGGGCGGGCTACCGAGCGCGAACGCCGCTTGGAGAGCAAATCGGCCACCTTGATTTTATAGTATTCCGCGACGGTTTTCTGGATATTATCAATGGTGACCAGCTTTTCCTGCAGCGCCAGCAGATCCCGTAGCGCTTCGCGTACAAAATCAATAGTAATCGCTCGGCCGGTGAAGTTGGCGTTAGCAATGACGCGATTCAACGCCCCTTCAAGCTCGCGTACGTTGGAACGTAAACGCTTGGCGATAAAAAAAGCTACCTCCCCCGGTAAACAGATCGCGTTCTCATCGGCTTTCTTCATTAATATCGCTACGCGAGTCTCAAGCTCCGGCGGCTCAATCGCCACCGTCAGCCCCCAGCCAAAGCGCGACTTTAACCGGTCTTCGACACCGTTTATCTCTTTGGGAT
>NZ_LECR01000040.1:53387-53838 GCF_001602625.1 Sodalis-like endosymbiont of Proechinophthirus fluctus
GAATAATTTGCTGATCACCTTCCAACAGTGCATTGAAGGTATGGAAAAACTCCTCCTGCGAGCGCTCCTTATTGGCGAAAAACTGAATGTCATCGATAAGCAACGCATCCACCGACCGATAATAGCGTTTAAATTCCTCAATGGCGTTATTTTGTAATGATTTGACCATATCCTGGACAAAACGCTCAGAATGCATATACACCACTTTGACGTTGGCTTTGCACGCAATGATGCCATTACCCACAGCGTGCAGCAGATGGGTCTTACCCAGCCCGGTTCCGCCATAAAGGAACAGCGGATTATAGGCGCCGCCGGGATTATCAGCGACCTGCCGCGCCGCAGCGCGGGCTAGCTGATTTGATTTACCTTCGACGAAATTGTCAAAGTTATGTTTTGGATTCACATTGGAGCGATAAGGTAGCTCCGGCTGCAGCGGAGCGTTATCCCAGCT
>NZ_LECR01000040.1:53920-57396 GCF_001602625.1 Sodalis-like endosymbiont of Proechinophthirus fluctus
GTACAGTCACTTGCGGCGGCTTGCTACCCACCTCAAAGCGCAACAGTGGAGCATCTGTGCCGCAGAAGTCACTCAGCAACCCATTTATATTGTTCAAATATTTATCCCGTACCCAATCCAGCACGAACCTATTAGGGGCGTAAAGCGCCAGAGTGTTGTCACTCAGTTCCGCCTGTAGAGGGCGTATCCACATACTGAATTCTGTGGCAGATAACTCATCCTGTAACCGGGCAAGACATTGCTGCCAAAGCGAAAGTGACACAGCGGACTCCAATCGAACAAGATCAAAAAAAAGAAAAGAAACAAAACTGTATGATTCAGGATCATCTTTTTGACACAGATTACTATGATGCAACCTGCGAACCGCCTTAAACGGTTTTTCCCGCGGCGGATCTTTGACGGGGATCCCCGTCATGGAGTGCGGATCATAACGCAAACCTCACCGCAGATCCTCCTCTTCTACACAGTTTTCATCCTTTTTATCCACAGGGCAACCGGATGCTTGGGAGTGTACCTGATTCCATCTCCGATGGATAAAAAGTAAGCCTTATGATCGCTTAAATTAAGCATAGTCTTAATTTTTCGGCCGGGATCACGGACATTTAATCCTGCCAGGAATAGAGTAGATCCTGCTAGATACTTGCGCTTTAGCGTGAACCCTGTATAATTCTCCCCCTTGCGCGTGAGTGACGTCTGTTGTTTATCCGACTTGTCGGACGGAGGTTCTTGTATGAACACCGGTATTCAGGCAGGGTATACGCGACGTGAATTGACTAGGGACTGTGCAGTTATTACAATCCCACTCTCTAGTCATTATGCGATTGAGGCGTCTTTCTTCTTTGTGCCGAGCAGCCAGATGCGTTTACTGGTCAGTAATTATCAAAGTTTAGGTAGAAATCGCTATGAAACGCACTTTCCAACCATCCGTATTGAAACGCAATCGTACCCACGGTTTCCGTGCTCGTATGGCAACGAGGAACGGTCGTCAGGTTTTAGCACGTCGCCGTGCGAAAGGCCGTGCACGCCTGACCGTATCTTCCAAGTAAGAAAGCTTGCCCACCTAGTGGTTAAGCTCGCTTTTTCTCGGGAGTTACGGTTGTTAACTCGCAATCATTTTTTTTTCGTCTTCCAGCATCCTCAGCGGGCCGACACGCCGCATGCCATCATCCTCGGCCGCCTGAACACACTGGGCCATCCTCGCGTCGGTCTCGCGGTCGCTAAAAAACATGTAAAACAGGCCCATGAACGAAACCGGATCAAGCGCTTGACGCGTGAAAGTTTCCGCCTACATCAGCACGCCCTGCCTGCCATGGATTTTGTGGTCATCGCCAAAAAAGGTGTGACCGACCTGGGTAACCATGCCTTGACGGAAGAGTTAGAAAAATTATGGCGCCGCCATTGTCGCCAGTCTCAAAACTGCTGATCGGGTTAATACGCGGTTATCAACTCGTGATCAGCCCTTTGCTGGGACCTCATTGTCTATTCCAACCCACTTGTTCGCAGTATGGAATTGAGGCGATACGCAGGTATGGTATGCTGAAAGGTGGTTGGTTGACATTAAAACGCGTATTAAAATGCCGCCCTTTGAACCCAGGGGGCGAAGATCCCGTACCGCCAAAAACCTTTGAAAACAGAGAACACTAACAATGGATTCGCAACGCAATCTTCTTGTCATCGCTCTGCTGTTCATGTCTTTCATGATCTGGCAGGCTTGGCAGGCGGACCATGCTCCCAAACCTACCGCCCAGACCACGCAACAGACTACGAACACCACAGTGGCAGACCCGGGCAACAGCCGGGTCGTGCCGGTCAGCGAACAGGGCCAGATCATTACGGTAAAAACCGATGTGCTGTCGCTAAAAATCAATACTCGCGGCGGTGACATCGAGCAGGCTTTCCTGCTGTCTTATCACGATAAACTGGGTTCGCAACAGCCATTCCATTTGCTGGAAACCTCCGCGGAGTTCGTCTATCAGGCGCAGAGCGGCTTAACCGGCAAAAACGGCCCGGATAATCCCGCCAACGGCGAGCGCCCGCTATATATCACCAACCAGGACACTTATGTTCTGACGGATGACCAGAGCGAACTGCGCGTGCCGCTGACATACACCGCGCCAGACGGCGCGGTGTACACCAAGACCTTCATCTTGAAACGCGGTAATTTCGCGTTGAATGTTAATTACGATATTAATAACGCTAGCGAGCAACCGCTTGAGTTGACGTTGTTCGGTCAACTAAAACAATCCATTGATTTGCCCAGGGCGCGTGATGCCGGCAGCAGCAATTTCGCATTGCACTCTTATCGTGGCGCAGCGTATTCCACTACCGACGACAAATATCAGAAATACAGCTTCAAAGATATCAGGGGCGAGAATCTCTCCGTCAGCACAGAGGGCGGCTGGGTCGCCATGTTGCAACAGTATTTCGCCACAGCCTGGGTGCCTTTCACCCAGGGCAAAAACACTTTCTACACTACCGAGTTGGGCAATGGCCAGGCAGCCGTAGGCTTCAAATCCGCTCCTGTCATTGTTGCGGCCGGCAGCAAAAGCGAACTAAAAGCCACGTTGTGGCTCGGCCCGGAAATCCAGGACAAGATGGCGGCCATCGCCCCGCACTTGGATTTGGCGGTCGATTACGGCTGGCTATGGTTCATCTCTCAACCGCTGTTCAAGCTGCTGAAATTCATCTATAGCTATATCGGCAACTGGGGCTTCTCCATTATTATCATTACCTTCATCGTACGTGGCATCATGTACCCGCTGACCAAGGCACAGTACACCTCGATGGCCAAGATACGCATGCTACAGCCGAAATTGGCGGGAATGCGCGAGCGCCTGGGTGATGATAAACAGCGCCAACACCAGGAAATTATGGCGCTGTACAAGGCAGAGAAAGTTAATCCTCTGGGCGGCTGCCTGCCGCTGGTGATTCAGATGCCAATCTTCCTGGCGCTGTATTACATGCTGTCAGGCTCCATTGAATTGCGCCATGCGCCGTTCGCCCTGTGGATCCATGATCTCTCGGCCCAGGATCCTTACTATATCCTGCCGGTACTGATGGGTATTACCATGTTCTTTATCCAAAAGATGTCGCCCACCACTGTCACTGACCCGATGCAGCAGAAGATCATGACCTTTATGCCGGCGATCTTCACCGTGTTCTTCTTGTGGTTCCCCTCGGGTCTAGTGTTGTACTATATCGTCAGCAACCTGGTGACCATTATTCAACAACATCTTATCTATCGCGGCCTGGAAAAGCGCGGCCTGCACAACAGGGATAAAAAAGCTAAATAACGGCGCGCGCCCGACCCCAGAGTCATGCGGATAAGGTGGTCATGGTTATTTGACCACCTTAATTTTTCAACCGTGCCCCGCGGTACCAAGCGAGCGTTTCAATGAGCCAGGCGGATACCATCACAGCCCTTGCAACCCCGCTAGGACGCGGCGGGGTTGGCGTTCTGCGCGTATCGGGTCCCC
>NZ_LECR01000040.1:57437-67178 GCF_001602625.1 Sodalis-like endosymbiont of Proechinophthirus fluctus
GGGCGCGTCAGGCGGAATACCTGCCTTTTCGCGACGACGACGGCACTACGATTGATCAGGGCATTGCTCTGTTCTTCCCTGGCCCTCATTCCTTTACCGGCGAAGATGTCCTGGAACTTCAGGGGCATGGCGGCCCGGTCATCTTGGATCTGTTGCTAAAACGTATCGTATCGCTGCCCGGCGTGCGCATTGCCCGCCCCGGCGAGTTTTCCGAGCGCGCCTTTCTCAATGACAAAATGGACCTCGCTCAGGCAGAAGCTATTGCTGACCTCATTGAGGCTAGCTCAGAACAGGCTGCTCGTTCAGCGATCAACTCACTACAGGGCGCGTTTTCCGAGCGAATTCATGAATTATTAGAAGCGCTCACTAAATTACGCATTTATGTCGAAGCGGCTATCGACTTTCCCGATGAAGAAATTGACTTCCTCTCCGACAGTAAAATTGAAGCCAGCCTGAACGACATCATTGCTAGCCTTGATATGGTTCGCATCGAGGCGCGCCAAGGTAGCCTGCTGCGCGAAGGCATGAAAGTTGTGATTGCCGGTAAGCCGAACACTGGTAAATCCAGCCTGCTGAACGCGCTTGCGGGACGCGAGGCCGCCATCGTCACCGCCATCGCAGGCACGACACGCGACGTGCTGCGTGAATATATCCACCTGGACGGAATGCCGCTGCATATTATTGATACCGCCGGCCTGCGCGACGCCGGCGACGAGGTGGAGCGGATCGGTATTGAGCACGCCTGGCGTGAAATCGAACAGGCCGACCATGTGCTGCTGATAGTGGACGGCGCCGCTACCCCCCTTAACGACCCGGATATGCTTTGGCCAGCCTTCATCTCTCGTTTGCCGCCCGGCATGCCGGTTACGGTAGTGCGTAATAAAGCCGACCTCACCGGCGAAAGCGTCGCTATTAGCGATGTAAGCGATTACTCACTTATTACCCTGTCCGCCCAGTCCGGTGCGGGTGTGGACCTGCTGCGTACTCATTTAAAACAGAGCATGGGCTTTACAGATAGCACCGAGGGGAGCTTTTCGGCCCGCCGACGCCATCTGGATGCACTGGAAACCACCTCTACGCATTTGCAGCAGGGAAAAGAACAGTTAGTGATCGCTTTCTCTGGCGAGCTACTGGCAGAAGAGTTACGTCTGGCGCAACAGGCACTGAGTGAAATTACCGGTGAATTCAGCTCCGATGACCTGCTCAGCAGGATTTTTTCCAGTTTTTGTATTGGCAAATGAATCTGGATTTGTAGTGTCCTCCCTTATTTCTCTCAAACTATATAGCTAACGGTTGCTTGTGCTAGCCCCAACCGCGATATCCAAGCGCCTCACTATGACGCTGAAAGGCATCATACCCACCCGTGGTACCTCAGTAGCCTGTATAACTGCTCATCTGGCTTGAAATGCTGCTGCACAGCTGCAAACGCCCCATTTTGGCACCGGCGCGACGGGGAATATGAAAAAGATTTCGACTATAAGAGTCGTACTAGTCGAGTGAAATACAACTTGCTATCCGGCTCTATGGTGGGGAGTGGTTAAGGTACAATGTTCAATTCTGTGAGGTGGTTAGCTTTCGCCGGCTCTGGCGATTGCGAAACCAACGTGAAAGCAACAAGGTACCCTTTAATCGATTCAATGCAAAAAGATACCCTATGGCCGCGAAAGACGATCTTTACCGACAATTAAGCCGTACTATCACCATAAAAGCGAAGGGTTTACCACGCAGAGGACTGCGAACGTTTTACCTCTTTGCTAGCCGCAGCATAATAAGCCTTTATCTCACGACGAGGACTTTTTTGCAGAAGGAAAATACCGCCCGGTCCATTTCTGGCTTAGAGAACCAACGCTGACGGCGACGCCCCAGAAGCCTGAAAAAGGTGTGTTTCAGGTCTTAATCGGTGGCTACCTGGAATCTGAAAGGCATTGTGGGATTGTGCCTGGCCGCGGTCAATTACTCAGTGGATGTTTGCCAATCCTAGTCACCGGCGCCAGCGGCGTGGGAGTAAAGCTATCTCGCTACCTTGTTGCACCGCTAGGCCGATGAAAACAGCGTGAGCCCCGCGCAGAGCGGAGCTGGTTGAGCTTAATTGTGCCGATTACGCCAATAAACCCGGAATATTGTCCAGAGTACGCTATTCAGTTATGTGAAGGGGCCTTTACCGGCACGGATTTAAAGATAAAATCGTTCTGCTAGATGAAGCTTACGGGCTTTTTCTTCCTGGACGAAGTCCACTATCTCTCATCTCTCCGTCGAAAACCAGGAAAACTCTTTCTGTTTATGGATAAAGACTACTTTTATCTCTTGGGTGATAAATGCTGACCCTGTCACGCCTGCGTACGTTTTCTTTTCGTAACCATAGAAAATAGTAACTATGTGTTGCTGAAGACTTTCCGCCGCCTTATTCCTATCATAGTCGAATTATCCTCATCCAAATCACGCCTTTTTAGTGAGGAACTGACACTGATATCTGCCTTATTCAAGCTTAAGTGCAGAGCTTCAAACAAGAAATTTTCGTTCCCACAGAATTGATTCGCCATTTGATTATTTCCCCCGTCTGGGGAAATATCGGTGAATTCAAAAACTACATTAAAGTCTTGTGCGCTTCCACTTTTACTCAGGGACAAAAGAACTGCATTCGTCTTATTGGTAATCCTTTTTACGCAGTGACGGAATACATTCCCTATCTTACTTGTTTGCTAGCTAATGAAACTGTTTCGCTGCTGCAGAGACACTTACCCAAGACGCCGGATTCCCCTGTTGCATCTGTTACTGAGCGCTATTTTTTCACTAGGTCTAGCAGGAGCCGATTATACAAGACACTACGTGGCTAACGGGCTCACTACTGCCCCAGCATCGCGGGAATGGCAAATAATTTTCCTGGGATTTTTATCTCAGGGCATTTTATATTCCTCTATCCCTCGATACTCGAAAGATTATCAGCCATCTCACCACCTGGATTGACGGGATTAAAATGCAAGCCACGATAGTCATATTAGTGGATACAGGGTCGTTCGAGGATATCAGAAATTAAACTGTACATCCATATCGATCTGATGGTAGTGAATAATGTCATAACCGCGATAACTCTATATTGCGAAGAAAATCCAGCAGCGGCTGTTGATAAAATAGATTGTCGACGATATTAATAGCGCTTTGGAAATTTAGGAGCGCTATTATTCTAGTAACGACTGATGACCACGATGTCTTAAATCATTGTGAAGACAGCGAGCTGACCGATCAGCATCGTAATTTTATTACTATTACCCCAGAAGGCTTTACCCCAGAAGGCTTTAGTCCGATTATTGCCAAATACTGCTTTGCCATGAACACCACAGAATTTTTGATGATTTATGAGATAATGGAGCCATGGGTCACTGTTGACTAGTCTTTTTTAGTATTGAAAGTAAGGCGAGATAGTATGCAGGTTTTTAGAGATTCTAAAATACTAACTATATTAGTGATAATAGAGATAAATAAACCTGTCACACCTTTTATATTATCTCTCTCACAAATTGGCTTGTTGACGACTTGTATCGCCAGTATCAGAGTGGATGGCCTTGTGAATAACACAAGGGTAAACCATGCCTGGCTGTTGGTCGACTATTATAGCTAAATACTGCAATACGAGTTAAGCGACGACAATTTTAATTTTATGGTAAGGATGAATCAAAATGGGCCTTTTATTTTTACTCAATAAGTTGCCTAGATCATGATCCGCCAAAAATAAGGCGCAGTGGTGAACATTCTCTCTGAGGACGGCATTGAAGGATAAAAAGGACATATTTTTCATTTCTCTACCAAATCCGACGTGCATGATTTTACTCTATCCTGGGCGAAGGAGATAGGTGCGTTCGTTATTCTGATAGTAGGTGTTGCGGACGGCATCAATGAGCTAATGTCTGTCGGGATGACAAGTACTATAAAGCGATGGACTACACACGTAGTATGAAGATGACAAATATTTATGAAGATTATAGCCAGAGAATTACTCTCGGACGTCAGGGAAAGCTGAATGAAATTACTAATTTGGTATCCTGGCTGTTATCCGATAAGTCAATCTATATCATAGGCACTGCTGTAAATATTACATGAGGAAAATTTTGCTAATCATTTTCATTTCTAGCAGGAAATTTTATGTATAAATTAAACGTAGTTTCCTGGTTGTTCGTCATTTCACACGGTTGTTTTAGAAACGAATTAGTTAATTTCTGAGAAATAATCCTTGGTAAGATAGAAAATATTTATTTAATTAATTCCGGGTATTAAACCTGAGCAGCTTATGGAAGAAATGGGCGAAATGTTAAAACTGGCCCCACGCACAGTATCATTTTTACCGATATTTATACCAGAATGCAGTCAAACGTCGCGGCAGTGTTCGCCAAACGAAAATATTTTCCAGTAATTTACGGCACGCATTTACCCATGCTGATTGAATCCGAGAGGCATCATAGTGAACTGATTTCAGAGCAACTCGTTAATTTAATTATTAAAGTTGGTAGTGAAAGTATCAAAAACGTGATATCTATAGCCAACGAGAACACCTATAAATACTATAGAACTAGTACAGGTCTATTTTCACCTCATTCATGGGCAGGTAATTACAAACTGGCGAAACATTATCTCCGAGACCATGATTATTATCATGGATGAAAAATTATCCAAAGACCCATTTTTTGCCGATATCTGCGTGATGACATCCCTACTAGACGTCGATATTAATATCATGGCAAAAGAACAATTTATTAACACCTCCCAAGAGGGATACTTCAGTACTAATAAAAGAAACGTACTAGTGTTATTTAAATCTATAGATAACGTAAGGCATTTGATAGTAAAGGTTATTTTATTTAAAAAAGTTCAGGTTGGTGGACTCAGTGGCGGTGTCAATCATTGCAGAATGTTGAAAGAAATATCTATTGATAATCAGGATTTACAGGATATATAATTTATTCATTCCCAGGGAAATGCTATTTATTTTCATGGCACCCTAGAGGAAGTAAAATTAACGTTGGATAAAAACATAACGCGTCTGGAGGGCCGAATATGTTCAAAGTCGCGATTTTTACCTGGCTCTAGTACTGTATTTGTAAAACTGACGTTGACTATGCCATTACCTACGGCATCCGCTAAATATTATTCTCCTCAGCACTGATTGACTTGATAATAGGCGATGTCACGCAGGCGGTTATCATTAGTGCGGCCATTCAGATCTTGTATATCGGTCTGGTGGTGGTAGACTCCAACTTGCCCGACGATGATTGTCTAGCCGGACTTATCGCCATACCGCTCGCCTTGAACACCGGATTTTCGCCGACGCTGACCATTTCCATCGCAATACCAGTCGGGGTGTAATGGGTATATTTCTTGATCAATTCAGAAAAACCGTCAACGCCGTTTTCGTGCACATGGAGGATGGATAAGTAAGCCGAAGAAGGCAATTTACGCCAGATAAAATTATGCGCTATCGTTGGCTGACCGTACTGAGCTTCTTTAATTCGTTTCCCTGTGCCCTTCCTAGCTAATCTTTACGGCAAAGACAGTACCAATATAAAAAGGTTTTACGCTGTCGTCAGAGAGATTTACCCTGCCATGAACACGAGTGATACCTTTTTAATTATCATACAGATATTGACAGGAGAAATCGACGGCCCAATGTTGCCTCTTTATAGCAGCTAGTTCAATGGGTTAACCTAGCCAGCGCCGAACAGGCGGATCTTGACCCTACCGCACTACAGGTGATGTTTGACACCGGCTTAACCGACCTTGCGCGTCTTAACGTTGGCGCAGACCACCGGCAATAAAACACTGCTTGATTTACTAGTGTTGTCCGGTTGAGGTATTTAAAGATGCCATCGCGACGGGAGAGTAACTGGAAGTGCAGCGTTAAATCGCGATGAAAACTGCGGCTCAAACCAACCTCGACTCCACGCGCGCCATGCAGGCGCGCATCGGTCGGGCCAGTAGGCTGGGTGCACGTAGCATCGGTCATTCTGACGCGGGCGCAGACTCCTTTTTGTTGCTGCTTTCCGCCTTTGCGGACACGGTAATCTCATTCATCAATCAGGGGAAAATCATGCACAGGGAAAAATATGCAACGACTATTAAATAATCCCGATTGCATGGTGGATGACATGCTAGACGGATTCTTACGCGTTCATCTTGCCAGCGCGCGCAGCGCGCCCACGACAATACCCACGTTATCGCACGCGTGACACAGCACTCCGATAAAGTTGGCCTTGTCACCGGCGGAGTCGGCAGTGGGCATGAGCCCGCCTTTCTTGGCTACCTCGGCGAAGGCATGCTCAACGCGGTCGCGTTTTCATCACCCACCGCAAATGCGTTTCTCGCAGCGATCCGCGCCGCCGACATGGTAACGGGTAGCCTGTCTGTTTGGCAACAACTCTAAGGCCGGAGACAGCATGAATATCCAAATAGCAGTGAACATGGCTGAGGATGAGCTACGGCAGGCCAATATAGTGAAAGCCAGGGACGATATCACATCGGAGCCGCCGCCGTAGGAAGCAGAAAAACGCCACGGTATCACCGGGAATTTTCGCCATAATGGTCTCCGGTCTTGATGTGAAGCCTCTTATGGAGAAATACCTGATAGTCTGGCTATCGTGGACGAATTAACCCGTCACGGCGCGCGGGTCTGACAGAGTTACGTCGTTAATTATATTTAACATCGCTGGGTATGAACGGCCTCTACCTCTCAACCTCACGCTACTGCTGCTCGACGACGAACTGCAACGCACCATAAAATTTCCAGGCCGCGCCGCTGGGGCTGGCTTCATTGTAAAGACATAAGGAATGAAAAATGAAACTCCAATTGGTATCAGATGAATTACTGCTGGATGACGCGCTCACTCTGGTGGGGAAAACGTGCGTGAATATGTTGATATCATTGAAATAGGAACCTCATTTATCATTACGCGGGACATGGACGCCATGCGTCGTTTTCGCGAACGTTTCCCGGAAAAGGAGATCCTGACCGATGAGAAAATTATGGACGTAGACTATTTTGAAAGTCAGCTCGCGTTCAACGCGGGAGCAGATTATATTACGGCCCTGGGGGTTACCAATATTTTGACAGATAAAACCTGCCTGCGCGCGGCGCAGGAAAGCAGTAAATAATTAGTGATCGACATAATTTGCGTGAAAAATTTACCCAGCTGAATCGCCGAGCGGGGAAGCCCGCTGGAATCAAAAGCCTAGTGGTGCATACTGGCTCCGACCAGCAGGGCGCAGCGCGCCAACCCATCAAAGATCCCAAGGTAATGAAAAGGCACCGCCAGGCACTCCATTATTTCCGTAGCGGGGGCGGCGTCAACAGGTGAACTATCCATCAATATGTCGAATAGCAGCCGGATGTCATTATCGTTGTTTCGGCCATTACTAAAGCCGCTGACCCGGTGCTGGAGGCTCGCCTTATCAAAACGGTGATGTAAGGAGCCACTCATGTATAACTAATGCATACTCATGCGTAAATGTGACAATTTACTGACGATCCTTGCTGATGTTAACGGAAGATGTGCAGAAGATCGATAATGATAGTATCCAAGCGTTGGGTGATGCGATATGACCGCCAAACGCGTTTTCGTCGCCGTTGCCGGACGATCTGGGTTTACGGCAAGGACATTTTCCGATCACCTCATGCACCTGGACTTCTAGGTCTAGTTTGTCGGCGAGCCAACCAACGACGCTTTCCATATAGCAGGGTGATGGGTGATTTGCTTAGCAGGGTGATGGGTGATTTGCTGATTATCAGTTCCAGCTCAGGGGAGAAAGGTAGCCTAGTGAAATGGCACAGAAATCGTACAAACAATGGGCCGCCATCGCCACGCTGACTATTTATCTGCAGCACAGCATCGAGCAGCTCGCTATGATGGCCATCGTCATTCCCGACATCACCGCTAAAAGTGAAGAGGTTTCCACGGATGCGACGACGACCCAACTAACAGGCTCCTCGTTTCAGCTGAACTAGTTGATTTACGACAGAGTCGCGATTCGCCTGAAACAGCTAACGGGTCAAAATGATGCGTAAATGTTCAGCCGCTACGACAACCTGGAATAAGGGACCACGCGGCGTCACTTAACTCCTGTAACACTACGGCAACGTGATGTCGCCCAGCTAAAGTGATATAATAGAGGACGTTGGCGTCGTCATTTCAGACTTGACCCCTCCCTTCTTCGCGCAATAGAAAAGGAGCGCAAGTAGATCCGTTATCGCTGCTGAGTAATCCCTTCGCACAGGCGAAGTGATAGCTGCAGCTGCTACGGCATGGAAGGCCTGCGACAGCCGACCATGCAGCGAGAAGCATCCCCGGCATTAGCAATTACGTCCCTCCCCGCCGTCGACACGCATTTACCGACAGGGATTAAGACGACAAAGCCGCCTGTTCAAAACACCACAAACTGTCTTGCGTATGCTGGCGTAACAACCTGCTGGCCAGGATGGCATCTCACGCCAGCACCGCGTCAAAAACAACGTTATGCTATCGATACGAAAGGGCGATCGTTTTTAGATCGTACCGAAAGGTATAGCTGCGAAATAATTCTAGCTGCACCACTGGCCTGCGATATGTGCCATACAGCGACGGATTGCCGGCATATTTGACCAGCAGATCATGAAACTGGAAGTTAAGCAGCGTATACGGCGGCGATACCATGTCGTTCAAGGCCGACGGCCATCTTCCACAGTACCTCTCATAGATGCTCGGCCCCCTCCGGCGTCGGTTGTTGCGCCCTCAGCACGCCGGCCGATTCTTCCAGCGAAAGACGCACCTGATAGATTTGCAGCGTTTGCGTCATATCTAGCTTCCGCATCCACACGCCGCGGTTTTTCTCGAATAACACAAGACTGCGCCCTTACAGCATGCGAAACGCTTCTCTGATAGGTCTGAAGGAAACGCCTATTTCGGCTGCAATTTTCGCCTCACGCAGCGGTGCGCCGGGCGTTAACTGTCCCGTAACAATACGTCGTTCCAGCTCTTCCTGCACCACATTAGTCAAGAATTTGGTGCGCAACAAGGTAAAGGTATTAGGCGTGTTAATGGCAATGTCACGTAACGGTTCAATGCGTCAAATGGAGAATAGAACAAAGACGCCTAATTGTAAATTGTCAACAATATGCAATAGTCTCCCCTTAACGTGTCCTACGACACATTAATACTGTTACTGGAGATTAACCATGCTACGCTAATGTTTGGCTTACACCCTGTTGGCGCTGACTCTGGTCGGCACAGCGCTGACCGCCAGGAACAGACCGTCAAACTAGCCGTAACGAATCTGGTCGGCTTATAGAAGAGCTGAAATGGGAATTTTTTCCATATAAAAAAGAAATTGAATACGACAGCGGTCTGGATATTCAGTTCCTACCGGTAACCAATCGCACGGCGGCTTTCTCGAAGCACTGCACTTTCAAAAAGTGGGCTTCGTATTGGCGGGCGCTGCCGAGTATGTGGTGATGCACAAACAAACTGACGCTAAGCGTTGTGGTCAGTCTTTATCGTCCCGATTACTACTCGTTAACGTAGTCAAGTCCTATAACCCCTTTTTACCGCCTAAGAGCTTAAAGGCAAGCGCATCGGTATGGGTCAGTAGGTTTGACCTCGCGCCATATAGGACTGCTTTAGCTACTGGCCTACGCCGGTCTGGGCCCGCATAAAGATGCCACTATCACCAATACACTTCTGCAGCTGGCCTGGGAAGCACTAAAGAATAGCTCTCTGGACGCCG
>NZ_LECR01000040.1:67229-73692 GCF_001602625.1 Sodalis-like endosymbiont of Proechinophthirus fluctus
CAAATAGACAGCAGACGGCTGCTGCGTCCTCGCCCGTAGCGGTCTGCCTAACGATCTGCTGATGGCGAGGACGCATATCCGAGTTGCAGACCATCCGGACATTGCGCCAGGCGATCGTTGACCATTCGGTGTCGTTAATAGCTCTAGCATTGGCCAAGGGGCTGAGAACGTCAAGCGCTAAGGCATACGCTTTTCTAACGGCGATAGTGAACAAGGATTACAATGTGGTGCGAGCCATTTACCGCACCACATTGTAATCCCGAATATGCCGAGTTCATAGAGGATTAACACGTCAGCATCGGATCGATCAGTACACCCCGTCGCCTTACTCGTGTGGGGGTCTTTCGGTAAACGATTCGTAACGGGACTGCCCATCTGGTCGAGCGTTTCGTTTGACATTCCTTATGGGAAACGCGTCGCTATTATCGGCGGTAGTGGCGCCGGGAAAAGTACGCTGCTGCGCTGCTTATGAGTCTGATTGAGCTAGATACCGGTTGGTGATGTACAGTTAGCGGGGATCAATATTATCAGTTTAACCTATCGCTACCTGGCCAGGAGCCTACTAGCGCGTTGTCTTCGCTTTCCAAAACACAACCTGGTCAATCGGCTTTCGGTGCTGACCAACGTGCTCCATGGCGGAATGGCCTGGTCACGCAAGCCGTGCATGTGGTTTCACAGGATCGCCTCCCGCGAACATCGGGATTATGCGATGTATTATCTGGAACAAGTGAAACTCGCACCACTTAGCGGAGGACAACGCGTATATGAACTGTCCGAAAACCAATCACAGCGCGTCTCCATTGTCAGTTGCCGCCAGAGTTGCCCGCGCACTGATGCGAAAAAAGTGCATCATTTTCGTCGATGAGCCTTATAGCCCACCAGCCTGGATCCGCGCACCAGTGAAGACGTCATACAGGTCTTTTCCTAGCTCGCGCGGCGCGAATGGATCACGCTGATATTCGTGATACATCATATGGAGCACGCGCTGCGCTATGCCGATCGCATCCTGGGATTGCAAAACACCAGCCTGAATCTAAGTGCGCCAGGCCGCGACCTTAACCTTGAACAATTACGAGGTCTGTATGAGTGAAAAACTGCACACCCGTCTGCCTGGACGATAGGAATCGCCGTCATGGCTCTCGTCACTGCTGTTCGCCGCTTAATGTGATCTTTTTCGCCTGGTCGCTCTTTTCCGCGGGAATATCCGTGCTGCAGCTGCTGCGTGGCTTGCCTAACATAGCGACGATTGCCAAATACATGATGGCCTCCCGCCACTGATCGCGCTATGCCGATAATGAACGCTTTCAAATCGCGCTTGGTGGACACCATAATCATCCTCAATTTGCCGTTAGAGATATTGATGGCCAGAAACTACACGCTGCATCCCGCGGTACGCACTACTATCCGTGGGGCGGTAAGCTTTATTCGCACGATGCTTAACCTTGTCTGGGCACTGTTTTTCGTTGCCTCGGTCGGTCTTGATTCCCTTCGCCGAGAGGCTAACGCTCATAATGGATACGATCGGGTTTTGCGCTCTCTTTTTCGCCGAAATCATCGAAGAAGTCGAAGAGGCGGCCGCGCCTGAGGTCCTATCGACCATGGGGTATCCGCGCCTAGCCATTATTGTTTGCGCCACCCTACCGATGTCGGTACCCAGTCTGATAAACAGCAGCCTGTTTTACTGTAAAAAAGCGCTACGTTCCTCGGTTTGTGTGCCCGGCAAGTTCGGCGCGAGAGGCATCGGATCCGAACTTGCGATAGTCATGGAAATGTTCCATTTCTATCAGGTAGCCACCATCATCCTGATGATTTTCTTATTTATCTTTGGCGTAAAGAAACTATCCTCCTATGCCCGGTTCACGCTTCTTAATCTCCCATACGGTAACCCGCTCTATAACACTGTGTGAGAAAGGAACAAACATGAACCAAGTTCTCACTATCAACGGTATCTCCCCTACCGCCATCCTGAAATCCTCGTTGTCGTGGTCTGTATCGACAGTGGTGATCCTGAATATCTGCAAACCTACCTAGCGCAAGGACAATCCCCAACATCCAGCGTTTTCCAGCAAGGCTATACGGCGGTCTTGACCAGCGTCATGCCCTCCTTCACCTGTCCGAATAATATGTCGATTGTCACGGGAGTTCCCTCGTCCCAGCACGGTATTTCAGGAAATTTTTATCTAGATAACCACACTTGGGGCCGTTAGTGATGACAGGGCTATAATTGCTGCGGGCAGAAACCATACTCGCCGAATTTGCCAACCGCCGACGCCAAGGTAGTTTCCATTACTGTGAAGAATTAAGCTACGCTGCCAGCTAGGCAAGGGTCTCTGGAATTCAGCTAGGGTCAATCAGCTTTTCCTCCGAATATGCAGACCGCTGTACGCTGGCTGAAAATGATATCAACGATGTTGCTAGCCTCGGCATGCCTAAGTTAGGCATGTATTCTATAACGCTGTCGCTGTTCATGCTATAGGACGACATCCGGTTACTGCAAGACCACCGCCCAGATGTGATGTACCTTTCCTTGACCGATTTCGTCCAGCATAAACGAGCGCGGCAGGAATCTGAGGCCATAGTGTTCTATCGGTAGCTTGATGAGGCTTTCTGCCAGCTGGCACAGCAGGGTATCGTGCTGTGACTCATCGCCGATCACGGCATGAGCGATAAAAACAACGACCGGGGCGAACCGAATATCATCTGGCTGCAGGGGGATCCTCGACGCCGAGTTTGGTGCTGGGGAAACCACGGTTATTTTCCTAATCACCGACTCCTTTGTCGCCTACCACGGCGCATTGGGTAGCTTTGTCTGATTACGGAGCAAAGGGAACATCAAAGTACAGGCGATTATCGATCATATTAGTTTCATTGATAGTGCCGATTCATTGACAGTGCCGATTACGCCCTGAAATGTAACAGCCTGCCGTCTGTTCGATTTGTATGAGGATAGATAGGCGGACGTGGTGGTTTCGAAAAAGAATGTTTACATTGGCAATAGTGTCGAATTGCATGACCTTGAGAGCTTGAAAGATCATCGGCTACGTACGCACGGCGAGATCACGGAATCCCACGTGCCTTTTATTCCGAATCGGCCGTTAACGCCGAATACCACAATCGACCGACCGGCCTATACTACGTCGTTATGAGTTACCTGATCTTCGACTATTCCATCAGTTGGGCTAGTACAGTCGGAGGCGGCAACCGGGCTCGTAAATCGGCCTCGGTTGCAGATGCCTACTACAACGAGGCATTGAGCTCGGCATGCATGTGGTCATTGAGCGGCATAAATTCGCTGTTTTCAACGCTGGTATTACGATTTTCAATCAGCGCCATTTTCACCCTTAAGAAAGTTATGGTGCTATGCTAGACTCCTCTCGCGACACAATAGACTTTACAGGGCTCGAGAGGAACAGCGTGAAACGCCAGGTTTACTTTACATGCTCATCTTTTTTTACGATGACAAAACGTGCAAACTGCTGGACAATAAAATTTAGACCTCAGGTGATGAAGGTTTTTTCCAGCTTCCAGTTTTTGATGCAAACAAACACCAGCCATCGCTTTCGACCATCATCTTCAAATCGCTACCGTTATGTTGGCTAATGCTAATCCCGTGGTGGTACATAGATGATACTCCTTTAAAAAATCTCTGGACACGTTGGGAGAACACATGCTAGAGCGCCACAATGAAATCAAGGCAAATTCAATAAAGCGTTCAACGAAGACGAAAAATAAAAATTCTCTGCATTTCCTCTGAAGCTAGAAATAGAGATATAATCTTGTAAAGTTTTTTAACTGTCGTTTCCATATTAATTATCATTGGCATGAAATCGATGTCGGGCATTTTACGCAGCATGGTTTTTTAATCCCTCTTTGAGGTCGACAAACGTATCGGTACATACGTTAATTTTATTAATACTGCAGGAAAACTTCTGGCGAATATTTTCTTCACCTGAATCAGAGCTGCCATACAGTATCATGGTTCTTCCAGTCCCCAGCTTAATTTGTAAAATGCAGTCGAAGTTAATTTTAGGTACAATATGTTAGGGTATTTACCATGCTCGGTCCCTACAGCAATAGCTAAAGCATCGACGCCGGTGGATTAGAAAAAATGCACCGCATCCTAAACGGGAGTAAATAAATCCAGTTTTTTCATCAGTGTTAATCGCTTGACTGATAAAACTGATTTTACCTTCAGTCGTGACATTCTGAGAATGGCAAAGTATCACTACCTCTTTGGCGTGGCGGACATTCAGAAACATCAATCATGATCGAGAAAAACCCATGGCGAAAGGCATGGGTAACTTTCTTATAATCCTTACCGTGGACAATATTCATCGCCATGGACACTGTTGCCCGCGCGGCTAGCATTCTGACAATACCGGAAATAATTCTGCCATCGCCATGTTTACTCATTTGACCATAACCAATGTTAATGATGATTGAGGCATTCTCTTCTTGCACAGCCATGATAGTACTGAGCACCAATTCCAGATTAATAACGCTGGATAAAATCACGCTATTAAATTTTTTATTCGCATCGTATAATATCTTTTTCATAGTTACATACACAATAATACCTCAATTTTTTTAATTACTGACAGATGATTAAGCAACAGTTATTCCTATCTCTGATAAATATCAGATAGCCAAGGTATCTTTAACGTCAATGAAATTTAGTATAATTAAAGAGCCATTACCTTTTCACTTTTTTATCAATTTCCGTTCCAGGTCAGCAATTTCACTTATTGATACATGATATTTTCAAGCCAACGCGCATCTAACTTCATGGTGCTCTGTATTCTTGGCCATAAGATATTTGTCTTTAGGGATAACCAGTAGAGTTACACTTGATTCATTCACCCCGGATTCTATTAAATAATAGATTACTTTTCATTAGAGGAAATTTAGAGAAAATTTAACTGCAAACGTGAACTAGGATGAAATTTTTTCGCGCAGAGGTAATCACATGATTGATCATCTGCAGTACGGTAGAGTTATGCATACAATACAGATGCTGAGTTTACTATTGTAAAGACCAATGGCCGTTATATATTACGTCAAGTCATTGTTTCTGATGATGAAAAAATAACAGTTGGCGGAAAACACGTCCTCCATAATTGCTGTGTCCGATTTTTCAATTATAATTATGAGGGAAATATTGTCATCAAAAGTAATACCATAGTGCAATACTACTTTTTCACGCTCTATTTGCGACTGAGTGAAGAGTAGCTCCTCCAGTGTGGTCACCACAGAAATCAGAATTTTTGGCATTATGAATGCAGAAGACCTTAATAGTATCCCGTAATTAACAAGAGAGGACCGGCAGATTTTCGAGGAAGTAGCATATGGCCCGGTGACCCAAAAACGGGTTTCTCCTCCGCCGCGATGCCGATATAAGCAACCTGATTGTCGCCGTCGATATCCAGGGTGCGTGTTACACAATATCTTGTTGCAGCATCATCAAAGCCAGCGGCTGTAAAAGGTAAATTATTCCTCTTCGCCTCACTGAGTACGGTGATATTGGCATAGATGCTAACCTGACCTGTCTCATAGGCGACCAGTTATGACAATCGATTTATTTTCGCTTCTTGCTCCTGTACCACCTTGATCAATTGCCAATAGCGCGCGAGACACTCATCATCTGGATCGATCTCTGCGCAAACAATCGCCGGGATACCTAACTCTATTCGCCAGGATGACCGAATGCGGGGTTATTCCGCCACTGCGTGTCACGAAGCCTTTAACTGCTCTGGCTATAGACTGGATATCGGCCGGTGTCAATTCCTCTATTGTAGCGCACGGAATATCCTCTACTGGCTGGGCTAAATATGCCGACTTTTGCTTGCTTAAACTACAGCACAAGCACTCGGTTTCCAAAATAATGTCCCTATCCGACCACTGGCCGGTATCAATATGTTGTTTAATGTTATGTTGTTTAATGTTGTCGAGATAGACTTCATCTTGTAGCATAAGCCGATACGCTTTATAAATTTTCGCCATCTCTGGCGAATACCGCTTTTGCGCCTGCTCATGATACCCAGACATCGTTTGCAAGCTCTGTTGCTGCGCCGCAAGCATGCGTTGCCATTCGTGGTCGGAGTCGCTTTGTTCCACGGCACTGATTAAATTGAATCTGGCGGATAACCTAGATTTTACCGATATCTATGCCTGCCGTTGCGCCAATACCCTGTATACTGTACATGACTCCCCTCGCTGTAAGGAAGGAATGAATGCTGTTGTCTTGGGGTTAGTGTTCTTCTATTTACGGCTCTTCTTCTGTATCAGATTGTATATCTGACGCCTTCAATACGGGCTTTAGCATCGTCAGGACGACGGTGGTAATGGTGGACTACCGATAATCAGTGCGGCAACAAAGCCCCAAGGATTTTCCATAATCGGAATAACGAAAACGCCGCTATGGGGAACCGTACTCGTGACATTCTACAGCATCGCCAGACAGGCG
>NZ_LECR01000040.1:73723-86231 GCF_001602625.1 Sodalis-like endosymbiont of Proechinophthirus fluctus
GCGGGCGGGGATGATCGCAAAGAATCGGCAGCGGCAAAAGACAGAACTCCTTCAGTGATAAAACATAAACCAAACGAGAGGGCCGCCTTGGCAGCATCGATTTCTCCTTGAGAGTAACGTTTATACCGCGAGATAAAGACCCAAGTGTCCACTCTGATGGGGTGCATGCCAGCAACAATTTTGGCCGCCTCAGGGCCTTAATAGCTTGCACGACGGCAGCATGGCATTAGAGAACAAAGAAACCGATTTATTGATGGGTTCCTCAAATAAAATCCCATCATGGCACCAATAATATCCCCTAGCACCATTCTAGAACTCATCCAATCAATGACCACGGCCTGGGATATCGCTACCAGTTTTCCAACGATGAGATAAAATGCCAGCCCTACAACCAATGTAGACAGTAACGGGATGAAAATACCAGTATCAGGCTTTGCATGCTGGACGGTAGTTTAAGAAAACGTCTTATCGCTAATATCACATAGCCGACGAGAAATCCCGCAAGCATGCCTCCCAAAAACACAGCCTTAATTTCCAATGTGATAAAACTCAATACAATACCTGACGCGATACCCAATCTTTCCGCAATAGAATAAGCGATGCTCTAAGTTAAAACCAGGACTACCAGTCCCATTGTTACTGCCCCAAGTTGATTGATAAATTAAAGTACCGTCTAGGTAGCATTGGCAACAAAATGGCCAACACAGATTTTTACGATGGTCATATATAATCCGGACACAACTACCGGGATAATATAAGATATTTTAGTCAGCATGTATTTTTTACATTAACACCGTAAGTCATATTATCGCCTCATCAGTCATATTAGCTATTATTAGCTGTCAAGAGTTGCACATATACTTCTTCCTTGCTTAGCAAGCTTGCAACCTGCAATATCATTTTCATAAATAATTTTTATATTTCTTGTTTACCATAAATAATAAAATCACTTTTACCTGGTCACTGTCCAAAGAGTTCAAATTAATAGGTTTATCTAACAAACCTATGGTAATACAGGTATAGGTGATAAAATCGGATTTACGTGGTGGATAGCGATATAGCCGCTTCCGCTGGTTTTTCCCTTACGCTCACGTTGATAGATGTCATAGATAAACCACTCACTATTTTTAACTGCACCATATTTTTGCAATAACTCCGCCAGCATACTAATCTCTTATTATTTATTTTTCTCTGGCATATTTCCCTGTATAGCATTTTTATTAAAAATATATTGAAAGTATCATAATGATAACCCTAAAATTAATAGAATAATGATGCTATGTAATTACTCAACGGCATTCAGAAAGCTTGTAAGATCTGCAATCGAAAAGGGGCTTCATCATCCCCTTCTGCTATAATGATAGTTTTATCATTATAGCACGCCACTATACTCAATACTAAAGTAATAATTTTGGCATTTAATATTTCCCCATCATTTTCTAACGTTATTTTACTTGTAAATATTATAGATTTATCAACGAAATCTACTGCTTGCCTGGCATGTAATCCTTCTTCACTCCGAATAATCAATTCGTAGGTTTTCATATTTTCCCTATTTCTTTAATGTAAACTGATAAAAATAGAGATAGAATTCCCTAGGGATCTTGTATTTCCGTAGCGATTTTATCGCACACTCATTGTCTACCAAACACGCCAACATCAAATAAAAACCTGCAATATTGCTATCTATTTTTCCGTCAGAGGACTTTTTGAAGGTTACTAACAACAATAACATCGCATGCACGTCTCTCCAGCCAACAGGCAGGATGGAAGTTCATGCTAGGGAAATAAATTTATTTTAACCAAAACAGGGTCGCCGTGGGTTAACAACCACGCCCACGGCAATCTCCGTGGAATATAATTTTTCTTTCGCGAGAATAGATTGGAGATAGCCTTGGTCAATAAGACCCTACCGCAAGACGGCATGACATAGGGTGGTCAACACTGTCTCTTTGTCTACCGAATCTCCGATGAAGAAAGTCATTTCCTGCAATATATAAGATTGAAAACGCTGCAAGGTCCCATTGCCGTGTGACTTGATACTTTCGAGAATCTTACTCTTCTGTATTTTTCAACGGAGTTCTTAATGATGGAGAGATCATAGGGCGGCAGCATATCATTAACCTGCACCGTGGTTTCTTTCGGCAAATTCACCGGAATGGTAGTGACAACTAATTCACAAAAATTGTTATCAAGACTGTGCAATTCACTGACAGACAATACATCAACAATCAAAACCTGCGTGATGGCACACATGATTTTCTGCACTACAAATTGTGAAATGCTGATGCCATAATTACACACGTTCGCCGAACGTATTTTTTCATCGACAAACTTTGTGCGTTTTTGATGTAAAGCGTTATGAAACCAATTTAATGATCTAAAAAGATAGTACTATATTATAGTTCATGTAGATGAATGAAATATTCCACCTCAAGGAAAAGATCGAGATAGGAGAGTTTTACTTACCGCACCAAAAACTAGGCTGATTCTGTCTCAATATTACTCATATTAAATTTTATCCTGAAAAATTATTTTTTCATGATCAGTATTAGCAACCGTGATAATAGCGATTTATCGAGCACCATCTCACTGCTAACAATATTGCTTATAGAAAGAGTGAACTACTGGGTGACTGCCATAATAGCCGGTGGCGTTAATATCACCTGTTCTATGAGATTTTTCTATTTAATTTTAGTGAGTTAACAGATGAGTAAACATGCTGTTATATGAGTAAACATGCCGTTATGTAGTGACGCTCTAGAGTCGTGCAACAGCCTACGGCTGCAATCGGCAATTTCTGGCAGAAAAGACATCACAATTTCCTGTTCTGGACAAGCATCGCTATTTTATAGATAAGCCTGTGGTAACAGGGTGGCAGGATAGCGTCTACCCTAGCAGCCGATTACTAGTAACAGATTGACCACTAGCCATATAAAGGCATCATAGGTGTAATGAACGAGATAATTGTTCTCTATCTTACCCAGAATTTGTATCATAGGATCAACATACACTATTTCCATTTTTACAGCAGCTTGATAGTCAAGTAATAACTGTCATCAAAGGATACGTGGCGCCTTTCTTAATTTTCTTCCAGCGCAGCAGAATCTATTTTTAGTTAGCCTTTTAGTTCAAGGTATGAGTGCCAATATACTTGACGTAGAGCTGCTTCTCCCCTATCCAGGAAATAATAGGAATCGCATTTCTCAATGCCTTATATCGAACTGAGCTAAATATTACTATGCCTCTATTAAATATTTTTAATCCGCTTCTATCTAGATATGCACCTTCATACAACTCCTGCAATGACACTTTCGGCAGTGTTAGCAGCATCACCAGGACCAGCGATGATCGACTTTTAATACAATTATCTATATGATGGTCAATGAAAGTGGCTGAAATTTTATCAAAAGCGGCTCTATTCATATTAGGATAAAACCCCTTTATTAGTCTTGGCGACAAACTTGCAATATTATGATGATGGATTTCATGACCAATGATATTAATCCCGCTTCTCACCATTTTTCCGAAAATGAAATCTCATCGGCTATATCTTTTACCGTGATAAAATTCCTGAATATCCACAGGAGTTCAATTATATTTCTTTGTAGGACAGTAGATAGCATCACGATATTTACCTATTCACCATAAGTTCATCATTTTTGCGCTCAATTCAATGCTAAAGTCACCTTCTTTCTTTAATATTCAGAATTAATATTACTATCCTGCCTAAGGATAACAAAAAACTTAATAGAATAATATTCTCCAATTAGGAATATTTTTCCATATTCCGGAGATCGCGATCATGTTTTAGTCATTATTCTTTGGTATGATAATTTGTGATAAAAATCACGTTTTATTTTGATAAAACGCCAAATATACAATTGTTCTTCATAGTTTTAACCATTTTAACAGGCGATATTGTTCGCTAAATCATAAAAACGGATACGCTGGACTGACTCATTTTTTTCTTCGCTACGATCAAACCACAGTCCGGTATCCACTTTCCTCATCGCGCGAGGTAAGTTTTTTTGAGTGAGTAAGTGATAGGTGCATAAGGGAAAGACGGGTTGACTAGCGGGCCTGAGAATAGGCCAATAAGCGGGAAACGATCAGTTACAGGCGAAGCGACTAGGCATAGAGGGAGGGAGTCAAAGCAAAAGGAATGGGATAACCCAATTCATTTTGGCAAAATAGCCTGCTATGATGACCACTTTTTCAAAAAGATATTGGCATTGACGCCGCTAAAGCCGAATCGGTTCGATAAGGCATAGGTCATCGCCCAGCTTATCGCACTGCACTGCCGCTGGCTTGAATCTTGTCAGCGGCAGCGGGGTCAGAGGAATGGGTAAAATTAAGAGTAGCAGCACTCTCTCGTTCCTCAACGCAAGCGCAGCAAACAGCATTTCTATACTGCCTGCCGCGCCTAGTTAGATGCCAGTGGCTAATTTTGTCGAGTTGAGCGCCAGGCTGCCTTCTTTTTCGCCAAAAAATCGCTTTTATAACATTAATCTCTCCCAGATCGCCTAACATCGTCGAGGTAGCATGGGCATTGATACACTGCACTTACTCGGGGGCGATTGCCGCCTGACGCAAAGCCAGCAACATCGCGCGGTAAGCGCCGTCGATATCTTCCCCGGCCCCAGCGTCATACGGTATGCATTGGCGCTGGTACCGTAACCGACAATCTCGGCGATAGGCCGCGTGCCGCGCTCTAGGGCATTCTCCTCCAGTACCTTTATAACTAGCAGATCTGCATCTTCCCCCATGACAAATCTCTCGGGGTCGCGATCAAACGGCCGGGAGGCTTGTTCAGACAGAGCGTTAAAGTGGATTACCACGGCGAGAGTCGCAGCGAATCCCCCAGGATGACGCTATTCATCGCCGACTCGGTACCCTGCACAACGCGATGTCCAACTTCATAACAGTTAATTAAACGCACGGCATCGCCGATGATGGCCTTTATACCGACGGAAAGGGCGGTCACCAGGGCGCAAATCTGCCCCTTGAAGTTGTATGTAATGGAAACCTGACCTGCTTCCAGATTCTCTAGAAATGAATGAAGGAATAGTAAAGAACAGTAAACAGAGATAACCTCCCGGGCCCCGACTATCCGTCACCCGAACCGCGTTGGCGATAGCTGGAAGGCTAAATATCCCTGTCACAATCACGATAGCGGTCCGATCCTGCTGCTGCCAGGCGGCAATCCATCCCGACTGATTCAGCGCTTCTTCAGCGTCGGCGAGCCGAGAAAAGCTGTCCATCTTTTTCTGATCTCTTATCGCCACGACTCTTTTGGGAAAAGCCCTCCAGCAGATCGGCGGTGATATTGGGAACGCTTCCATTAATTTTAGCAATAGCTCGCAGATATCCTCTGGCAGCGCGTGGATTCCGGACTTGCTCGCCAGTAATCTTGACCAGACGGTTTCCACGTCATAGCCTAAAGGCGATACCCTCCCTCCCATCCCTGTAACAGGGATGGGAGGGTATATTATAAATTCCTAACGTTAGGCGTACCAGAAAGGGGTTGGAGGACGTATCTTACCTGTTTTTAGCTACCGTTTATGCCATCTCCAGCTTTTGTCTCCGGTACTACTCTAGCATGAGGTTATCCAGGGCCAACCTTCCCTTACCGGTAAGATCCATCAAGGCAGGAATAACCGGCAGTCCCGTTTGTCAGTGTACAGGTATCACGGCGACATCGTTACAGGCGAGCTGCGTATTTTCCCAATACAGCAACGTGATGAGTACCGGAAAAGGTATTCCCATGCGGCGTAAACAAGTATTCATGGCACAGCAGTCTGCTTTGATAAGGTAAAGAATGCCGAGCTGTACCAAATATTTCAGCCGTCGAATAAGCATCTTATCTTCGATGATCACAGGCTTTGCTGAAATTCATCAAATTTTATCAGACTATGAAAAGCATCGCGCAGGACGAGAATGCTCCACCACTTTCCTGCCAATTCTAGAGATTGTGCTATCAGGCAATCAATTTTATCGAAACGTGTTCGTTGCTATGATCTGCGCGAGAACGTCCAGTCCTTTAAAACCGACGGACGCCCCGCCTACACCGACGGTAAGCGTTGTGTAGATGAGCTTGCCACGGTATTGACGGTAACCCGCGGACATCAGACGACAGTGGTCAGCTGGTCACTGGGGGGAGGAGCAGTCATATGTAATTATCTGGTGTATTATGGCGATAGCCGGTTAGCTGGTGCACTATATGTCGATGGCGTTATTAAATTGAACCCCTCGCAGTAGATTCCGCCGCATCTGCGTGTTTGTCACGATCTGACCTCGGCGCTAAATGGCAAACGCTGCCGTCAGGGTGACATAGTTAGCTAAAAATGGGATGGTTAGTCCCCTCCAACGGTGCCATTGTACAGTTTCATTGAACTATGCCACGACCGATAAGAGCGTTGCCGCGATGTGGCGCGTGGACTCGTGTTGACAATGATTTCCGCCAGGACTTGATAGCTATCGGTAAACGTCGTGTGGTCTGAATAAAACATCTTAAACTGACGAAATCCGGGAAAGAACTGTGGGTAGGGAGGTGTTCCACTCGCGCGTAAGGATAGCGGTTCAATACGATAAGCCAGCCGCTTATCCTGGGCAAAGGCGTCAAGTCATGCAGCTGTCCGAGGAGTAACATGAAGGTGATTTCCTTTAAATTAACGCTGTAAACGATTTCAATCTCCGGAATAACCGGGCCCACTGACTGCCAGCATGGGCGGCGATTTCACATAGCTTTAAATCGCCATGCCGCCGGTCCTCAAACAACTTCGCGTGAAAAACAAAGTCTTCCAGCGAATGTAGTCCTGCAATAACCTGTTCAACGTAACGCATTAGCGACACAGCAATGGTATAATCCTCTGCCAACATGCTGCTGGCAATAGTCTCTCCCTCACTGCTGAAACCTCATGCAGGGCGTAAGATATCACGAAGGAGAAATAAACTTGATGTCGCCATCCAATATTAGCTCGTCGACATGGTACATATCCCCATCGATAAAGGTTTCGACCATGACATTAATCATGTCTTCCAGCGCGCTTTTCAAGCCGGTTTTCAGCCGCTGGTAAAGCGCGTCATCATTTTCTAATGGTAATACCCAGCACCCGTCGGGATCAACGAGGTTTGGCCAGTACCGGATAACCGTTGTGCTTTACGAAGTTGATAATATCCAGAACATTATTAATCAGCGCAAATGCCGGAACGTCAATATTAGCTTCGCACAGCGGCATCTTCATGAGACCCCTTTATCGCGATGATCCCGGATAAGCAGCCAGCACCGACGGACTCGGCGACCCCATTATTCGGGCAATCAACAGGGCAAATCCACGCACGCCGATAACTCGGTCAAATTGCACCACTCAATGAAGCTTCTAGGCATTGTAGTAGATAAGATCATCGTTATTTTCCGTATCCAGCGAGATAATGCTGACATAACTGTTTTTATCTTGGTAACTGCCATTTTTCAGTGATGCCCCGGTGGTCATCAAATAATACTCATAAAGCCTTAACTACTCCACCACCGGGTTTGACAAATCGGTTTCACAATCAATAATCAGGATCTTCATCAGCGACATCGATGCAGACAGGGGTTCAAGGGGAACGGCTTTCACGGGTACAGAATCGCCCATTTCTCTCGCTACCACATCACACTAATGCATAGGCAGTAGGCTAAAAAACATGACCACAATGTTTCGAATCACATCGTACTGTAGCAGACATAAATAGCCAGCGGAGGACACGACCATCCATTGTATTGCAATGGGCAATTTGCCCATCTGGCAGTATAAACTGGCACCTAAACAGGGAAAATTTAAATATCTGTACAAATACCTCAAAAAAAAACACGCTCGCAGGCCGCCGCGTCACGCGTAATAGACCGGTTTTTCCGTCGAGCAGCGCAGCATCGTGGAGGAAAAACGACATGACAGTGATCGGAGTTGACAGCAGAAATTGCACGGCGAACAGAGTGATGCCACCAACAGCGACGCATTTCCCCAACAGCTTGCCTCCCGGCGTTGGCCGGCGCCAAGGGATTTGCTGATGAATGCCGCTGTGGCTATACCTATACCGATAAGCGGTATGACGCTAAACAACATAATATTATTCAGCACAGTGATTATTGCCAGCGGCGTAGTTCCTATACGGCTAGCGATAATAAAAATTATGGCGCAGCTGCCGGAAAAGAACAGTTTCTGTATGCCAACATACAAAGAAAGACTAACGATGGGTTTTAGCTAGGTGATTAAAAATCCGATGATATAGAAGCGATATTCCGCGTCTAACAAACGTCCGATAAGAAAAAACAGTAGCGTCTCCAAATACCAGGCCAACGACGGTCCCTAGGTAGTCTCCCCTAATGCCGAGACCCGCCTAAACAAAATGAGTAGCCGATAATAAAATTGTACAGATAAATGCCGACGATAATGAGTAGACTGAAACGGTTTTCTCATATCATATACTGCCAAATTCCAAGAGAAAGATTGTATGCAGCTAATCGCCGGCGACTAGCACATCACAGTGTTTGTAAGCAGATAATACAATTTTCCTCTATTCTACGTCCGTCACTACTAGCTGAATACCGCCGGGGAAAAACAGAATGGCCAGAATAATCACGGCGCCGACCAACAGCGCGATCACACAAGTGCTGTGCAGCGGATCAATTGTCTGCCGCCCCTGGCGGGCGCTGAGATTTCGCGCAACCAGTGTGTGTACGCTAATCGTGATACCGATTACCGCGCTAGTAAACAGGAAAAAATAAAGTTGCACAGCCCAATCCCTACTGCTTCGATAGCGGAAACGCTTACTCCGCCTATGATAAATATATCGACAGACTGTTCTGACTTTGCTAAAGCATCAACAAAATGAGCGGTACAGCCGACGACAGGCTACCTGCTGATAAAGGTAATTAATATTTGAGATAGCTATCTTAAGGCTCTACAACTGTGGTGCCGGGAAGCCGTAATAAAACTAGCAGGCTATTGCGGTCGCTTTCATGGCCGATGGAAGCGCGTATCCAGCCTGGCATACCGAATAGCGCACAATCACGCACCTGGGTCGTGTTAGTTCGGGCGTGGGCCAGCAGAGATTCACTGCCGTACAGCGGCTTAAAGCAGATAAAATTGGCGACGGAAGGAATATAATGGATCCCCGACACATTAAACGCCGTCATAATCTCTCGTAGCCAGCCCCACGTGCGCGGGCTACACGGTAGCGTCCACCGCACCCAGTATTAGCACCTCCGCCGATAGTAGCTGGGCGAAGCGGTTAATCAGGAACGGGAGCGCCTGCGCCGACGACCGGGCCACCCACCGCGGCGAACATCGGCAGGGCCTGCGGCAAATCTTGACCTTGAGCTTAGCCAGGCTGAACGCTTTAGAAAACATTCTCAGCATTATCCGCCCGGGGTGCGCCCTGGCGTATCGCCGTCAGGACCGAGAACAGCTCTCTTCGCTAGCAAAGTGAATATAGGCTTCATCAATGATGGGAACAAATCGTGCCGATTCATACATTCGATGAACATTATTACCGTCTGTCTATCTATTACCGTTCTTACCGGTAGGATTATGTAGATTACATAAAAAAGCTAGCGACACGCCATGAAAGAACGGCCCGTTACCGGTAAGTCTGAAGGTCGCACTGTTCGCCCGCTGCATTGAAAAAACGTCAGGTAAATTAACAAAATTTTCATCCACCCCGTTTCCCATATCAGCAGCTGGCCGGGAGATAAACGATAATAATGGGCTATCTTTTTCATGGCTATCCGGTTTTCCAGATCAGAATAAATACTGATGTGGGCAAGCTCTTCCTCAAAGCAGGTTTACATAGGTTGGATGACCTTTGAATTAGTCTCTTTGAGATGTATACGGTGCTTGATATGCTGATCACAGGTATTATAGGTATGTAATTTAGTCATGCAGCCCATCGATGCTTGGTATAAAACACCGAAATAGAAACTGCCAAAGCCGGCTTTCCTGATAATAAATTGATGAGTTGCGCTGGCGGGAACATGGATAACTCTGGGAGATGAATACGTTTTCACGTCACCTTATATATTGATGTCAATAACGACTTCGCCGGAGGTCCGGTTCCGGCGAGGTAAGCAAATAAATTTCATCAACCTCATATCGATTCAGCTCCGCAACGGGTTGCCTTATCCGTTGAGAAATATCTCATTCCACCAGTTCAAACGGCAACCTTCCTAACATGTTCTCTGTCATAAAATAAGGTACCATCTGGTGATGGCCCTTGAAGTTATGTAAAATAAGCAGCTGGCAATACGCTTTCTACTGATCCATATCATCCTCATTGCAAAATAAAAAGATAGGTATTGATGATATTCAGATAGTGTGTCTCCATTATGTTTAACCCTGTAGATGAGAAATAATTTTCATAGCTTCTTTTTCTGAAAAGTTTTATTTTAATCAGGCTATGAACATATTCAAAATCGTAAAAGAATATAGGGCTTTTATCAGTCAGTATTTACTCTTCCGACATAAATATATCGGCAATTAGGAATTTCCTGTTGGGAAATGTACTGCCGATTTTTTTGCAATATCCGTATCGGATCTTCAATATTGAAGAAATGATGCATCATCATGAAAGTTATTAAGGTATCGGCACACGAGAAACGCTGCTGCAATACGGAACCATCTACCGCTTGCAGGACAGGACATTCTGATTATAAAGCTTGATTCTCTCTTACAGGCCATGGCTTAAGGATATTGCGCTGCGCCTCGTCAATGTCCTTGGCCCTAACATCGATGCCGATCCCGGTCACCTCCGGGAACACCTTAAACAAGATGATCAGTGCTCTGACATTGCCGCTATCCAGATCGGCAACTCGTTTGATCGGGTGCCAGCGAAAATCGGTGGTGTTGATGCCCCACATAAAGGACTAATTTGCCAAACGCGACCCCTGCGCCACGTTGCTGCCATCAACGATGGTATAATAATATTCTTCCTCGGCAGCGACTTAGAAACAGAGATTTATGTATCGTCCTAAAATTCAGATTTTCATGATTCGTAAACGATTCTAATACGCAGGTTTTAACTAGATAATAACACACATGCGACCCGATATATCTATTAAATAGATTTTAAATCTGAATAATCTCTCCTTGTGACGGATATATATCATCATATACTATGTCATAAATCCCATATTATGGGAATAATATTAAACCAAGCTGTCAACCTTTTTGTTCATAAAATACCTTTCCGGCATTATGGTGTTTTCTATCATAAGTACAGCAGATGCCCTGATTACTATTTTTCATGTCGTCATCACCCTACGCGACGATGCTTTAAAGGACATCGGATTATGGTAAATAAAATATGTGAACATTGCAACACATAAAATAATAAACCGCACTGTTATAGAGGTTGGTGTCAAATACATATTTCAAAGAGATAAATTAGGCTAATAGTGATTTCTCTATAATCGTTAGGATGTTATAACAAAGGAAATAATTAACACTGACGATCACTAGTTTATATTTTCGTCTGGCCGCTTTGACCGCTTATCGCTGCCTGCATCGGTCGTAGACATTGCAGGGTTACACGCGTTGGCTGGGTTTCCTGCTAGAGAAAAAGTCACCTTTAGACGTGGGAATTGGCAACTTATCCTAATGTCATGTTTCTAACAATATTCATCAATACTACTAAATTGATAAAGCCATGCTGTAGATTGAAGTTGTAGGCTTTCTATTAATCTATTTTGTCGATGTAAACTGTAGACAGATATAAACACACCCACTAACAATGCGAAAATGAAATTCATGATGACGACCTCAATATTATGGTGGCAAGACGTGCTGATTCCTGCGGATATTGATAATAACGAATGCAGAGTCTGGCGATACTATGGACTAACGCAGAGCATCCTTGATGGACATCATTTAACAGTACAACTTCACCCTGCATCACATCGCCCGCAGAATTTTTCTGATGCTTCATATGCTTAAGTAATAGTGAGGCCTCCCGATATTTTAAGACGGATTGGAGAATAAAGAATCTTTCTTTATTATCGCTACGTACGCATCCCAAGCTTAGGAAAAATAATAAGTATGCCAAAATTACGGAAAAAATGTCAATTATCAGTTTTTATATCAACCACTTATCCCGCAACCGACGGGCATCATCGGTTTTTGACAAAAAGAACGTCATAATTTCACATTCAGCTCATTGAATTAACATTGGCCGCGACTTCTGTGCACTCCGCCGAAGGGTTTCAAGCGGGGGTTTCGCCACGTTCAGAGTAAGAGTGCCAACTCAGGCGATTGAGGAAAAATAAAACGTGCGCTGAAAAGACTTAGGTGGCGTTGTCTGCACCGGCGGGATAAAGAATATCCAACTTCGAAGGAGGGGTAGACGAGCTACCCTGGCGGACGTCAGCAGTTAAAAAAGAGAGGAAATAATAACTGGCAAGCAATATCGTGGAAAATCATAGCCGTGACCGCCGCGTGAGGTGCGATCGTGTCTACATCATTACCAGCGG
>NZ_LECR01000040.1:86252-90636 GCF_001602625.1 Sodalis-like endosymbiont of Proechinophthirus fluctus
AACTGGCGCTATCGCTTTGCTGTTCGTCGTCGAGGCGCTATAGACGGCTATCCGCCAAGTGAGTCAAAGTGGAGTGAGAGGCGTTAGCCAAAAGCCGGTTATTCTTCTTCAAACCATTGGCTGTTGCGCTGGGTAATGGGAGTGATGGAGAAGATCATCAGCTGCAAATAAATAGCCGCGCAGCGTATCTTCCACCGCATCAGCGTCACGGCGCTTCAGCACATCGAAAATCTCTTGATCCTAGCATATCAGGATTTCCCGGCGCCGACACTTCGCTTAAGGTCAGATAACGCACCCTATCCAGGGTGGTCTTGATGTTTTCCACTGTTTCCCAGGCCAGCTCACTCACAGTCGATACTTTGTGCGATCAGGAGATGAAATTCATCGTCCAGCCGCAAAAACTCATAACTGTCATGATAGGCTGCCGCTAAGGACTGCTGCTGTAAGTTATACTCCAATTGCATTAATGAAAAATGCGTCATTTGCAGGACTGCACGACGCACCGCTGCCGTTTCCACATCCTCACAGATGAAGAGGCCGTTCAGCGACCCCGTCGGGCAAAAATTTTGCGTACAAAAGGTACCGCGTTTCGGCAGCACCTGCACCAGGCCGGCTTTAGTCAGTTTGATAAACTCTTCCCTCACCAGCTGGTGGGAAACAGTAAACCGCAGCGCAATCTCTTTCCGACAGCAGTGAACCCTGATGGATAGCGAAGATGACGATATCATGATGCAGAAAACGATAAATCCGCTGATTAACGGGTTCATCGGCGGTGATGGAAGGAATCAGAAATCGACAATTCGATACGATCCGTTTTTTTCAGTAGCAAGCCAAAAGAGGGGCTTTTTTTAGACGGTAAGTCTAAAGTGGGAGGGCTGGCCTACGGCGCCGAATCAATGAGCAAAACATAGGCCACTGGGTATGGGAGTTTATAGATAACCCAAGAAAATCTGGATACCACAACCAAGGGTAGTGTAGTGGAATCAACGTACACAGCACTGCGGCAATCATCCAGACAGCGATAATGATACCCAGTGAAATATTGTGACCCCGCATATCGGAATAACCACCCAAAAAATTTTTCCTATTTCATCCGGTAATTCCTGGAGCGCCGGAGATAGTCGCCGCCGTGCCCGGTGGCAGCCCGACTTCACACGTTAATTGCAGTGTCAAGAAGTTGGTAATACCTATCTCAGTCCAGGTAAAACCGAAAATCAGCTCTATCTCCAACAGACAGTTGCGGTTTTTCAAGCAGGAAAACGAGTCTGCCTGAAAGGCTTTTTCTTGCCGGCTGGGAGCGCGGCCGGCTCTTCAACTGGCACCGTCAGGTTATTTTCATGGATCCAGGTGAATACTTTACTCATGGTCTTACAGGTGCCAATAAGGAATTGAATCACCAAGATACTCAGCCAGATTAACGGAATGAATAAAAATGCCTGCCACCGCCAGGTGACAAAAACAAGAATAGCAGCGATGAGCGCCGGACTGATAAATTACTCCAGCGGTAAACCGGCATGATGTACCTAGACGGCGATCCTACGGTTTTATTTTTTCCACTACTCGCCCAGTAATGTTATATTGATAGTTTCCGAACCATAGTCGCCGGTTCCCACTCCCATCGCCACGCACAGCGCCTGGAATACCCCAGTGTTTTGCAAAAAGCAGTAGCCACGCCGGCGATGACTTCCACCGATACAGCGATGTTCCAGCTATAGCAACGCTTGTAGCCCGTGCCGATATAGTTGGAAAAATACCGAAAATCACCGCGCCGAACAGCGCGCTTAAAAAGCTTAGCGAACTGAGTCAGTCGACCTGTACTTCCGTTAAATTAAATTCTTTCATTATCGTCGTCAGCAGCGTCGGTGATATGACGCGATTGAATTCATTAAAATCGCGAGCGTGTTTAATGACCAGCATCCACCAGGAAATCGGATGCGCTTTCAGCGATAGCTGGCGCAAGCCACTTTGCACATTTTCTGCCTGCGCCGTGATCGCCACCACACTGCCAGAGTGATTGGCGTCAATGACGCTCTGATTATTATTGCGGTCTAAAATAATATTTCTTGTCTGGCGTTTTTATTAGCGATAGGCATTGCCGCCGCGATGATAAAAGCGCAAAAAAGCGGGACTGTATAGGATATCCCGACTTTCCCGCTGCTGCTGTTATTGCATAAAGTCGCGCCTGCGAATGATGTTGTCCGACAGGCATAACGCGTTCCAGAAAAGGAGTGATAGGCGTGATAGCATTAACATACAGGTAGTGTTATTAAACAAGACTATCTGCATCACATTTTATTTATAGGTACATTACTGCTCCAGGTGTCCTTTGACGATAATTGGGAAAGGGATTGACGACCACCACCATGCGCACCTATTTATTGGGCCCACATCAGCCGTAGCACCAAGGCCGCCAACGTTACCAGCAGCACCAATAATATTATTATATCCATATCCTGAAATAATATCCCCAGCTGATGGCAATATTTTTTCGCCAGAACGTACAGTCATAGCAAAGTAGCAGGGCAAGGGGGTTACCGATCGGAGTAATTTTCGGCTCTAAATCAGAGCCAATGACATTAGCATAAATCATTCCCTAGCGTACCATGCTGGTGGTATTGCTGGCATTAATGGACAGCGGGCCAATGAGAACCGAAGTTAGATTGTTCATGACCGACGACAGCAGAACGGTAAGCAATCCCATGCCCAGGATAGCGATCCACAACCCTCTCGCGGCCAACTCATTCATAGCGCTAAGATCAGTCAATCTGGCGTTGCGCAGTCCGTAGACCGCCAGATAATACATACCGAGGAAAAAATGATAACCTGCTAGGGTGCATTACGCATAACGCAGGCGGTATCTATGACCCGACCACGCCATACAGGATTAACGCCGCCACGGCGCAGACCAGAATGAATGACCGGCACGCCAAAGTGGCGCGAGCACGAAAAAAAACACCAGCAACAACGCGAGTACGCTCCAGCCGGTCATGAATATGCGCCGGTAGCAAACGACTTCAGCCAGCGATTTCAGCCACGCTAGCAGAAAACTAATAACAACATTCCCAAGGTGGCGATATCGGCAAAGCCATTTACCGGCACTATTACCGCCGAATAGTGATTGAAAGGAAGCGAAAAAAATCGGTGGAAACAATATTGACAAGATTGGTTATCACCAGCGGCAAACTGGATATATCGGCGATACACCATGCCGCCGGTAGAGTCCTACTCGGGATCGTAGCCTTTTGTAGGCAATTATTAGTTTGCATGGGGATACTTGATCGATAAGCGTTTGTCATTTTTTCTGCAGCGCTAGAATTTATAGTATCAATATCATCAAGTTGCTGCTCAATATTGTCATAACGTTCTGTAGAATCTCCTTGGCTTCCGCCAGGTCGGTAGCAGAAGGTTTGGCGCCTTTCAGAGGCCGGTCGGAAGTCTACCGCATGAATATACCCGTTGCCAGCCCTATTAGCCCTATCGCCGCAATCACCGTCAGATAATAATCCAGCATGTAAAGATTGCCGGTGCTTTCCACCAGCCAGGCGACCAAGGTTGGCATCAGACTGGCAATCAATACCGAGATGTTGAAGGAAATATTCATAGCGCTATAGCGTATTTGAATGGGAAACATAGCCAGGAGAGTTGAGGCCATGATGCCGATAAAGATGTTAAGTAGCAATTGCCAGCAACAGTAAGGCCGAGAAAAATAAACCCAGCACTTTGCTGTTTATCAGTGAGAAACACGGGATCTCTGGGATGAACAAGCCGATGCTGCCGCTGATAACAAATGGTTTACGACCCACTTTATCGCTCCACAGCCCCAACCAACAGCTGAACAAACAGCATGCAGACTATGATAGCAATAATAATCAGCACGGCGTAATCTTTCAAATAATGTAAATTGTGGGACAGATAGCTGGGCATATAGGTCAGTGACATGTAATAAATGTCATTGGGTCCATGCAAGTCAGCAATCCCTCTTCCAGTGTTTGGACGTAATCTCACGTACGCGGCCGCTCTATCATCGTTTCAAAGTCGGCGGACTCTATTTTATCCATATACTGCTGGAACGTCGGTGTTTCCTCCAGTCCATTGTGCAAATAAAAGTCGATGATGCCTGGCAGCGCCAGAAAAAGGGTATCCACCAATCCCAGTTGAGGAAATTTTCTCACTGACTATACTCGAAATGAGCACCACGATGCCGGCACCCAACACAAAACCGGCGATGGATCCGAAATCCAGTCAGCTGCTCATGAAACCCGCTTTCTGTCCAGGGAACATTCGGCCACTAAAACTGCCGCGCTGGAATGCTCGCCATCGACTGAGAACCCCTGCGCCAGTTTGGCCAACAGCAGCAATATCAACATCAGGGTGAAGCTTGCGT
>NZ_LECR01000040.1:90894-91065 GCF_001602625.1 Sodalis-like endosymbiont of Proechinophthirus fluctus
TCTGCCTTTCTGTAGTATCCCTTTCGCTCAAGCAACGTAAGTTGGGGGCGGTACCTGACACCGTACCATGAAAACCAAAAATTGATGTCATCTTTGTACCAAAGAAATAAGTGTCGATAGACGGACAGATAACATACAGCACCGCGACGCCGGACGAGGTACCTCAGGTCA
>NZ_LECR01000085.1:0-12691 GCF_001602625.1 Sodalis-like endosymbiont of Proechinophthirus fluctus
CTTTTTTTCCAAACATATTCCAGTTTTCCATCCTATTTTTGACAAAATACAGGACCAACAAACCGAGCGAAACGAATGCTGCCACTGCGCACAACACCGTTTTGTCCGTCAGATGCGCCGCCAGAGCCAGTATCCACCCCGTCCAGGCGCCATTCAGCCACAGACCGTCCGGGTAGCGTTGTTTTGTTTTTTTATTCATTCCATCGTTTCCGGAGCTGCGCCGGAGGTCGTTATCGGGCGCTATCGCGGCAACCATAACGGATAGCCGCCGTGGATAAAGCGGGAATAAACCTGGATAAAGAGGGAGATTTCGCCCTTTTCGCTGCGTTAGTGTAACACGCTGGCCCCGACGTGAACATCGCTGACAGTCATCAATGCGGTGCGGATAAGCGTTTTCACGGTATCCTGTTGCGTCGCCTGCGCCGGGGCAGGCCGCCAGGCATCGATTTGCACCTGTGTTCGCTGGATCTTGAGATCATTTATGCCTAGTTGGATAATGCACAGGTGGATATCGCCCTCGGTGGCCATCTGACGCCTCTGAAACGTATGCAGGTAGTGCTACTGTATGGNGGACTTTTAGTCTGCATCACCGATCTCGCCATGCTGTCCGCTGGTTTTCGGGGCGCCCATTCCCGAAACGCTGGCGCTGCAAACCTACTTGCATAGGCCCCATGCTCTGTTCGTTCCGAGCAATGACGGTTCGCTGCGCTGGATCATCGACTAGAAACTAGTGGCCATGGGTTTAAAACGCCGTATCGCGGCAACGTTCTCCCACATCATGGCGCTGCCGCAGGCCGTAAGTAGTAACAACCTCACGCCACGTTAGCAGGGCGAGTGGCTCGCCGACTGCTTACCGATCCGCTGCGGATAATGGCTCTGCCGGCAGAACTGGCTGGTACTACTACCTTCAGCATTGATATAGTCGACGCAGCGATAGCGCAGGCCGATGGCTAGCGCAGCAACTTCTGTTGGCGGTGCGATAAATGCATGCCAAAGAAAACAACCAGGGTCGAGGCGGTAACATGCAAAGGTAACACAACACGGGTTGCCAACTAACCGATGCCACAGCAAAGCGGCGCTCATCCTGATACACTGAAGCAATAGCGTAAGATGACGCCGGTTATGATGACGTCGGTTATAAAGCTGGGTAGGATCGATAACATGAAAGAACAGGAAAATTGGAAATCAAACAACATCAGCGACTGGCTAGATACCTTTCACCATAAAGAGCCAAACGTCATTCAACAGAGCGATCTTGAACAAAGTTGGCGCAAGCACCGTGAGGAAAAAGCGACGCTGGAAACGGAAATTTACCGGCTGAAAAAACTGCGCATCGCGAAAGATGAGCAAACAGGAACAGCAGCTACAAACGTTTTCATTCAGCCGGCCAATTAATCAGTAATATGAATATCGGCCGGACAGCCTTCATGAGCGGCTGTCCGCGACAATCGGGGTTGACGACGATGGTGGAACAGCACAGTGTCACGTTGTTTGATGTGTGTCATCAGCGGCCGGCCCTGGTGGTTGGCAGCGGGAAAGAAACCCCGCGCCGGTAAGCGGGTATTAACGGTGGGCACCTCCTGTTCGTTTGGCAAAATGTATACCTCGCTGTCGTCACGGAGGCGCTGTCGCCGGCCAATGACCTCTATCATTGGGATATTGTTGAGGGGTAGAGGTCGTTTTTTTTATCCTTCCTATGCCGGTGCCGGGGTCAGTCAGGCATGAGTGCCAGGGTCAGGCATGAGCTTGCTCCATAGCGCCCAACCGCACTGATTAGTGATGTGTCATGACTGGACCGTCTCCATATGTGCCATTCCCCATAAACCGATGGTGACTCTGGAGGCCTGTGTCTAGGCCAATTTACGCGCCGCGGCGATCACACTAGTCACGGGTAAAATTGGCGGGATTCGCTATCAAAACCTCCAGCGTTGGCTATGCGCAGAACTATTGCCGCTGGCTGAGTGAACAATTCGGGGTACTAAAGATTGATCAGGTGCGTTTTAGCACCGCGTCGATCGTTCGTCTGCTCTAAGAAGCACGAGTGTTGGCACGGCCGTTTTTTTTGCTCGCAGCGTGTGCACCGCGGTTCCGGTCGTACGAGTCACGCTGACGGAGAAAGGCGTCAGTGCTAGTAGCGGGTGTAGTCCCAACACCCGCTACCAGGCTCATCCCGAAGGCATATGCTGTCAGTTAGAGACGTTGCGTAAGGTGATGGAGGCTCGGTTTGAACCGCGAGCAACTTTTCCCCTATTGCTGCCGCCAGGTTCGGCGTGCAACGCGCTGGATTGTGTGCTGTGGCGGCTTGAGGTGGCGCTGTTAGGTCAGTCGCTGTGACAACTGACGGACCGCACCACTCCGCCGGCAAATTTGGCGTGCTGGGCTCACACCATTAATGGCCGGGCATTTTACCGCATTACCCTAAGCGGTCATTGCAATCGTTTTCCAGGGCAATCAACGAAAAGAAAAAAGTGTTTATCACCCATTTGCGCGGATAAGTTTTATTCTCCCACCGCCCGTGTTGCTTAAACAACGAGACTGCTACGGTATTTTTTCCGCGAGCGAAAAGTGTTAGTCTTGAAGTTTAATTATTCTGATCAGAGTCGTCTATGGCTTATCTCTACTTATTTATTGCTATCATAGCGGAAGTCATTGCTACCTCGTCTATCAAAGCTTCGGCGGGCTTCAGCAAACTAGTGCCCTCTCTTTTAGTGATAGTCGGTTACGCCATCTCATTTACGCTGTTGTCGCTGGTTCTTAAAACTGTACCTGTCGGCATCGCTTATGCCAGTTGGTGCGGTTTAGGTATCTTTTTTGTCGCTATCGTAAGCTATTTCCTGTATGGGCAAAAATTGGATGCTGTGGCAATATGCGGTATCGTCATGATTATCGCCGGCGTTTTGATCATTAATTTATTCTCCAAAACTACCGGTAGTTAATTATGCTAATAATATAGCAATTAAAGTATTAGAGAATACGTTAGTGAAAAAACCACGCCAAGTTTCAGAGAGTCATTCTATTAAGCTGCGCCCGTTAGAGAGTGAAGATCTGCACTTTATTCATCAGCTTAATAATAATGAGATGGTGATGCGCTACTGGTTTGAAGAACCCCATGAAGCCTATGTGGAGTTAAAAGATCTTTATCAGAAAAATATCCACAACATCAGCGAAAGGCGGTTCATTATTGACAAGCAAGGTGTCAGTGTTGGGCTGGTCGAGTTGGTGGATATCGATCATATTCACCGACGCGCCGAATTTTCTATTCTGGTGGCGCCCGAGTATCAGGGCAAAGGCTATGCCAGTGAAGCAACTCATCTAGCGTTGAATTTCGGATTTATGATACTCAATTTGCATAAGCTATATTTGATTGTTGATGAAGAAAACACCAAAGCCATCCATATCTATACCAAGTTTGGTTTCAAGCAAGAAGGGGTTTTGCTACAGGAATTTTTCATAAACGGCAAATACCGCAATACGCTGAGAATGTGCCTATTTCAGCAAGAATATCAGAATGCTCGCGCGCTGGCACTTGAGAAAAAACGATAAATAACCCCGTGGGAATCTCTGGAATCTGCCGCACACTAATGCTAAACAGCGCCTGGTGCATTATAAAAAGAGGTTGCGCGCGGCAGCCTACAGAGATTAGAAATTTTGTAGCCCACAACTAGATAATACTAGATAATACCCCAGCCGGCGGTAGAGGTAACGCTGAACGACCTATCACCAAAATCCAGCTGGCTGCCATCGCGCCATTGGCCACATGTAGTGGAAATAGTGGGCGACCAGCGAGTAGTACAGATGGTCATAGGCCATGGCTAGGATGTGGCTGGAGGTGATAGAATTATTGCTACGTATACCGCCAGACTTATCGGCCAAATCGAAGCCAAAGTCAAAATTAGTAAAACCGATATAACTTAGACTGTCACTCCATGATCGGGTGAGAGAATAGAAATATTTCATTTTGACGAGATACTCGTCCCAGCTATTTTCATTAATGTTGCAATAATTTTTCTACTGATATTTTTCGTAAATATTCAATGAAAGCGCTAGATAGCTATAGTATCTATATCGGTACCCACCACTATATACAAAGTACTTCGGCGGGATACGGCATTGCGGCCCATATCATAGATATGATTATTGGCGAAGAACTATTCTTTGAAGATGGCTGCATGCTGAGATCTGACCCCGTCAGCTTGTCGATGGAAAAACGGGCTCTATTTCTATAAACAGAAGATACCCTTTATCCCAAATACCGCAATCGGCGCCATTACCGAAGCAAAAAGATTTTGGTATACCTAGATAACCATAAAAGTCAAACCACTATTTCTGGGTAAACGCTTCATGTTCCATGATAAATATCATTATTCATCTGCGGACCGAAGCTGGTATGATAGCTACCGACAACGTTTACGCTCTAGTACTACCAGTCAGAAAGAGAGTTATCGGTGTTGGTACCGTTATCCACTGCCGCTGAGAAACTGCAGGTTAAGGTGAAGAATTTCCTCACTTTTTATTTTCATATTATCACCAGAAATATTAATTTATTCTAATTATCACCAGAAATATTAATTTATTCTAAATAATCAGAAGAATTGAACAAATAATATATTAATGGAATAATTCCAGACTGGAATCATCATAATATCAGTCGGTCATAACTAGAAACACCCATAGAGGCTTCTCGTCGCCATGTTTTCTCTGACTAAATAAAATCTTAATCAAAGGATATCAATATATATTCTGATTGTCGTTTACTGTTTAGTATTACGCTGGTAGATTTTCTTTTTAAAGTAAAAAAAGACTATGATATATTTTTAAAATAACATAACTAGGATAGACAATTAGTCTTCATCTGTCCTGAAATACATTATACTATTTGGTGAGAAAATAACCAGGTTATGAATACCACGTTACTTTCTCACTATTATCATTCTCTGATAACAGCTGTCCCCGTGCAGATAACTGTCCTAAGGCTATCTCGAAAACGCGCAAAATGGAGGGCCGCCTAACCGTTTCTCCTCGCCGAGTTCCTCCGGGAGAGAATCACCGACCAAACGCTACCGACAACCTCGTCCTTTAGTCTGGCCAACTAAAGGAATGCCGCTCGCCGGACATCCTCTACGCTAGCGACGATAAAAGTACACTAGCGACGATAAAAGCGAATTTTTATGACAATATAAAGCGGTTGTTCCTCATGATGCTGCTTAATAAGCACGGAATGGGCGCATTCAGCCGAGATGAGATTCCTTTTGGCATTAGCGCATATCGTTGGAGTAACAGGGATTGCCCACTATATCTCACGATGAGTTGGCGCGCTAACAACAGCATAACGCACCAAGAGATTTCACTTATGATTCCTGTTCATCTATTATCGAGCTACACTCATTCGACCCGCACAGGTCGCCGTGCTGTTACAGGAGTTTTGTCATGTTAGATGTTGCAGCGAGTTCCCGTATTCTCACCGCCCATGTCGGTAAGTCTGCCGCGACCGTATTGCCTTGCTAGATCTGATGAAAGTCAATATAGATGGTCAGGATAATCAATTAGGCAGAGGTGGATAGCGCCATTCGTCAGGCCGTCAGCCAGTCCGTCGAGGAACAGGTAGAGGGTGGCATTGATATTGTCCCCGACGGCGAACAGTCTAAGACTAGTTTCTTATCGTACCTTATTGAATATATTTATGGTTTTTAATTTCGGCCAGACACAGGTTATGCGGCATTCGATGCCGAAGTTGAAGCGTTTCCTGAGTACTATAACACTATTTCGGCAAAGCGATGCTGGGTAGCAATTTGAGACACCGTTCATGCCGGTAGTCTGTACTGGACCATTTTGCTATATTGGCCTGCCGCAGCTGCAACGGGATATCGACAATCTGAAGCTGACGCTGGCGACGACCGCCTACCAGGGGGCGTTTTTACCCTCCGTGGGTGCCGACCCAGGCATCGTGGGCAGCAATAAATTTTACCGAAGCGAAGAAGAGCATCTCAGCACTGTTGCTGATGCACTGCACGTAGATTATCACACGATCATAGACGCCGACTTCAGCGTGCAAATCGATGACCCGTTTCTGACAGATTTATTTGCCGATTACCCTACTGGATAATTCGGCTATCCATCGCAAAGCCAATGCCTATATTGAGATACTGAACTATGCTATGCACGGCCTGCCGCAGGACAAGATCCGTTACCATACCCACTACAGCATCAATGAGGGTCCGCGTATCCAAGACTCCGTCCCGTTCTATTAACCTCATTCGAGGCAGGCAATGTACGCCATGAGCATGAATACCACCTTTGGGAACAGGTCAAACTGACGGGCAGCTCCGTCGGCTGTGAACACCCCGTCCAGCATAACATGCTGATACTCTTTAATGAGTATCGCTCTAGGTCTCATCATTCATCTTTTCGCTGCCAGGATGAAACCAGGTGACGTCTTTGATGTTCATCTTCTCGTTCACCGGTGAAAAAAAGCCGCAGTGCAGGATGGGAAAACGCTTACACAGGGTGATAAAGCTAAAGCGGTAGGTAAACAGGATAAGCGATTGGCCTTTGTCGTTGACATTCCAATCGATACAGCTGATTTCGCTGTCCTGGCAATAACCGTTATTGTTTCCCTGCTAGGTGCGGGCAAACTCATTGCTCGCACCTAGAACAGCAGGCCTGCCCTGAAAAAAACATCAGGGTCGCCAACATATTGTGCATTTGCCGCAATCACGGAGCATTAATCTCAGGATTGTCGGTCAAACCTTCCGCTCCATAATTTGGCGAAAATATTTTCGCTGTGTCCATCGTGGTTATCCTCGCCGTTGGCCTCATTATGCTTATTCATAGGAGACGATATCGCTCAGGGTGAAACTATCATGTGCGGTAATGAAATTGACTGAGGCGTGCGGTTTTGCAACCTCGATGATGAAAAATATCGGCCGAGCACGCCAAACTGGTAGTGAAATCTGCCAGTTGCCCTTCATCGCCGCGCCAGAATTTTCGCACCGAATCACGATAACGATCGTTCTATTCGGCCCATCCAGGAGGAAAACTGTCCACTTGATATCCGCCCAGGCCATATTCCCAAGGTTCTACTATTAGATTGTATTGACTGAGAATAGGTCCTGGCGGCAGGTATCCTCTAGAAAGCCGAAATCCTCATCAAAACTGTAGCTTTTCCCGGCCGAGAATCGTAGCCAAATAGAAATAGAACCCGTCAATCTGCACTCCGTCTCCCCATAGGGTAGATAGTCGGTCACCATCCGCAGCACGCGCGGATGACTCAAATTCAGCGTATTACCAGTGATTATGTCTTTGACATAATATCACTTTTCTTCGGGAAACAAACGGTAGTAGCTGACGTTATCAATCGCTTTTATCGACAATATCAGCCTCAGTTCATTTCCTTCGGCAGTGTGGTTATACACCACATCCAGGATGACTTCGATGCCGGCAGCTTGTAGGGTAGCGATCATCTGCTTGAATTTGTTAACGGTTGAAGTATCCATATATTTGGGATGTGGCGCGAAAAAGCCAAGGGTGTTCCTTGCAAAATTATGTAGTCCCTTCTCCTGCAGATAGTAGTCGTCGACAAAGGCGTGGATCAGCATCAACTCAATGGAGAAGACGCCAAGCGCCTTTATATAGTCGACAATTTGCGGCATGCTCAGCGCGGAAAAATGCCGTGTAAATGCTCAACGCATGTATAACCGCGCACGTGCGTTTCATATGCGAGGTTTTTCCTACGGTATAAAGTTTTACCGTTGATGGGCTAAGGAAAACGCCAGATACAATCACCCGGTATTTTGGCATAAACGGCGCTCTCTAGCGCTCATCCAGGCTCAAATCTATATCATCATTGGTGATGTCATAGGCAAACAGGGCATTATCCCATTTCAGTTTGCCCCAGATTTGTTTGGCGTAGGGATCGAACAGCAGCTTGGCAAAGTTGAAGCGATGCCCCCTTCCTGCTCAGGTTCAAACGGGTCGTAAACTCTGTAACCGTACAAGCAGCCCCTGACGCACGGCTGGCAAATAAATATTATATACCCCATCGGTATATTCCGGTAGTTCAATACGGTCACACTCTTCGCCGTCCTCATTGAACAAGCACAGTTCCACGCGATTAGCATGGGCGGAAAAAATAGCAAAATTGTCCTATGCCATCATTGCCCCGAGCGGAACCAAATTCCCCTCCTTCACGCGAGTGGTACAGCCGGCATCAAACTATTTGAAATGTCATTATCGGTATTGGGGTGGGCAATATGGACGCCCTTACTATCCACCACCACATCCACTTGATTATCTACCGTACTCACCATTTTCGTAGTAGCGGTAGGTATAATAATTTCCTCACGTTTTTTTGACGATCCCTTGGCCGTCTTAGTATCCCTAAAAAGAATATAAGTAATGTTCGTTCGCTTCTGCCAAGACCGTCGGTAGCGATCCGACGGTTGAGAAGCCATTTACTCCTACCAGTGTACCCTTGCGTAATATGGTCTCACCCCCACAGTACGGGGATCGGCTGCAGCGCCACTTTTTTGATTTCGGCGGCGGCGTCGTTGAGCACAAAATTGATACGGTCAGCGTAAAGCGCCAAAAGTACCGCGTCGGCGGACTGGAGAACGGGTGACCACGATCGCCGCTTTGCCGTTTTTATTATAATTCGGATTCAAGATGTCGCACAGTGTGCTCGAAATCGGTCCCGGTCTGCACGCCGACTTTCAAGACGCACAGCGTCCGCAGGTCAGTGATGACGCTTTTACTGTCGGCCAGGGTATACACTTCATTGATGGCATAGGCATAGTTGATGAACGATACCAACTGCTCCCGTTCCGCGGTGTCGGAGATGCACTCTATTACCATGTCGTAGCGCCCGCTTTTAACTTCAGGGATCGAGCCAGCGAAATCAATGGAAATCAGTTTAATCTGGGACCCCTAGTATCTTGCCCATAGCGTTCCATAAATCCAGTTCAAAGCCTATCATCGTTTTATTATCTTCCGCAAAAACTTCACAGGAAGAATAGTGCGCATCTGTCACCAGGTTGATGATGACGCCGCTTTTTTTAATCTTTGCCGGTAGTTGATTATGCGAGCGGTATTATTCACACTAAGCGACGCCGAGGGTGCGCCCGTACACCTAGCTTAACTAGCCATAAATCGCTGCAGAGCAGCGCTGTCGTAAAGAGTACGACGATTGTTTTCATGTTTGCTACTCCTGAAACGATATTAATCATTAAATCCCCAATGGGAATGAAACCTACTACCGGCAAAAATCCCCTGTGATCCGCGCGCAACGCAACGGAATTGCAGCTCCTCTCCCGTGCCAGAATTAACTATCAATTAATTAAGGTTGCACAACGGTCCGTGCCGTCCTGCTCGTTTCTTCTTACAGCGCTTGGTGTAAAAATATGTAAAAACGGGTGTAATGTGTGCGCTAACGGTGCAGTGGTCCGCCGGTTTTTTCATCAATTCAGTGCAATATCAGCAAGGAAGGGTATGGGAAAGTCGATAGGGATGAGACCGAGAAGCTAGGCGCTTACCAACCGTAATGACCGGAGAGGCGACTCGCTGTCAAGGCGAGAAGGAAGTCACGGGATCAGCAAATCAATTGAACATTTTCTGCAGATAGTGGACAAAGGAAGCATACTAGCTGAAACCGTGGGGAATACCATAGCATGGCTATCCAGCTGTCGTCCTTCAGGATCCGGCGAAAAAGCCTGATAGCTCACGCTTGCGCGTATCGGTGGTAGTTTGTTCGGCGAAACAAGTTGCTCTTATCGCACAGCGCGGAGGTGAACTACCAGCGCTGTCCTGCCCGACTTGGCTTCGCGATTGACATATACATAATATTAGCCTTTACGGTAACCACAGCTTAGCTTTGCCGGGTAATGGTGTCCCTTCAAAGCCTGAGATTTTCCAGTTCGCACGCTACTTCATCAGATCTTAAATACATTATTTGTCTTCTTTTCAGTCACGGCAGAGTGATCACAGCTAACGTAATAGGTCAAGAGTAATGAGATAAGCCGCACTTCTGCCTTTCAGAATAATCTAAAAAGCCGAGACTTTCCCGTTTTGTCCCCTATGCCCGCGCCGTCGGAAGCGAAAAATAGGTATATGATTAAAGAATCTACTAATGAATATGAGAAACATACGGTTAACAAAACCGAAAAACAGGATGTCCAATTAGATTTTAAAGAGAATGTTTCTCTCCTGGCCGGATACCCTGGATTCACTTGCTGAAAACGACCTATAAAAGACACAGGAAAAACTAAGTGACTTGCAGGAGAAAGCCCGGCGAGCATTGCTTGACACCCACACCAAAATGGTGCCCAGTATGCCAGCGACCGCCCAAACTGTAATGCTCACACTGTAATAGATAAATATGAATCACGACTACTAATGTTTATACTAAACCGGATTATGTCTAATGCCAAGCTACCTGCCACGCACTTGACCGTAAAAAAATCAACTACCGGTTGGTGGATCTTATGGACAATGAGAAAACACTGTATCATGTCCGGTCCGGTTATCAGCAAGTTCCTGTGGTACAGACCGCCAATGAACACTACTGGGCAGCTTTAGTCCGGACAAAATCAGCCCGTTATCCACCAGCGCAACACCGCCTAAGGCGCGGTAATGACACCGCGTTGATCTATTTTTCCAGCAGTTAAGAAGTACACACTGCCACCAGTTAGGAAGTACACACCGCTTCGTCAACAAATTGGGTCTGGCTGGCCACGCTGCACATCCCTCTTGAGATGTGAAAGAACGTAAAAGCAAACGCTCCTATATTCCCAATTCCCATTTTACCGAGCTAAGACGGCGGCTCGACCCCGAGGTGCCGTACCGCGCCAAATCATCCGTTTTCTCAACGATGATCCGTTAAACTATTCCTTTGTTGCCGGTGTCATTGGCGCCGGCAACCGGAACTTCAGTACCTACTTCTTCTTGTTTGGCGTGCGATATCTTCGCCCAGAAACGCCTGGGTCTCCCTGCTCTATCGATTTGAGCTATTGGGAACGACAAAAGGCATAGCACAGGTACGAAAAGGACTGACCAAATTTTGACAGCGACAGATCTTAGCATAATTTAAAAATCATAATTTTTAATATTATATCATGTCCTAATAATGCTATTTCAACCTCTATGACAAGTCATTGAGGATATATCTAGTTCAATAAGGATCATCTGTCGGTGGAGTGTGCTACCGGCAACAGTGTGTGATCCTGAACAGCCGTCGTCTTGTCTCCCCTTACCGCCATCGCCAATGGCGATGCGACCTACCTGGAGGTGAACTGGAAGCCACAAATAGAAGAGATGTACAACCACGCCCGCGGCGATGGCAAATTTTAACGTCGGAGAACCCTATATTGCCAGCGTCGCCCAAGGCTATTTACAAGGCTATTTAATCAATAAAAAGACCACCGATAAGATAACATTACTACCATCTACCAGCTCAAAGACCTTAAATTGGCCAAGCTATTCGATACCAACAAGGCAACGCGGCAAGGCGGGTTTGTCCGGCTGTACGCCAGGCTAGGACTGTGAGGTGGTCATTAAACATCAAGGCCTATAGCTTGAATGCCACGGTCGAGCACAATCAGTTAAATCATGAGGCGATCATGGCCAATATCATCAGCCGCCACAAGAAAGGTAAACCTATTTTGTATTACTGAACTCCGTACTGAGTACGCTACCCAACAGGGAAGACTATGGCTTCCCCGTTAACAGCATATGTATCATCGCCAAAAACAGTGGGCCTAGACTAATCCAGCAGCGTCCAAAATCTTCGCCATCGCCATAATGAAGCTGCCGACTGCCGATATCAACGCGTAAAATGCGCAGATGCACCAGGGCGATGCGCAAGAAGCGGATATTGAACGCCACGCCGCCGGATGGATAAAAGCGCATCGGGCCTTATTTGACGGTCGGGTAAACACAACACCGCCGCAGCCGCTGGCCAAATAAGCACGACACCGCTCCGTTTGGATCGTCGGCGTGGGCGTGTAAACCTGCGTCAGAAGCGCCATCATACTGGAGAAAAACAAGCGAGAGGGACGCAGCACCCCTCTTTTTTGTTGTTAATCAGTGATAATACCGCCCGTTAATTAAACGAACCATTATAAAAACGTCCACAGATCATATTAACCTGAACCCAGCACTAATCCTTATTATAGCGATCGCCACCGGCCTGGCTATTGACAGTAATTACTATGCCCGGCCGCTGCTGGATGCTATCGCCAGAACCTACCCATTTGTCACTGCTAGAGGCAGTGTTCATTGTTACGCCGGTATTGCGCACAGCCGTGCTCCGCTGGGTTTCCTCAGCTTTGCCCATTTTAGTAATCTTTTGACCTCCATGGTGTTTTTACTGGTCGCGCCGCCCTTTCATTTTAGAGATCTGAAATCGGCCTGTTTGTTCTTGTGGGAGGCGTTGCAGACCGAGGTAAAGCCAAAATGACCACGCTGGGCAGTCTTCTCTGATGTTCTCCTTGGTACTAGTGTGGTAATGGCTAATATCACTGGGGCTTTTGCTGACGCTCGGCATTATTCCCCTCGACCTAGCGGTGTAGGGGCTTCACATCCCAACCAAAGCGTGATTTACCGCTGCATGTCGGAAGCACGCAACCGCCTGACCTCCGGTTACGTGACCAGCTATTTCGCCTGCGACCTACTCTGCCTGGTCAATTTATTGTTATGGCTG
>NZ_LECR01000085.1:12729-19641 GCF_001602625.1 Sodalis-like endosymbiont of Proechinophthirus fluctus
ACTGTGATCGCCCGCTCGCCCGCTTGGCGCAGGGCAAATTCTCATAGTATTGATAAGATTTGCCACTGCAGCGCGTGGCGACGTGCTCTTGTAAGTTATCAAAGGAAAGAAGGCGATTCATCATAGAGCCTAACAATGCTATAGAGCCTAACAATGCCGATCTGCCGGCCACCACCGTGTTAGCGACCTTCCATCAGGGCATCAACGTCAAAGATAGCCTGCCGCTTATCATCGGGTATGTGCCGGTGGCGTTTGCCTTTGGTCTGAACGCCGTGAAACTCTGATTCACGCCGTTGGAAGGGATGTTCATTTCCTGCATCATATACGCCCGCTCCAGCCAGTTTGTAATTACTACCCTGATCAGCGTCGGTATTTCGCTGTATATAGCCACACTGACGGTCATGGCGATGGGATGTGAGCCACTTATTGTATAGGACGCCGCTTTATATGGGCCGGCGTTGCGCTAACACACGTCCCTGGCACGCTGTCGCCCTGTAAAACCGCCCATTGGGCTTTTGGCCTGACCTATGAAGTCTTCGCCGCCACCATTAGCTGCCTCAGCCGGGATAATCGCAGCAGGTCTGCACTTTGCTGGCCTCTAGCTAGTATCGATTCGCATGGCGATTCTGGGTGACATCGGCGGCGGCTGTCTAGCAGCGCTGCTATCGTCCTCGGAGGGGTAAGCCGTGACTAGTACGGTGTTTATCATTAGCTGTATAGTAGGGATGGCGAATTTTCTATTTCTTTGGTTACCGTTTTTTTCTAGCGGGCGACCGAATGCATAATGGCCAGCCCGGGTCGGGTACTGGACAGTATCGGTATTGCCGCTATTTGTGCATTGCTGGTGGTATTATCCACCTTACCCGATACCTTAATTATCCTACATGAGCCTCAGCTTGTATGGCCTACGCTAGCAGGGTTTTGACATTGGCGGTGCTGTTTACCTGCACTCGCAGCATCATCATAACGACGCTGTCCAGTGCTCTAGTGTATGGCGTGGTGTAAAAATGCTTACTAGAATTTTAATCAGGGGAGTAAGGAAATGGGTAAATTAAAATTACCTCAACACTTATATATTATATATTAAAATTTTTACTAATGAGGTGCAGGTTAAATGGAAAGTTCTTTAACCCCGGATAGAACAAATGTTAACGCTGGACACGCAGAAAAAAAGCGATTTTCCTTTCCAGGAAGTGTAATTACCCCGTTTGTGCATGCACATGTAGGGTAAACTGCTGGAAAACCGCAACCGTATTGCTTGAAAGCCCAGGGAATTAATGAAACCTTGTTTATAGTGTTGGTGACTATGAAATCGCAGGCCAGCCGCAGTATTCAAGTATTTAGCCGCCAGAACTGAGTTCGGCTCTGGTTTCCTCCCTCACTAATGCCACCCACATTGCCGATGAGCTGGAAAAACGCAGCTGGATTGAACGTAAACAGAATGAAAATGACCGCAGCTGTTTGCATCTGCATCTGACGAAAGCCGGCCAGACGTTTCTTGATAATCTTTTACCGTCGTAGTATAATTACCTGATTTAATTACTAGTCGACGCTGAATGAAGCGGAAAAGCAGCGATCGGAATGCCTGACCCGCAAGCTGTCGAATAGGTTCGATACGCTTATCTCGGAAGTGAATGTGCTGAAGTTAAATCTTCAGCTTACCACAGCAAACATCGCAAGGAACCCTCTAAGGCGTTTTTTAGCGTCTCGCTGACGTCAGATATGGTTTTTCCACCACTATTCCGCTAGTAGAATGCCAGCGCTTACAGACACGTTCAAACTGGGTGCCCGACCAGTGCCATTGATGACTGCTAGCGATATCCGTATGGGACAGTGCCTCATATGAAGAGCGCGATATCATCTTCCGCCAACACTAGCACACTGCTAAGGCGGGTATATTTACTTCGGAAAGTGGCATTTCACCGTTACCAGCTAATTACCACAGTGTATCAAGTTTGCTGAAAACGCCGCATATCCTGCAATATATCGTTGCACTGAATGGCTTTGACGTACTCTGCCGCACCTTCGGTGGTGCGCTTCGCAGCGCCGGACCCCAGTAGAGAGCTATCGCTTACCTCCACTACGTTCACGCCGAAGTGCGCAAGCTGCATATGATGGCGCCGAGATTGTGAGGATTACTAATAATCTGCTCCAGGCCCATAACACAATCGTGCTGTTTTACGGTGACTTTAGCAAGATAGCAGTCGGCGCTAAGACAGTCGTGTTTTTTTAATCAAAAACAGACACCTCCGTGATGTTCAGTGCCTGAGGATTTGGCCAACTCATCGTCTTCCACCACATGATAAGCCATATGGTTAGTCACAATCCAGCGCAGCGCATCGCGAAACTGCAACATCACCGATTGCTCGAACAAGGCCTGCACGATAGCATTCTAGTGGTTGCAAAACAGCGCCTGACAGGCATTTTCCCCATAAACGTAGGTTTCTACGGCACGCTGGCGGCTCAGCTGTTTCTGGATTTTGCCTCTGATTCCCCCATGATCTGGTCCGACGACGCCATCTCCGCATCGGCGGTCGATCTGCGCATGGCGGGGTGGCCGCGTTGGTGCCTCCTGATCTTCCTATTTTTTGTGCACATACATCACGTGGAATTTGCCATTTTTACCCTTTAATAAATCGTTATCGCTCATATTACCCTCCTCTCTAATGGGCGCGAAGATTACCCGATCTCTGCCCATATAGCATAGCTACCGGGTTAAAGTAAAAGCGGGCAACTATTATAGAAACCATCGAATAACTCATTTTTTCACCTGTTATTCCTTTTACTATACTTTAAAAATTGGCCCACTAAAATGCGAATACCACTGGCCGGAAAATTTCCGACGCTACAGTTAGTTCCACTCATCAGAAGCAACATTATGAACACGGTTTGTGCATCCTGCCTAGCCATTAATCGCCTGCAGGATGGTTACTATTTATCATCGATTTTGGGAGCCGTGGTGTGACCCCTGCGTTGGTTTTGCGCCGGTATTCGATGCCGTCGCCGGCGAACGTAGCGATAAAGTGCGTTTCATCAAGATCAATACCGAAGCTGAGCCGGCTCTCAGCAGTCATTTTGGCATACGCAGTATTTAACCATTATTTTGTTTAAGTAGGAGCAGAAAGTGGACTCGCTGCTACATGGCGCACAATGCCGAAAGCGCCATTACCCCTGTGCCTTACCCTCATGGGACGCCATGAAACCTACACTTGATCACCCGCGGGGCGCCCTTTGAAGGGTAGGAATTTCCAGGTCACCCTAAAGACGCTAAACGCGTCTTTAGGGTGACCTGGGTAGAATGGGTCAGCGTTAGTCAAATGGCCTTTCGTGGGATAAACTCGACGGGATAAGATAAGAAAAGCCTCCATGCAGTATGCCACTTTATGCCGCAGAAAGCCGCCTTAAGCATGTAGGTCGATGTGCCAAGAAAACGCGTACCATGAGGAAAAAGCATTACCTTTCTCCCAAGCGCTCTGGTAAACTCTTCCTCTTTTTCCACCTATCGCTACACTATGACCCAAAACGCCGTACTGGCCTTGCGCCAATTCCGATTGCAACAATCCATGCGCCCTTTTCCTGCCTGCGGCAGCGAGGTACTACGCTGCGAGGGTTATCTGCTGCCGCGCCGGCGTTGTTTGTGCTACATCATCAAGCCGTCATAGTAGGATCCGGCTCGGTACGCGACCAGATAAAGGCCTGCGTCACCGGTAGAATATCGGAGATTAACCATCCGGTGTTGCTAGGTTTGAGGGGCTCTGTCGAACATTACCAGACAGAACCGGCTACTAGCCTGCTACGGCGGCGTGGCCGATCTACTCCGTCAGCCCTATGTTGTTTTCCTACCGGCCCCTATGTACCGGGAGAGCGATGCGTGGTCAATCATGTTTTGCCCAGCGCTCGGGCTACTGCTGGATCTCGCCGACGATACGATCCCAGATCGTTACCGCGCCGCGCTATTGACGTTCATGGGCAATAAAGATTATTACGCACTGCTGATAATCTATGTCCCGAGTGCTACCTCGCCTAGTAACCAGACTGCTACGTAAGTTATCGCCATATTGGCTGGTGCTTCCCCGCTCACGACCGGTTGCTGTATTGAGCAATTAGAGCAGCTAGTTTTTTCACAGCAAGCATGCCGTTCTATTCATCACCTAGGCTCGCCTGCCGACCTACCGCACCCCCGAGGGGGCCGTGATGGCCTTTGAGTACGGGCGTAATCAGCGCCAATTGATACTGATGCTGCCGATCGGGCTGGCCATCGACGCCACCCATGTTCACCAGATAATCCGCCAAGCACTGGATTAAGATATCACCCAGCTGGAAACCCATGACGTTATACCCCTCATTGAAGCTTATAGCACAAGACCTAGATAACTGCCGATAGCGACGACGCAGTGCGGCCCAGTGAAGGGCGTGGTTATCCAGTCGCGATGAAGCTGCATTTCGCCGGTATCGCACATAAATCCGACGTACAATGGGTAATATTCGCGTTGCGCAACGTAGTAGAAGTAACGCAGGTAGCCAGTGCTATGCTGTTGCCGCCGCTTAATATGGCGCTGGATTATCACCTGATATGTTACAGGGACTGAAGAAGGTCATCCTGCGCAATAACCACTCCGCTGTATCCGCTGGATACAGCGGGGCTCAGCCAACTACTGGTGAAGATGTCCAATTTGGTGGTAGGCTGCCCAGAAAATTATCGCGTTGAATACTCATCTGCTGCTGGCCTGCAGCAGCGATCGGCAGCGATATGACGGCGCCGCTGGCTATCCAGCCCTATCCGTGCCAGTTGGAGTCGGTCATCACGCTCAATAATGGGCAAATCTGTTTGTTCCAGCTAATTATGCCTGAAGATGAACTACTACTGAAAACTTTCATCGGTCATGTGAACTCGCGAAGTCCTATTTTACCGCTACTTCACAGCGAAATTAGCGAATTTATCCATGAATATTTAGCCTATATGATGCAAATCGACTACGATCGGGAAATGGCGTTCGTGGCGGTGTCAAGCAACAACAAGATTGTGAAGTCATCATCGGTAATCACCCTTGTTTATTGCCGATTCGGATAATACCGATACGGAATTCGCGGTGCTGGTGCGTTACGATTTGAAAAAACTAGGACTCAGGCGCATGCTTCTTGGAGAAGATTATTAATTACACCCGCGCCCATTGGTCTGCAGCAGCTGACCCGCCATTACTATGCTCAATAACTGCGGCATGATTGATAGCGCTGGAGCGCAATTAGGCTTCACGATGGATATTAAACTGCAGAACAGCATAGACGCATCGTCGTGCTTGCGATGGGACCGGTTACATATTACATTGCGCCGGCAGCAGGCAAGGATTAGCCGGGCAAATTGAAACATGCCCACAAGCAACAAAAGTAGTGGTATTATGGCCCGTTCAACGCAACTGCCTATCTACACAGGGTCATTCCAACCTTCGATGATAAGAGAAGAAGCGCACTGTGATGTTGTCAACTTTTAAACGCAACAAACATCAACAACACCTTGCACAACTGCCAAAAATCCCCCAGACGGTTGCAGATGTTAAAACTCTTTACAGCCCTGAAGATTTTTATCAAGCACTCATACAGGCAATCGCCGGCGCCCGGCGGCGGATTTATCTGGTCGCTCTATATCTGGAACAGGACCAAGGCGGCGAACGAATCCTTGAGGCTCTTTATCAGGCCAAGCGCACCGACCCTACGCTTGAAATAGCGATTCTGGTTGACTGGCACCGGGCACAGCGCGGGCGAATCGGCGGCGCCGCTGCTAACACCAACGCCGATTGGTACTGCTGGATGGCACAAACCCATCCCGGTGTAGACGTGCCAGTATACGGCGTGCCGGTCAATATCCACGAAGCGTTCGGAGTTTTACACTTGAAGGGTTTTATCGTCGACGGTGAGGTGATTTACAGCGGCGCCAGCCTGAATGATGTCTATCTGCATCAGCAGGATAAATACCGCTACGATCGCTACCAGATTATCCGTAACCACCCGCTGGCAGACACGCTACTCAACTATATTAAACAACATTTGCTCACGGCGCCGGCGGTGAATCGATTGGACAGTACCGCCCGGCCGAAAAGCTTGGAGATAAAAAATGATACCCGCCTATTTCGCCAGTCCCTGCGGGAGGCCATCTATCGTTATCAGGGTGAAGCAGGCCACAATGAACTAGCCATAACCCCGCTAGTAGGATTAGGCAAACAAAGCCCACTGAACAAAACGATCCACCATTTGTTGTGTTCGACCCGCGATATCTTGACGTTGTGTACCCCTTATTTCAATTTGCCCGCGCTGCTGATGCGCGATCTCATCAGGTTACTGCGCCTGGGCAGGCAGGTGGAAATCATTGTCGGCGATAAGACTGCCAACGATTTTTATATCCCGGAAGAGCAGCCATTTAAAATCATTGGCGCCCTCCCCTACCTATATGAAGTCAACCTGCGCCGCTTTCTTGGCCGTTTGCAGCATTATGTAGATAATGGTCAACTGGTGGTGCGTCTGTGGAAAGACGACGACAACAGCTATCACTTAAAAGGCGTTTGGGTGGACCAAGAGTGGCAATTGCTGACCGGTAATAACCTTAACCCACGTGCCTGGCGGCTCGATCTGGAAAATGCGCTACTAATCCACGATCCCACACAGGCGCTGCGGACGCAGCGTGAGCGCGAACTCGCCATGATCCGTACTCACACTCGGATGGTAAAGCACTTCACCGAGCTACAAAGCATAGCAGACTATCCGATTAAAGTGCGTAAACTTATTCGTCGTTTACGCCGTGTCCGCATTGATCGCTTAATTAGCCGAATACTCTGAAGTAGTATGAACGATCATTTTAATGCCGGTACAGCAGTAGCAGCGGCAGTTCCCTACTCTCGCATGGGGAGACCCCACACTACC
>NZ_LECR01000029.1 GCF_001602625.1 Sodalis-like endosymbiont of Proechinophthirus fluctus
GCTCGTGATAGCTATCAGACAATCTGTGTGGACACGTCACTCAACGTATCATCTAGGTAAGGAGGTGATCCAACCGCAGGTTCCCCTACGGTTACCTTGTTACGACTTCACCCCAGTCATGAATCACAAAGTGGTAAGCGCCCTCCCGTAGGTTAAGCTACCTACTTCTTTTGCAACCCACTCCCATGGTGTGACGGGCGGTGTGTACAAGGCCCGGGAACGTATTCACCGTGGCATTCTGATCCACGATTACTAGCGATTCCGACTTCATGGAGTCGAGTTGCAGACTCCAATCCGGACTACGACGCACTTTATGAGGTCCGCTGACTCTCGCGAGATCGCTTCTCTTTGTATGCACCATTGTAGCACGTGTGTAGCCCTACTCGTAAGGGCCATGATGACTTGACGTCATCCCCACCTTCCTCCGGTTTATCACCGGCAGTCTCCTTTGAGTTCCCGACCGAATCGCTGGCAACAAAGGATAAGGGTTGCGCTCGTTGCGGGACTTAACCCAACATTTCACAACACGAGCTGACGACAGCCATGCAGCACCTGTCTCAGAGTTCCTGAAGGCACCAAGGCATCTCTGCCTCGTTCTCTGGATGTCAAGAGTAGGTAAGGTTCTTCGCGTTGCATCGAATTAAACCACATGCTCCACCGCTTGTGCGGGCCCCCGTCAATTCATTTGAGTTTTAACCTTGCGGCCGTACTCCCCAGGCGGTCGATTTAACGCGTTAGCTCCGAAAGCCACGGCTCAAAGACCACAACCTTCAAATCGACATAGTTTACGGCGTGGACTACCAGGGTATCTAATCCTGTTTGCTCCCCACGCTTTCGTACCTGAGCGTCAGCCCTCGTCCAGGGGGCCGCCTTCGCCATCGGTATTCCTCCAGATCTCTACGCATTTCACCGCTACACCTGGAATTCTACCCCCCTCTACGAGACTCTAGCCTGCCAGTTTCAAATGCCGTCCCCAGGTTGAGCCCGGGGATTTCACATCTGACTTAACAGACCGCCTGCGTACGCTTTACGCCCAGTAATTCCGATTAACGCTCGCACCCTCCGTATTACCGCGGCTGCTGGCACGGAGTTAGCCGGTGCTTCTTCTGCGGGTAACGTCAATCAATGGCGCTATTAACGCCATTGCCTTCTTCCCCGCTGAAAGTGCTTTACAACCCGAAGGCCTTCTTCACACACGCGGCATGGCTGCATCAGGGTTTCCCCCATTGTGCAATATTCCCCACTGCTGCCTCCCGTAGGAGTCTGGACCGTGTCTCAGTTCCAGTGTGGCTGGTCATCCTCTCAGACCAGCTAGGGATCGTCGCCTAGGTGAGCCATTACCCCACCTACTAGCTAATCCCATCTGGGTTCATCCGATGGTGTGAGGCCTAAAGGTCCCCCACTTTGGTCTTGCGACATTATGCGGTATTAGCTACCGTTTCCAGTAGTTATCCCCCTCCATCGGGCAGATCCCCAGACATCACTCACCCGTCCGCCGCTCGCCGGCAAAGAGGAAAGCCTCTTCCCGCTGCCGCTCGACTTGCATGTGTTAGGCCTGCCGCCAGCGTTCAATCTGAGCCATGATCAAACTCTTCAATTAAAAGCTTGATGTTCAAAGAATTAAAACTGGTATTCGTATGAATATTCGTTTGTTCACTCTTCTTCAAGACTTGATATTTCGTGTGTCGATATCGTCTCGTGAATGCCCACACAGATTGTCTGATAAATTGTTAAAGAGCGTAAACCGGGAGGTATTTTCCCTACTGGTGCGGGTGGCGTATACTACAATTTTCCTCTTTATAATAAACCTGTTATTTTCCAGTAGTGGGACACCTTCCTCTAGCTGATCCGGTTATGTTCCCGGCCAGTGAAGACGCATTATAGGG
>NZ_LECR01000042.1:0-5987 GCF_001602625.1 Sodalis-like endosymbiont of Proechinophthirus fluctus
GCCTGCAAACCGGCGCTCATTCCTACGGCTACGCCAGTGTCGGACACCCGATCGACATCCTGATCCAGATCGCGCTTAATAATGTCAGCATAATATTTTAATGCTACATCAAATTCGCGGATTATCGCCACCATCGATCCCTTTTGCGGGCCGAAGATGGCAGAGGCGGCCTCGTCGCCGGTGGCTACTATCATGGCCTCCACAGCGCCTCAATACCATCCGCTCGCCGGCAGCTGCTTGACGTAATTGGTGTCGAGAAAAACCTCACGAAATCATTTTTCAATCTGCGTCGCGACTTCCAACGCCGATAAACTCTCTTCATATAAATCTAGAGAGATGACTATTTTCATAAACTACCCGCTACTCTTGTTGAGAGCTAGAGCTGAAGCCGGAAGATTGCTTAATCGCCGCGTTTATCCTGTTGCACCAGCCGGTTCATCCGCGCTACCTCGGTTCTAACCATCACCAGCGGAATCGCCTCTCGCAGCTTTTGTAGGGTGACTTCGCCACCCGGGGCTTCGCCGGCGCCAGTATGGCCAGCGGTCCTTAAGCACCACGAGATTGCGGATAAACCAGGCGCCGTGCGCACCGCCGATATTCAGCAGCATGCTTTAATGTCTCGTGCTCGGGATCACTTTCATCTCGGTAATCACGGGACTGCTTTGGGTATTGGCCATTAACCCTTCCTCTCACGAGAAAAACACTGTCGCCTCTTCGCCGGACGCTGGGGAAGATCAGGATTTAACCAATTGATACCTCAGTATAAGTACATCACTTCTCCCTTTTCATTGGGCATCATCACAATAAAACAGGGCAAGAGCGGCAATGGGTTGCAGCAAATGCTCAGGATGATAGGCGTGAATTCACAAACCGGCCGCCATCAGGCGTCTAAGGCCAAAAATGAAGCCTCTTTTTTAATTATCCGAAAGGTCGTAGATATAAATGATCGATATCGCTTATAGCACGTTGCTGTAAAAAGCCTGCGCATCCGGCAGCCGCATTCAGTCATAATCTCAATATTTGCCGGGACATTAATCTTAATATCGCTGCTGAACCGCTATGCAGATTATAAAACGTCTATTCTTATCTTCCCTACGTTTCAGAACGCCACTATGCATCTATTCAGCCAATGGATAGTATGTACACCGTCTGCTCGGACATCGAGTCTTTACTCGCCACGCGCCACACAAACTCGACTCCCCCTCCGGGAACATTCCCGGGAGATGCCTACCATGGATAACACGGTAATAAACGCCAGCACGCAAAAAACACGTTCGCGCTTCTGGATCCTGGCGGTGTTATCATCAGAAACACCGTCAACCACGCTAACCGGTCTACCCTGTCCATCACCGATCCACATGTGGCGCGGAATTTGGGTTTGGATCCGCTGCAAATCGGCCATATATTCTCGGCCTCTGGCTGGGTGTGTACTCTCGCTCAGCTATCGGGTGGTTGGATGCTGGATAAGTTCAGATCTAAAAAAATCTACGGTTTTGCCATCTTGATCTGGTCAGTATTTACCTTCTTCTGCCAGGGCTTTGTCCATGTCTTCGACAATGCCGCCATAATGCTGTTCATATTGCTCTTTATGGTAGTTTTTTTGCCGAAGCGGCAGACAATGCCGCCGACTAACAGCGGCATCGTTTCCGCCTGGTTTCCGGTGCGGGAACGCGGTACCGCCTCGGCGATATTCAACATCTCTCAATATGCAGATCTCAATATGCCGAGTTAGTGGTATTCAACCCGTTGCTGAGCTAGATCACCTAAGAGGTTAGCCGGGAATATGTGTTTATCGTATGGGAAGCGCCGGCTTCAAAACCACCATTTCGGTCAGCGAGACAATAGCGATAAGATTGTCCCGCTCAGGGATGGTCAAAAGGGTTTGTAATTGTTGCAGTTCGGCCATGATGCTATCGACGCCGAACTGCGCGCTGTCCATCTCTACTGCCGATACGCGCGATGAATATCGATCCCCAGGTACTGTTTTGGTAAGAGCCAGCGTCATTTCTTCGGCGCAGATAAGATCTGGCACCAAGTTCCTCACGCAGCCGGGTTCCTGCGCCAGCATATGCAGCACCCACACGCCTGATCCAGAATCATATCGACGGTCATACACAACGGTTCGCTATATTGGCGCAGCTAGCCGGGAATACCGGTTAACTCGATGATGCCAACGATATTACCGTCGATTTTCAGCGGCAAATTAATCCCAGGACGCACGTCGTGCAAATGCTTGGTGCAAATGCTTGAGTCACCCACCACTTCGTCGATATCCAACACCTGCGCCTGGGACAGCGCTAGCAATGCGCCCTCATGAAGCTCATCGATACGTTCCCGATCTCCGCTGCCGATAATCAGGCCGCAGGCGTCCATCACGTTAATGTTGCTGTCTATTATCTTGCATGGTTCTTGCCACGATTTCCTGCGCCAACTTGAGCTTGACATCAAAATGGTAAGTCGCCATCGCAGTCCCACTGATTGCTCAATTTTTGCATATACCAACAGCCGCGCCTCTTACGGCATTATACAAACGCACAAAGTCAGATCAGAGACGACACGCACGCAAGTTGTAGTAAACATCACGTTTTTACGGGCAAAAAACCAGACGGCACAATAGAAGTCCGGCTTTATATCAAGCAGCCGATTATTACGCCAATAAATACAGCGAAATGTCATCACGGCGAACATTCAGCGCCAGAACTTTAGGCTTGGCATAAAGAATTTTGCGCAGCTCGCCGATATTTTCCACCGGCTGCTGACTCACCCCGAGGATCACATCGCCCTTCTTCATCCCGACCCGCTCGGAGGTGCTGCCGACTTTAACGTTATCTACCCGCACACCTTTTGACTGTCAAGCTCGGTGTTGCTGAGCTCTGCTCCTTCGATGCCGGTAAGGCCTATCCAGGAATCCATCCGGGATTGCGTGCTTTGCTCAATGGTGATAGTAACAGTAACAATAACAGTGACCGGTTTACCTTATGGCTTTCGCCAGTTCCAGTGTCAATTCTGTGCCAAGGATACCAATTTCACCCGTTTTACCTGACAGAATTCAACAAGTCGTTTGGTCAGGTTTTTAACTATATTTATTGCTCGGTATGGCAAAACCGATGCCGATATTACTTCCGTCCGGCGCCAATATAGCAGTATTATTAATACCGATAAACTCACCGTTCAGATTAACCAACCCGCCGCTGGAATTGCCGAGGTTGATGGTGGCATCAGTCTGGATAACGTTCTCATAATTTTCGATATTTAACCTGCTGCGTCCGAGCTCCGAGACGATGCCGGACATCACCGTTTTCCCTAGTCTGTAGGGAGTTCCGATAGCCACTGTATAATCATCCCCGACCCGCAGCTGATCAGAATTGGCCATTTTTATAGATAGAGGTCATATTTTTGACATCAATCATCTGTACTAGTGCGATATCGGATCGCGTATCCTTACCGATAAATTTGGCATCAAATTTACGTCCGTCGTTGAGTTGAACCTATATTTTAGACGCATCATTCACTACATGATCGTTGGTCACCACGTACGTAGCCCTTATTCAGCATCGATAATTACCCGGCTCCCCAGCGCCTGGAATTTTTCAGTGCCTGGAATTTTTCCTGGGCAGGCGCGCCTCTTTCATCGATCCCCTCATAGTTTCCCTAGCACAGCGGGTGACGCCTAGAAGGGAGAGCAATACTGACACAGCGGCGAATTTTGACCGAAGAATTTCTTGAGCTAATCGGGTATCTGCCGCGACGTGACCAGTGTACTGCCCCTGACGCTGATACTCACCACGGAGGGCATGACCTTTTCCAGCATTGGCGCCAAGCTAGGAAACTGTTAATTGGTCGCGGCGGTTTCTGCCGCAAAGACAGAGACAGGACCTAGCACTATGCCCAGACTCAGAGCAAGCGCCGTCAGGACCAATGTAGATTTTTTCATCTGTGATTATCTCAACTTAAAATTAAAGGGCGTTATGCATAATGTTCTGTGTTTCTGTATGAAAGTTATGAAATACTCTGTAGTTCAGCGCAAAGAAAGCGGCAAAGGTAAAAAACATTGATCTTCTATACAAATAACTACAGTATTTTAGGCTACTCAGCAGCCATTAGCCGACGATATTCATCCCAGGCATAAAGATCGGTCATACCACTAATATAATCTTGGATTAAACGCGCTCTATAATAAAATTCCATCATGGATTGCTGGCCAGCAGGATAGCGATTGACCGTTTCCATCGCCTCACCATAGGCTAGACGATGTTTGGCGGACAGTTTATGATACAAGCGGCTAGCGATAGGATAAGCGGGATGATGATCCCCTGCCGCCAGCTGTTGAAAATCCTCCTGAGACATATCAAGCAAGGGGTTATAGATTTCTAGCAGCCCGCTTATCACCCGGTAACCCTGCAGTTCCAACTGCTCAACTTCAGGATGATTAAACACATGCTTGAAAGCAACACTTTTAAATATCTTTAAAAGCCGAAATGCCGGACTCGAGTCCTCCAGCAGTGCCTGATTGAAACTGCCGTCATAAATGGGAGCCAAATTATCCAGAAAACGCTGCGCCGCATGTGGCACTAACCGCGCCACAGTATTGACCCGTAAATACATAAAAAACTGATCGCCACTTCGTAGCTCTTGATGAAGTCTGATTTTATTGAACTCCTGACCGATCACTTTATCGAACAAATCTCCTTTAACGACGCTTCCCCATTCTTTTTTCAGGAGAAGATACAATTGCTCCACGGTAAATATTTTTTTCTCCACCGCATCTTCCAGGTCGGCAATACAATAGGAAATATCGTCGGCTGCTTCCATAATATAAGTCAGCGGAAAACGGTGATATTCCCCTAGCGATAATTCTCGCCGTAGTGTTTGGACATACTCTTCTTCTGCGAGATAAAAACCCGGTTTCTTCATTAAATAGCTGAACGCCGCCGACGCCGGGCCATGCCAGTAGGCCGGGCGAGTGTACTTAAGAATGCAGCCGACCTGAGCATAGGTCAAATTAAGCTTTAGCAGGCTATGCACCATACGAATAGCCTGGGCATTGCCTTCAAAATGGCACAGATCGAGACGAATACGACCGCGCAGCGCATTGTTGACTTCGTCGCCGGTACGCAGGCGCAGACTGGCCACCTGGCACCGATCTTTGCCGAGGGAGTCTTGCTCCAGACTGGCGATATCCAGTCGGCGGCGAAACCAGTCGTTAATTGCCGCTTCGCCAAAATGACCGAACGGCGGATTACCGATGTCGTGCATCAGGCAGGCCATCTCCACCATGCTCTCACAGGGCGCTTCCATCTGTGATAATCCCAACGCATCAATGCGCCCATCGCTTTTGAGGCGATGAAAGATATCTTTAACGATATGGCGACCGACCTGCTGCACCTCCAGCGAGTGGGTCAGGCGCGAGCGCACTGCGGCATTACGTTCAAGGGGAAAAACTTGGGTTTTTTGCTGTAGCCGGCGTATTGCAGCAGAATTGATAATACGCCCGCGGTCGCTTTCAAATTGGCGAATAATAGCATAATTATCCTGGGCGTTTATCGCCGGACCAAAGGGACGTTGAAAACTGATTTTATGACTGAAGTTGATATCGGACATGTTTTCCCCGCATGAGATCCGCACCCTACCGTGGATACTAATGCCCGCCGACAAACGCAACCCCGCCCGGCCGTTATTTCCCCGCGGCAGGCGTGCTAGAATGCACCCTATGAACACCCGCTATCATTTTAAACCCGCTATTTTGTTAACAGGAACGCTTTGTATGAAAATTGGCATTATCGGTGCAATGGAACAGGAAGTCGCGCTGCTGCGTGACAGCTTGAGCCACTCTACTCTCCATCAGCAGGCGAGGTGTGAAATTTATACCGGTCAGCTACACGGCGTTGAGGTAGCACTTGTGAAATCCGGCATCGGTAAGGTTTCCGCCGCGTTGGGGACCACGCTGCTACTGGATCATTTCAAGCCTGAGCTGGTCATCAATACCG
>NZ_LECR01000042.1:5998-10255 GCF_001602625.1 Sodalis-like endosymbiont of Proechinophthirus fluctus
GCGGCTTGGCGCCATCGCTGAACGTCGGCGATATTGCGGTGTCCCATGAAGTCTGCTACCATGATGTCGACGTCACCGCCTTCGGTTATGAACCCGGCCAGATGGCAGAGTGTCCCGCATCTTTCAATGCTGCCCCATCGCTTGTGGCACTGGCAGAGGAAGTCATCGATCGCCTCGGCATGCATGCGGTACGCGGTCTGGTGGTAAGCGGCGACGCCTTTATTAACGGTGCAGAAGGGCTGACCCGTATCCGCCAGACCTTCCCGCAAGCGATAGCCCTGGAAATGGAGGCTACTGCCATCGCCCATGTGTGCCACCAATTTGCCGTACCTTTCGTCGTATTGCGCGCCATCTCCGATGTCGCGGATCAAGCGTCTCATCTGAGCTTTGAAGAATTCCTTACCGTGGCGGCGCAAAACTCCTCTCACCTGATAGGGGAAATGGTGCAAGCACTGGCCAGTGCGGGCAAGTTTGGCGGATGATAATCCTGTCAGCACCCCACACGACGAAGTTGGCCTACGCCACTGGCATGGGCAAGGTGTTGGTGGCCGCTAACAACTGGTCAACTTATTCTCCCGCGACGCGACGCCTTGAAGCTGGTCGCCTCGTGGTTAGGCGTGAAAATCTAGCGTATCCTGCCGCTGAAACCGGATCTAGTGCTGGGCCGGCACGGCGGCCTCTCTGTAGGTGTTTTTTCTTGACCGCCGGTTGTTGTTTGCCGCCAGGTGGCACGACGCTAAAAAACCAGATCCTAACCCTGGGCGGCGACGGACACAATATTTTCACCGCAAAGCCTATTCTCCTTGGTCGCAGGTGAACTGTGAGTAGGTCTTGAAATGGTATCCCCAGGTCACTACTGCGCCAGGCGACTACTACTCGCCGCCCGCTAGGTAAGCGATTTTTGGCGGCTGTAGTTAACAGTGCCAGTGAGCTGCCCTTAACGAAGACAGCTTCACCCGTCCGGGACTGAGTATTTGGCAGCGCAGCAGCTTTGCACGCAGCGGGCACAAATTCGTTCCGCGCTTCCAGTTGAGGCGCCCTAATGCTCTATATTATCTCGATTTATATTCTTAAGTACGACGGTGTTCGCCATTTACAGCGGCCTATTGGCCGGCAAACTCCGGATTGATCCGTTCGGTATGCTGGTGCTCAGCGTGGTGACCGCGGTTGTCGGTAGCACAATCCACAATATAGTGCTATCTAACGAACCGGTATTTGAGTGAGCAATTTCAACGAGTTGGTAAGTAGTGATTATCATTTGTTTTGTCACCCTCCTGACCATCTCAGCTAGGCGCGCCAGCTGCAGAAAGGGAGATTACCTGGATGGGAAGCGGCATGCTGCGGGAATTTACTGGCGCGGGAGATCTCGCTCATCCTGCGCGCCAAGGTTTACGCCACCGCCTGCATCGCCGGCTGCATTTTGTGCAATGACTTACAGCGAGTGGCGTCTTACCACCCTCAAGAGGTCACCCGGCGGCAACTAAAGCTGCCGGGGTTTGAATTTTATAGCCGCGATTAGCACGGGAAGGACTGCCGCTTTGCTAGAACCGGGTGTAGATCTTTTTACGGGCATAAAAAATCAGCGCGCACGGTACGCTAGATGCTGAATGATGACCCACAGCCGCAGGTAATTTTAGCGCTGGGATTGGTGATGACAAAACGCGACCCTTCCAGCCCTTCGCTGTAATCCACAGACCCACCCACCAAGTATTGCAAGCTCATAGGGTCGACCACCAGCGCCACACCCTGTTTTTCGATGGTGAAATCGTCTGCGTTCATTTTATCGTCAAAGGCGAAACCATACTGGAAGCCGCTGCATCCGCCACCGGTAATATAAACCCGCAATTTCAGATTCGGATTATCTTCGTTCAAGATAAGGTTTTTGACCTTGTTTGCCGCTAAGTCAGTAAACTGTAATGGTAATACTGCCGTCTCACTCATAATTCTACTCCCGGACCATCGTTGGGCTGAAGACACGTCAGCCCGATCGTTAGGGCTTATTATCCGTTACGCATCGTTTACATTCAAGTATCGCGCATCGTGAAAATCGCGTTTGTTCTCCTGTGCGCTTGCCGGGTTTTCTCCTGTGCGCTTGCCGGGTTTGGATTTTCATGCTCCTGGTGCTTTAGAGTGCGGCTCAACAGTGAAGAATAATGCGATTTGCCGCCTAGGAACTACGCCATCAGGTTTGCGCCAAGAAGACAGGTAATAATTATCGGAAAAATTAATTGGTAGTTATCCGTCATTTCCAGCACCAGCACGATCCCGGTCAAGGGCAAGCGCCCGCACCGAGGCGAATAGAGGCGCGCCGATGCCGGAGATGGCAAAGGTACACCATACCTTGTAGGCCGTATTCTGGCAATAAAATCATGGCGCCGATGCCGAAAGCCGTGCCGAGCAAGGTTCCCAACGCCAGCATTATAGCGCGAAAATACCCTTTGTGCTCCCCTCCCGAATATAAAGCACAGCAACTTGGTAAGCACGCGCGCTAGAAAAAGGATGAAGAACGGTAGGCTGAACGTGTAATGCCTGGCGGCAGCCAGAGGGATCAGGTTTAAAGCCGCCGATAGCCGCAAACGGACCTACCAGCGTCAGGACGCCGCAATCGCCCCAGAGTAGGCCACTTATGGCGATGATTTTGAGCTTCTCCTCGCCATGCAGGCGTAAGGAAAACGGCTTGTATGTACAGGGTAAGCGCATTAAATGCCACAAAATGTCACAGTCAATCCGGCCGCTGCCCTGGTCGAATGGAGTATGTAGCGCGCTTCCGCGCCGTGCAGCCTGCAAACATCCACCACCATCCGGCTAAGATTGCCCCCAACTATACCGTAGAGTCTTCCCGCCCCAATACCATACCGGCGCCAAGTGTCCCCATCATACCGCCGATAACTTCACCGGAATAAAACGCTACTAGCGCACAGGCCGCAACTCCTCCAGAGCGCCTTTAATCTCAGAAACGCCGGAGATGCCGGTCTCAGGGGCATAATGGCATACTAAAAATAACCCATCATTGCCAGCAACGCCGAGAAAAACACCGCCGGCGTCAGCATCCAGATCTGTTGCCTCAACTCTGCCAGCGCTGCAATACATAATGCCTGAACACCATTGACCGCTTTCTCGAACAGAACGCCCACGAGCCCGGCAAGCGTGCCCACTAACGCAGCCATGAAGAGGACATCAGCACCAGATTCTTATCGCGGTAGAGAGGTTTGCGAAACATATGCTGGCGTGCCTGCTGCTCCCGCGGTACAGAATTGTGGGAAGGATTTTTGCCATAAGAATATAGTGCCTGTAAGTCCACCACGTCATTTTGCGCGCCCTGCAAGGCGCTGTCGCCGTTGTCGCTTAAATGCCCAGTTGCGCGGGAGCGGGTCGACACAGTGATTTCACAATACCTTCTAGTTGATTACACTACATGGGTTAGTTTATTTTAACATTCGGAGTCGATTGATGAGTTATTCCGCAAGTTTATACGCCGAGGCACAGCGGCTGATCCCCGGAGGAGTCAATTCACCGGTGCGTGCATTCAATGGCGTTGACGGCGGTACGCCGCTCTTTATTGCCAGCGCCAACGGCGCCCGCATAACTGACGCCGACGGAAATAGCCATATCGACTATGTCGGCTCTTGGGGCCCCATGGTGCTGGGCCATAACCATCCAGCGATCCGCCAAGCGGTGTTGGACGCCATACAGCACGGCCTTAGCTTCGGCGCTCCCACTGAAATCGAAGTGAAAATGGCGCGGCTGGTGACCGAGCTGGTACCGTCTATAGAGAGCGTGCGCATGGTCAACTCTGGCACTGAAGCCACCATGAGCGCCATCCGGCTGGCGCGCGGTTATACCGGCCGTGATAGAGTGATTAAATTTGAGGGTTGCTATCACGGCCATGCGGACGGGTTGCTAGTCAAGGCCGGATCCGGTGCGCTCACCTTGGGGCAGCCCAGCTCTCCTGGCGTACCGGCCGATTACGCTAAATATACCCTCACCTGCAGCTATAACGATTTGCAGTCGGTGCGCGAGGCGTTCACGCTTTATCCTCGCGATATTGCCTGCATCATCGTCGAACCTGTAGCGGGGAATATGAACTGCGTTCCGCCGCTGCCCGGATTTTTGTCCGGTCTGCGCGCGCTATGCGACGAGTTTAGCGCGCTGTTGATTATCGATGAGGTTATGACCGGTTTTCGCGTGGCGCTGGGCGGTGCGCAGAGCTATTACGATGTCAAACCGGATTTGACCTGCCTAGGAAAAATCATCGGC
>NZ_LECR01000042.1:10512-11388 GCF_001602625.1 Sodalis-like endosymbiont of Proechinophthirus fluctus
TAGTCAACCGCGTCTGCGGCATGTTCGGTCTGTTCTTTACCGATTCGCCGAGCGTTACCTGCTTCCAGGACGTACAGAAGTGCGACGTGGAACGTTTCAAGCGTTTCTTCCATGCCATGCTGGCGGCGGGGATTTATCTGGCGCCGTCGGCGTATGAAGCCTGTTTTATGTCCCTAGCGCATGGAGACGCTGAGATTCGCCTCACACTGGAAGCCGCTGCAAAGAGTTTCGCCCAACTGTGACCAGTTGGGCGCTCAAACCAGGCTTGCGCGGTTTTTCCGCCACTCACCCCGCAGCCGCGGCCGTATGCCATAAAGACCCGGACGTGGGGCGTCTAATCTCCGGTACGATTATTCAATGTCGACGTCGCGCTGGCACTAGCTATCGTCTCAACGCATCGGACATCGTAAACCACCGCGATACCGCCCCTGGCGGCACAGCAGCCAGATGAAATAAAACAGTGCGCCAATAAAGGTTGCCAACAATCCGGCGGAGATTTGATTGGGGAACATCATTATGCACCTGAACCAGTCGGTGAACAATCAGGAATCCACCGATCGCTGGCGCTATCATCCCTTGCGCCACCGGTTTATGGAAGCCCAGCATGAGCGCCATATGCGGAGCCATTAGCCCGACAAAGTTCAGCGATCCGATGGTCAGCATGGCGCTGGTAGTCATAACGGCCGCCAGTAGAAAAATAGACAGCAGCGCGCGCACCAGTGGTACTCTAGCGACAGTGCACTGGCGTTGCCTAATGGCAGCACCTTCAGCCAGAACGCTAGGGCAGTAGACGCAGCATTTCTTCGCCGTGAGTCCAATTCTAACCTTCGGCATTGCGCCTAACAATCCTAACCTTCGGCGTTGCGCCTAAACAGT
>NZ_LECR01000042.1:11530-12170 GCF_001602625.1 Sodalis-like endosymbiont of Proechinophthirus fluctus
CAGAGGCCGCCTCGTCTAGCAGCAGACAGCGGCTGTTCTGAGTCACCGTCATCGCTAGCCAGGCGTGCTGCTTGCTGACTGACAAACTGTCCACCAACCGATCAGAGAAACTGACAAACTGTCCACCAACCGATCAGAGAAATCGTCCAGCCCCACCAGTTCGATAGCCTCCTGAATATGCTCGCGATCGGCGATTCCAAAACAGCCAACGGCGCCATGCCACGGGTAGCTCACAGTGCTACTAACTCCCGCACCGTCATGTCTTCTGCGGCGGGCAACTGCTGCGGCAAATAGACCACCTGTCGGGAAAATACTTTAAATAATGGCCGGTCATCGAGCCGTGCTTCAGCGCCGTTAGCCGGTTGATGGCGGCCGAGGATCTTTAAAGGAGTTAATTTGTCGGAACTGTTATGGCCAATCAGACCGCAGACTTGCCCTGTCGGAAAGGAAAAATCCAGCGGATGAAGCAGCGTACGGCCGGGCCACGGCAAAACTAAGCCTGAACAGAATGAAATGAGCGTGTGATGGTGGGTTTACGTTAGGTATAGGCTCTATCTGATTCGCGGGCGCAGCCGTGCGCGTCCTAACAAAATATTTATGATATATCATGACGATGGCGGTAATCAGGCGCCCGCCGCCG
>NZ_LECR01000042.1:12182-22184 GCF_001602625.1 Sodalis-like endosymbiont of Proechinophthirus fluctus
CACATGTCGGCTCACCCATGACAGACCATCACGCCCAGCGACATAACGATTTGAAATAAAATTTTATTAAAATTAAGTAAGCACTATTCATGAATATTAAGTAAACACTATTCATTGCGTCGATGGGCAGCTCTACTTTTTAATGCCGTCTGCGACAGCCGGCGCTCTCCCTCCTCTCCTTCGTGTTATGGGCCGCAGATAGTCTCAGGGGTGGTGGGCCCTTAGTTGGCTAGCGACTTGCGCTGATTAGCCTGGTGCAATAGGAAAAGGCGACTGCCTTGTTACTGGCCACGATGGCCGCCTTCTCTAAGCTATTGGCTTTTGCTCCTGGCAGACTGCACTACAGCGATAGGTAGGGTGAGCATGATACCTCCTGGTAGGAGTGAGCGCGGGACAAGCCGCTTGTGCCAGTTGCCTGTGTCAAGGTGTGAGAGACGCAAAACAGTGTCGACGTTAAAGACAAATCGCGTGTCGAGAGGGCCGTCGTCTGAAACGAAATTTTCGTCATAGATAACTTCGAGAGTATAGCGATTATAATACCCTACCGACTCCATCGTAATATAAAGATGCCCTGGGTCCACGCCCGACAAAAAGACGCCGGTCGCCCACGCTGCGATCCAGGATGCGTTTGATTCTGCCGACAAAATCCACGTGCAGCAGGGCAAAAACGTGAAGATCTTTTAAGATGAATATCTTTATGAAGATTTTCGCTATTCACCAGCGACATAAATTCGAACGCTTTAAGTAAAAGTTCCAGATAAACCGTATTAACGCGCAAACAGTGTCACTCGGCTCTAAATTGTCCAGCACCAACACCTCCTCATCTGCGCGCGCATCGGCATAAATGTCTTCTGGTACGGCCTGAAAAAGATCGCCCTTGCTGTTGAAAATATTAATAGATCAGGCTCTTGTTCACACCTGCCTTGGCCGCTACACCGTCGATACGTGCAATCCTAACCCAAGGCCGGCGAATTCATACATCGCCGATGCAAAGATCAGAGCTTTCGTCTGCACCGGATCGCGCGAACGCTTTTTAACGACGCTTTTTTATAGCTGATTCTGTTGCATAGGATCAGCTTACTTATTAAATTTTGATGAAAACTATACGCTAAATTCCGGTTTTCTTGCACCGTTTGTACAAAAATATCCCCTGCGCCTCGCCTATTGCATGGTATCACAATGCGGGAAAAATATCCCTAGTCCCCTGGCGTTATTTCCTCTAGCAAAAGCTGTGCTAGGAACTGCCCACATGCTTTCAAAATTTGAAAGCTATCCCACTTAAAATTTTTTCCGGTACCGGCGATATTGAAAAGGGTCGTGCTCTTGAGAGCGACAAAAGGGGTGCCAACTTAAGTAACGAACCTATTTGTTATATTAGAATAATAGGACGATGATAGCGCTATGTTATGAAATAAAGCTTGAGGTCGAACAGAGCATCACCAGATTCACTCTCATAAATCCGAAACGCACAACGCACTCACCCTCGACATATTACGCGCTTGATAAAAGGGCCTTTCCCAATTGGAGGCGAGAGAGGACGTCCGGTGTATCTTACCTCAACTAGAGAGCGTTGTTTGCAGCAGTGCGGATATCAAAGAATGAGGGGATATTGTTCTGAAAAAATAGGTAGTCTGTTTATATGCGCTGGTAATCCCGTTTTTCGTCGTATCCGCAAAGATGGACGTTCCCACCATTACGTTCATGCCCTCGGCGGGGGTTGGAACTAGCGCTAGCTTGTGATTTCCGCTATGTGGTCGAGGAAATAAAACTCGGATTGCCCGAAGCTTCGCACGGCGCCATTCCCGGCTGGATAGATGCGCAGCGGCTGTTTTCCCTGGCGAGGAGCCGGCAGAATGCATCACATCGTCATGTTGGGTGAAACCATTGCCGCGCACACAGCAGGCAATGGTATGGGAAATCGAGCACGCGATCGTCGCCAGAGAGCAGCTTGATGCGTATATTCGTGGAATCTTTGCGCGGTTGACGTCGCGTTCTCCTGCAGCGATCTCCATCGGAAACCAGCTGATACGCATGATTAAACCGCAGATGCTGTATATCGTCCATGAATTAGCCTTTTCGGTTTGCAAAGCAATGGCGGATGCTCGGGAAGGCGTCGCGAACTTTCGTAAAAAACGCCCGACCGACGTAAAAAACGCCCGACCGATTTTGGTCACGACCGTGAACTCACCCACCCTCCCTCTCGATACTGGGCCAAATAACTCCCTTTGGGGCAAAGAAAGGCATCGCCACTAGGCGGGGTAGTCGGTCTATGGCCGTTAACACGTTATGTCGTTAAGCAACGGATTAGTTATCTGACGGCTGTACTCTAGTACTTTAAATAATAACAATGAAAAACTTTTTAAGGCATTATCAGTGTGGCGTATTTGCGCACTGCTCTTTGTCACCATCACCATTAATCACCTTTTAATCGCCAGGTGCTTATTCTTAAACCCGAAATTAGCGGCGATATTTCATTTGACTGAAACCGATTACAGCTACGTCATGACGGTATTTGCCTTTTGCTACGCTCTTAGCATGGTTTCGCCGGAAAATTCGCCGATCTGTGGTTCGGTGTCAAGATGGGCTTACAACGTCCTAGTTTGGAGCCTGGCATACTGCGGTCATGCTTTTATCCGCAACATGTTAGGATTCTGCGTTATGCTCGCCTTTCTCGGTCTGGCGGAGAATGGTACTTTTCCCTACGCGGTAAAAGTGGTGTCGGAATAGTTTCAGCAGTTATAGCAGTTATAGCAGTTATAGCAGTTATAGCAGTTATTGGCCGTGGGTATCATTGCCTCCAGTGACAGTATCGGTACCATGTTAGCATCGGCTTTAGTTCTTTGGCTCGTTGGTGAGCTTTTCGGCTGGTAAAACGCCTTTTTTGACTGGTATTCCATGCTTCATCTATTCCATGCTTCATCTATTCCATGCTTCATCTGGTTTTCCTTCTAGTATATCATGTATTACGCTCCTCAGAAACATCCTCGCGTCACCTCGCAGGAATTACATTCCATTCGACAGAAAAAAGAGATGGTTCAGCAAAAAGATAGCTGGCAAATCGTCGGCTGGTCTTCGCTGTTCAAACATTGTGCCACGTGGTCAATTGTGGTCGGTAAAGGTATGACTGACCCCCCATCTGAATGGTTTTTATTATTTTGGCTATTCTTTATATTTCAATAGCTGCTTTAATCTGGATCTGCAGCACCTCAGTCTGCCGCTTATCATTGTGTATGCTTCTATCTCCATCGGCAGCGTGTTGGGCGGTTGGGCTATGTTGGCGTTTATCACCCTAGGCTTGATCCGTCAGCTCCACGCAAGCCAAACGACGATGCTTGGGCTTGTGGTGCTGGTAATTCTGTTACGGCGCATCAAGGCTGGTCGGCCAACATGTTTCCCTGGCGTCCTATAATGTTTCTCAAATTGGTCATGGCGTCAGTCGTAGACATCGGCAGCATAGCGAGTGGCTTGACCTCAGTGCTGTTCCGTTTGTGGTCAGCGCAGTGCTAGAGTATTTCAGTGTTCTGGGCAAAATCGGTTTGGGTTATAACGTCCTGTTTATCAGCTACGGCTTCACCTATATCGCCGTATGGTTGTTCATGTGCCTTAATCTATCGTCGTGGCAAAAAGTGCCCTTCACCCAAACCATCGTTCAGTATGCAAACGGCACCGCCTTCCCAGTTATTTCCTGAGAAAAGCACGATGACGTAATGATCAATTTATAAAAATGTTATGTTGATCACTGCTTACTAGCAAGTAAGTATAACTACTTGCTTGCTACCCCTCACTCAACTCAACACGATGATGAGGATTCACTATGAGTTATAGTACCGCTTTTTTACACCGGCATGGGGCCATTGCTGAAAGTGCATGGGGCCATTGCTGAAAGTGATAAATCGGCCGAAGAAAATAAACGCCATGAAACCGGAAATGAGTAAGGCCCTGGCGTTGCTGTTTACCCTGCTCAATAACGAGGACGCGGTGCACATCATCCTGCTTAGAGGCGAAGGCGAACGGACATTCATAGCTGGCAGAGATTTGCGGACGCTCTCTCGCTATCATTTCATTCATCCATGGATTTTCGTTATCGTACCGATTACGGCACTACTGTAGCGCCGTGCGCGCAAGCCGGTAGTGGCCTCGCTTAAGGACTGAGTGTTTGGCGGCAACCTGGAAATGATGATGGCAGCGGACATTCGCGTGGGGGGCCATAGAGCCGGAGGTGTTGCGTAGCTAGGTGGGCGCAGCGGCCCGCGATTACTACCACGGCTGGTAAGCTATGATCAGGCTTAGCATTTAGAGCGGCGACAATATTGACGCACAGAAGGTCTGCCGCGTTGGCCTGGTAGAATACCTGGTAGCGGATCATGAGGCTAATGACACCGCATATTTATGTCAGAGATTGGCTAAAATTCATTAGTGATCCAGGCCTTCAAAAGCCGCCGTTCGCGCTTCATTATCTTGCCGCTGGAAGCCAGCATGCAATATGAAAACGAATTGACTACCTTATATACTTTGCCGTCAGCAATTACTATCAAGACTAGGAGACGTTCAGCCAACAACGATCGTGACAGACCAGGAGTAGGCTAGCATTTCTCTTCAAAGGACACCACACCCGCAATAACAGATCTTCGCTGGCCACCCCCGCGGCAGCAATGAAATCCCATGAGGATAAATGCTCTTCTTAATTATTTATATTGTGAAGAAAAACTTCACGTCCTGTGTAAAGGAGAACGTTCGATGAACCCGATATCGCAACAACCGGAAAAAATAGATAACAATTTCAAACGCGCCATCTTTACGTCAACACGGGGAACCATTATAGAATGGTACTATTAAGTATTATATGCCGCTACTTCCTGACTGATTATTAATAAACTATTCTTTCCTCAGCTCAGTCAACTCAGCAGTATATTGGCATCATTTGCTAACATACTGCCATTGGCTTTATTATTCTCCCTGTGGGTAGCATTATTATTTCACATATTAGCAATAAGTTTAGCCTTAAACCGTCCCTCATCTTCTGTATTTCGATTATGGGGTGGCTACCGTCTAGGTCAGTCTGCTGCCGATATGGCACAGCATTAGTATTTTAGCACCGATATTATTAATCTTTCTACGCATTATGCAGGATTTCGGCACTGGCGGCGAATTGTCAGTAGCTACTACCTTGGTCGATGAATACACGCCGGTTAAACGACTCGGCTTTTTACCGCCATCCCTAATACTGCCACTAATTTTGGCATTATGATCGCGACCATGACATTTATATTTTTCTCTTAGCTACCGGAAGAAATGTTATTAAGCTGAGTATAGCCAGTTTCTTTCCTACTCTCTCGGTATTGTTTTTATGATTACTATTTATATCCGCAATAGGATGGATGAGAAGCAGGAATAGATGAATGTTATAGATAAAGCGTAGCATCAGCATCATCAGCAAAAAATGACCCCAATATGCCAGATCCTTAGAGAGAGCCTATGTGAAGTGCTCTGTGGTTTCTTTACCATATTGGTATCAGGCTCTGTGACCTATGTCCTTAGTACCTTCTCGCTCAGTTATATTATAAATACCCTCGGCATGTAGAAATAGGAAGGTTTGATTGTGTTGATCATCTCATTTTTATATCTCGTTGATACTATAAATACTTTTCTGGAGGAACTTATCGTCAGTGATATTTATGGCATTAGTTAAGATGCACTGGTAGTACACATTGGTATTTTCTCTCTAATTTATTTCCCATCCGTTATTTATTTTTCGGAATTGCCATTTTCCGAGAACTGTCCAGCACTATTGGCGGACCGACGATGTTTATAGCTAAAGATCTGGTGGCATTAGTCGGTGGCAGACTCACGAGGGTTATGGTATATTTAGGAGCGTTTTGTCTGTTTACGATTATTGTTGTGTCTCCTGGCAAAAATTTATCATGTCATGATGAAGATAATGCGCCATTACTTCAGAAGAGAAATAATGCTGAGCCTGAGCATCTTTAATTTAATAAAAATGCGATGTTGACGTCACGGTGAAAATAATGCAATCCGTTTCAGGGAAAAGTATTCTTTTCTATATAAAATAATAATATATCCTATTTATCTTATCCATTGGATCGAAACAGTTAATTATTTAATAGTGGAAAATAATGATACGGATTGTTTCTGCCGATGACGAGGTTTCATCACTGCACGATAGCGATACCGTCATGATCGGAGAATCGGGCAGAGGACATGCAATATCCGAAGCGCTGCTTGAAGCCTTCAAACGACGTTTTCAGCGGTAAAGATACCCCTTGGCAGCTCACTGCACTCCGCCATTCCGTGGGGTTTGGGGATCACGGAAAACATAGTGCCTCACGGCTGCGTTAAGTTGACTTTGGCGGCATCGCGCGCTGGCGGAACAAGATCACCGAGGTGGGATTAGCACGGACCTGCCGCCTGTAAAGGCAGTTGTCCTCACCGTCAGTGGGTTTGCCGAGACGGCTGTTTTCCCGCCGCGAACTGCTGGCGATTGAGACACTATATCCGATGTACGCTGGAAACCACGCCTGCATCAATACACTCGCTCAGGCGTTGGTGTTTTGCGAGCTCTCGCTGACGTTCCATATCAGCGATTGGTTAGTACCAACCAGCTATCTGCTAACCGATCGCAGCATGATAGGCAACGGCGTCATCGATTTTCTGCGATTGTACCAACGCGTGGCCGACGATGACTATCGCAGCCGATGTGAAAATTTTCTCCACCGACGCCTTGTGGTAACAGTCGGTGGATGTGACGTTGAGCACCATCATTCAAATATTACATATTAAAGTAAATAATGATGATCATAATGAAAATCGATGACACCCTGATCCCAGCCCGTTTGCTGCTCGCGATAAACCGTAAACCATATGTGGGTGCTGTTGTCCACCAAAATCAGCGTCTAAAGCGCTGATTTTGGTGGCGCCTAATGGCAAGCAGGTGCATACAAGCCCAAAGGCTGGACGGATTGAATGCAGGGGTTTGAATACGGCAGCACGCTGCTGCAATTCGATACCACCAGCGAGCTGGATTTTCTGGATCAGTCGCTGGGGCGCATCCGCGTCGATATGCCGCAGTACATACCCATTTCGGCATGCATGGATCAGGATTTCAATAAAGTGAGTACTTACGTTAATTTTCTGCGCCTGATGTCCAAAGGAAAGCTGCCGGACGATCCAGGCCGGCAAAACTATTGGCGCTTCGCTGTTCAGAGGCGGTAAAGCCTACCGTTGGGCCCTCTCTCAGCGCCAGTGAAAGTTATATCACTCCTTTAACGAGGCATACTCGCTGTTTATCGACACGCTAAATACCCTGCAGGTGTTGCTGTTGGCGCACGATCTGGGGCAGGAAATGAAAGTCGAGGGTGATGGGTACCATGACCAGCGCGCTATTACCTAATTACGGCGAAGGTCGGGATATTTATGACGTCCGCGGCCGGACTGCATCTCCAACCCGCGCAACGTCCTATTTCGCCGCGTCAGTACCCAGCAAGGCTATTCGGGCTTCTCTGACCTTAGACCTGCGGTTTGAGTTGGACTATATGCGGTTTTTCGGAGCTTATGGAGTATCTGCAGGTGCCGCCTGCCGAAAAATAGAAATCCTCGCAGGACAGGACAGTACCGTGGCGGCGTTGGAAAAGGCCACCACGGTTTGCGATTTTTATCTGGCGTTTACCACCATCGACGGCATTCCCTATCGGGATATCTGCGCCTTCGGCCTGGCTACGCTTGATACTCCCTATGAAAAATCGGATCCCGCCAACACCTTCAAGCCTGTAGACAGGTCCGCCACGGCGATTGCGGCGGAGCAGGGTCTGTTGCGACTCGGCGTCTGGCTCGACACCCAATAACGCCTTGGTCCGCCAGGCCGGATTAACCCTGCTGCAAACACTGCTAGACGACCGTTATCTGGGTTTGTCGCCGCAGTATTAAGGCCTCTTGCCACGCAGCCAATACCGTCGCCCCAAACGCTTGGATTATATACCGGAAGGCCACCGCAACCCGTTCAGTAAGCCACCATGTGGGAGATTATCATCTGCGCGAGCGGGCGCTTATGTGCAGCGAATGGCGGTGCGTTTTACCTCGGACGGCATCAGGGTTTTTGATGTCTTCCCGGCACATTCGTACCGATATGATCGCCAGCGTGAATAAAAAATATGACCGTCATATCGGCGACAGTCTGGGTCTCCCCGCGCAGCACTGGAGACAAAAGGCGATAATATCGCCACGGCCATCACCCATCCTCATCAAATCTGAGGCGTTTTTCGCTGTCGGCTCGGTTTATCCATGCCGAATGTGGGTTAACCCTGCAACGCCTATAGACCCGCGCCATCCGTGAGCGGGCGCGGCGCAAAAATAAAGAAGGTAGTATGTCATTACCGTCCCAGACACGGTCCCAGACACGGGACGGCGGTTATCGGCCGGCGAATATGGTTATTGCGTTTGCAGCCGGGGAATCGCTATGATTCCCAAGGCGATAACCCTCACGGAGTCGCGCATATTATCGAGTTCGCTGGCATTACTGGCGATCTTTTTGCCGTGCATATAGATGATAGTTTCGCCCGCCAGCAGGGGTTTTTCTCCGGCCGCATCGCCTATGGTTTGTTAGGGCTGATGCTTGTCGATGGCTTGAAAACCCGTTCAGCTGTGCGGGGCATCGCGACTCTGGGCTAAAACTGGTCATTCTGAGTGCCCACTACTGCCTAGAGATCGTATTTATGACAAAATTATTATGTGAGTAATAAACGGCCGACAAAGCGAGCCGATAGAGGTATCGTGGCCTTTGCCCTGCGGATGACTAATCAGCATGATGCTATCGTGCAACAGGGTAAAAACCAGCTAAAATGATGCGGTAATAGGCTCTTCTACAGACCGCTTGCTCGGTGTCTTCGCTCTGAAATGCCGAAATTCTTCTTGCGCAAAATGACGCCCGTATTTTTCTATGATACTGAAAAAAATAAATATTATGCCTGCCTTCACCCATTAATTATAATATGCAGACAAAGCCATAAGTATTGTAGGGAGCAGTAGTATTCGATGATCTAGAGGGGATTATGTCAAAAACAGAATACAACCAGAGTCTGACAACCAGCAGTTCAATGCAGGAAAAGATTAAAGACGTCATGCGCAACTTGCTAATTGCTCATGGTTATCATAGGATCACCTTTGGTGTTATATTTAAAGCCTTACAGATCACCACCAGTATTCATTATCATTTCAGTAATACAAATTATATTACAGAAATCTTAGCGCGAAAATATATGTAGCCGAAGCTAAGAAGAACCATAGCACTATTTGGCTGTATATGACCATCACACTCGAACAGAAATTCGCCCACGTGGCGGCGTATAATTGTCGGCTGTATCGCAAATATAACCTTGATGATAAGGGAAGTCATCCCTGGAGTTTAGTTGGCCGGCTGCGCCTAGAGAGCGATGTGCTCTCCGAAGCCACCTGTCTTCTCCCTAGCCTAGCGTCGTTCACACAGACTGTGCAGGAAGTGACTAGCCAGGAGGTGGAAGATGCCTGGCAACAGGGAAAGCTAAAGACTGATACGACATAGCAGGATTTAGTATTTTACTGACCGATCTGGTATGACATCTCATCGATATTTGCCAAAATACGGGAGTTTCGCTTGCCTGGAGCAATTTTTCACCGCCTTCTTCTCTCGCGTGATATTATCCGTCTAAACCCTTGAGGTGCCGATACTCAGCAGCAAAGAGATTTAATACGCTGCGGCAAGGCCGCTGACACAGGAGCGGCCAAGCCCCTTCGCCCGCGATAAAAGACAATACGGCCATTGCCGAGACTCTCCGTGCTACCGGGATAATAATCTCTCCGCCGGGTAGCGCACGAATGGGGCCGTCGCCCGCCCAAGAGGTTTATTTTCCGAACACCTCCCGAATCCAGTTCGCCACGTCGTTGCTGTCTTTCTGCTCATCCTGTGGCGGAGAGCTTTGCAGTTGCCCTTTCGGCGTGGCGTCAAGCTGTGGT
>NZ_LECR01000042.1:22319-24980 GCF_001602625.1 Sodalis-like endosymbiont of Proechinophthirus fluctus
GGCGGCGTCAAGTTCAGCGTTAACGGCGCCTGATTCTCCAGATAACGACGATACAGCGTCAGCGCGCCGTTGGCTCCGGTCAACTTGGCGGGACCATTGTTATCGCGGCCGACCCAAGCAATGAACACCTCTTTGCCGTCGATACCAGCGAACCAGCTATCTCGCAGATCGTTAGTGGTCCCGGTCTTTGCTGCCAGATGCGAAGACGGGAATTTCACCGACAGCGAACGCGATGTCCCGCGCGCCACCACCTGTTGCATCGCATACAACGTCAAGTAAGCGGCCTGGGCGGGCACCACTCTCTCCGCCTGTGGGAAGCTTTGATACAGCACGGTGCCATCCTCCCCTATCACCGATCGCACCGCCGACAGCGTAGCATGGTTACCGCCGCTGGCGATGGTCTGGAACTCCTGCGCCACTTCCATCGGCGTGAGGCTGATGGCGCCAAGCAGCATGGAAGGAACTGGGTTCAGCACCGAAGACGGTATGCCAAGTTTCACCAAGGTAGTGGTAATACGATCAAGCCCTACCGACAGGCCGAGATTGACCGTCGGCACGTTGAGCGAATTGGTCAACGCATCCACCAGCATCACTTTACTGCGGAACTGCCGATCATAGTTTTTAGGCACCCACAGGCTGCCGTTCGGCTGATGAAAAGTGATCGGCTCATCGGCAATCCAGGTATTGAGCCGATATTTATTCGGCTCGCTCAGAGCGGTCAGATAGGTAGCCGGTTTTGCCAGCGATCCTACTGAGCGCCGCGCTTGCATTGCGCGGTTAAAGCCGGCGAATTGCGGCTCCGCTCCGCCGACCATGGCGCGTACTTCACCACTGAAGCGATCGACTACGACCATCGCGGCCTCTAGATCCTTAACGCCGCGCCCGGCGCACAACGCTGGCACACCTATCTCTACCGCTTTTTCCGCCGCATCCTGCGACAGGGGATCCAAGGTAGTGAATATCTTGATGCCAGATAGGTCGTTGATTTTATCGCCCAGCTTGCTTTGCAGCTCTTCACGCACCATCTGCATAAAGGCCGGCTGCGGCGTCAATACCCCCCCACGCGGCTGTACCCCCAACGGGCGAGCACTGAGCATGTTATACAGCTCGACGTCGATAATTTTCTGATTCTCCAGCAATTTCAGAACCAGATTACGGCGCTCCAGCGCCAGCTTGGGGTTGCGCCAAGGATTATACAGTGACGCCCCTTTCACCATCCCTACCAGCATCGCCTGCTGATCGAGACTGAGTTCATCCACTGGACGGCTGAAGTAGTACAGGCTGGCCAGTGGGAAACCGCGAATCTGATCGTCGCCGCTCTGGCCGAGATATACCTCGTTCAGATACAGCTCTAGGATGCGATCCTTGCTGTAATGGTAATCGGCGATCAATGCCATATAGGCTTCATTCGCCTTGCGCCACAGCGAGCGTTCGTTAGTCAAAAACAGGTTTTTTACCAGCTGTTGCGTTAGCGTACTCCCCCCCTGCACCGCGCGACCGGCGGTAATATTAGCTAAAAAGGCGCGGCCGATAGAGGAAAAACTGATACCGTCATGCTCGTAGAAATGCCGGTCTTCAGTGGCTATCAGGGTATCCACCAGCAGGTCCGGGAAACCGGCGCGTGGCATGAACAGCCGCTGTTCACCCTTGGGCGATTGCAACATGGTTATCAGACGCGGATCGAGGCGGAAAAAACCGAAATTGCGCTCGGTGTCCTGGTTTTTAATCTCCAGGAGCTGATTTTTGGCGAAGGCCATACGAACATGGATTTGCCCCTCTTTACCGTCCGGGAAATCGAAAGGTCGGCGCAGCAGCTCAATGCTGTTGCCGCGCACGGTGAATTCCCCCGGCCGGGTAATGCGAGACACCTCGCGGTATTGTATACTTTCAAGCAGCGTCGCCATATCGCTGCGGCTGTAGGACATCCCCGGCTCCAGACTCACCATACGACCATAAACCGCCGCTGGCAGTTTCCAGACTTTGCCATCGATGCGGTGACGGACCTTCGCATCCAAATACACACCATAGACAGCGATAACGATGACGAACAGCAGCACGAGGTGGACAAGCCAGCCCAGCAGCAGATATTTCTTGCGCGGCGCTACTCCCCTTCCCTTTCGCGGTGGCATCACGTACTCCTTATCATCATCCCGCCGGCGGCGCGGTGTAGCCTTGCGTCCTGACGGTCGTCCATGACGTCCAATAGGTTCACGGTCATCCCCAGACATCGTTAATTACTCTCCCTAACTGCCGACAACTAAACCATCTACTCTGTTTCCACCTCGGCCTGGCCGAAAGCGGAAACCTCTGAATTCCCGTTATGATGTTTTACGGGTACGCGGGGTGGGCAGCGCGCCCTCGCCGGATCATCCAGCCAGGGGTGTTTCGAATAACACCCTTTCATATCTTTTTACACCTTGCGATAGGCACCCTCGCCAAAAAGCCGCCAAGTCACGGGTGATCTGCAGCGACTGATGGGCAGGCGACAAGCAGCTCCAGCACCAACTGCCACGCGTCCTTCCTTCCGCTATCAGCGGCGTCTTGTTGTTCGCCAAACCTCTCTGCCATGTGTGGACCGCCAATTCCGTTGGCCCTCCCTGCTGATAACGTGGAGGCAGGTAGGCCGCCGGTGGACACGCCGCACAGTGTAGTATCTTGGCA
>NZ_LECR01000042.1:25009-25382 GCF_001602625.1 Sodalis-like endosymbiont of Proechinophthirus fluctus
GTCCAGTAAACGTAGTAGCATCTCGGCGAGATTGATGCGGGCGAGACCGCACGCGTCGCGTACGCCGGTCAAAGACGGTGGGCAATTCACCAACCACAGCACTTACTAGTTATGACATCATAACGTCTCCGCAAATCCGCAAAAAAGTTAATATTCCAGGGCAGTCATTTCATTGTAGCATCGCTGCATCCTGGAACAATGATCGGTTTCTCCCCCGCCGTACGTAGAAAACGCGGCCAAGGGCCCCTTGATAAAGAGCCCGCTTGTGCCTGCACCTAAGCCCATCTGACCCATCGTGCAGGCTAATCTGACTCTGGCTTTTATATGGGCAAATTCAGCACTGAGCAGGCGCTGGGCTCGGCCGGAGGCCGTC
>NZ_LECR01000042.1:25455-27478 GCF_001602625.1 Sodalis-like endosymbiont of Proechinophthirus fluctus
GCCGCCGAGCGTCACGCGAACTTCTGTAATTGGCGGCATAGCTGCGCGATCGGGCGACCCGCAACGATTGCCACCAAAGTTCACTGCCGTTTCACCCGCATATTTCGCTCTGGTGACAGTCGCTCCAACCGGTGGTGCTACCTCTGGACACGCCGGGCTGGACGATCCACGTAGGCCGATTCGGACTCTGGCTATCGGCGTTTAACAACAGTCGCGTGCTCTAATAGGCTGATGAAGAACTGTTGTCCTCTGCGCCGCGACGATGGTCCACAATAAGGAAAATCCATGCAATTCTAGCCTGCCCGACTCATACAACTCTATAAACGTTTTGAGGAAGATTTATCGGTTCACTGTGCCAACACTAGCGCCATGACCGGCTGCGCCACCGCTGGCAAATACCGTCTGGTGCGCCACCCAGGAAAATCGCAAACGTCGTTATCCGCACAGTTGGGAACTAACTGAAACCGCCAGCGGTCAATAGATAGGGATCAATACGCTGCACGCCGGAACGATTCTCGAGCTGGTGGAATATGCGCGTCTTCGCGGCGAAGTGCAATATGGAGCAGAAGAACAGCAGGATAGATTGGTTATTATCGGCAGAAGATCGCGCGGACTACTATATTGAGGTGAAATCCGTGAGATTATTGCAAAACCGGTCGGGCTATTTTTCCCGGATGCTGTAACGCTTCGTAGTAAAAAATATTTATGAGAATTACATGCAATAGCAGAATGAGATATCGTGTGGTGCTGTTTTTCTCCGTACTTCATTCGGATATCGACTGTGTGTCAACCGGTCCGCCACATTGACCCCACTATGCCGATCTGGTATTACAGGCTCAGCAGTCAGGCGTAGAAGTCCTGTGCTATGGTTGTCAGTTATCCTGGCAACGGCATGCGAATCCACTTCACATTGTCGATAATTATTTCATAGAGCTGTTAACCGAGAAATGGTGTAGAATATGATAATTTTCAAAATATTAACATCTATCTAGATACGCCTTTCCTGACACCATTGTCAAGTAGACGTCATGAATAATTGCCAACCTTAATGTCATCTGCTATTTATAGCGGCCTGTTTTTCCCCACTTTGGGGATCGCTAGTGCGTGTTAAAAGGAGAAGCAACATGCAAGAAGGGCAAAAACGTAAGACATCCTCCTTGAGCATTCTCGCCATCGCTGGGGTGGAACCATACCAGCAAAAGCCTGGTGAAAAGTACATGAATGAAACCCAGCTTCTGCATTTCAAGCGCATTCTTGAAGCGTGGCGTAATCAACTCAGAGATGAAGTAGGGCGTACCGTCTCGCATATGCAGGATGAGGCCGCCAACTTCCCCGATCCGGTAGATCGCGCCGCGCAGGAAGAAGAGTTCAGCCTTGAGCTGCGTAATCGTGACCGAGAACGTAAGCTAATCAAGAAGATTGAGAAAACCCTCAAGAAAGTGGAAGACAACGATTTCGGCTTCTGCGAATCCTGTGAGGTAGAAATCGGCGTTCGTCGCCTGGAAGCGCGTCCGACCGCTGATTTGTGCATCGACTGCAAAACTCTCGCCGAAATTCGTGAAAAACAGATGGCAGGGTGAGTATGAACTCGGTTTACTGCGGTGTCGTTTAGGGAAAATCATGACATCGTAGTAGCTTTAATGCTACGCCTTTTCCACCATTATTCCAGCCTCTGCTCCCTATATCGGGAGGCCTCTCTCTAATCGCCGTCCAGCGCGCTTCATTTCGGTTCCCTAATCGCCGCTCTGGGCAGCTATTTGCAAGGCCACACACTCTGAGCAGCTATTTGAAAGCACGCGCCTGTATATGACCAATGGCGGGTGCACGCATTCATTGAGGATATCGACCCGCGGCGGGAAGTGTGCTTGGCGCTACCAATGCCCTTTTGCGCCAGCGCGACCATTACGGCTTACATTGGGACGGGCCGGTCATATATCAGTCAAGCGACACGAAGCCTATCTCATGGCGCTGACGACGTAGCGCCAGCGCAACCCTGAGCTACTATTGCGACTGTACTACTGGC
>NZ_LECR01000042.1:27532-27805 GCF_001602625.1 Sodalis-like endosymbiont of Proechinophthirus fluctus
CGAATCGCACTGGTGCGCCATTTCTACGACTGGCTGCGGGGCCGGATTCGACGCCGACCACGCGTTATCCGCCGCCGCGATGGGCTGTTCTCTTATTAATTATAATCTAGCAGTGGTAGTTGGACGATGCTGTCATGGGCGTGACGGAGGTGGTGCGCGGCGCCGATCTAATTGCGCCAACGGTGCGCCAATTGGCGCTCTATCGTCAATTAGGCTATAAATAACCTAATTATGTCCATCTGCCGCTGGGCGGGGCTGAAGTTATGGCTGTTG
>NZ_LECR01000042.1:27833-29475 GCF_001602625.1 Sodalis-like endosymbiont of Proechinophthirus fluctus
CGGAACGGCACGCTATGTGCTTTGAGAGTATGTTAAACTTGGCAGTGGACCACTGACGGCTTGACGCCGTGCCAACCAAACCGCCCACACCCCGTAAAGGACAATGCGCCCATTCATTCTCAAGCTTGGCGTAGTGAGCTGTCATTAGCCGCTGTTTTACGTTGTTCCTGTTTATTTGTTACTATTGAGGTGTACTATTTTTTTGAGGTGTACTATTTTTATTTTACCCGAGTAGCTAATAACTTCTGCCGCAAGGCGCTCAATCATAAAAGCGTGGAAACGGCACCAGAGGATAGACGCCATTTGACGATTATCCCGCGCGATCAGCACTCCATTTCTCGTAAAGAGATCAGTGAAAATGCTTTAAAAGTGCTTTACCGCTTGAATAAAGCGGGATATGAAGCCTATTTGGTCGGCGGCAGTGTTCGCGATCTGCTGCTGGGTAAAAAACCCAAGGACTTCGATATCACGACCAGCGCTACGCCAGAGCAGATGCGTAAGCTATTTCGCAACTGCCGACTGGTTGGCCGCCGTTTTCGGCTGGCGCACGTCATATTCGGGCCTGAAATTATCGAAGTCGCCACGTTCCGCGGCCGTCATCAGGTGCTAGAGCCCGAAAAAAACGCGACGGGGGCCATCCTCACCGGCCACAACGGAATGCTGCTGCGCGACAATATTTTTGGCTCCATCGAAGAAGACGCCCAGCGCCGCGACTTCTCGGTGAACAGCTTGTACTACAGTGTGGTCGATTTTACTCTGCGTGACTATACTGGCGGACTGAAAGATTTACGCGAAGGTACTATTCGCTTGATTGGCGATCCGGAAACCCGTTATCGGGAAGACCCGGTCCGCATGCTACGCGCGGTGCGCTTTGCCGCCAAGCTGGACATGACCATAAGCCGCAAAACTGCCGAACCGATCCCCCGGCTAGCAGCGCTGTTACACGATATTCCTCCGGCGCGTATGTTTGAAGAAGCGCTCAAACTGCTACAGGCGGGCTACGGTGAAGCCACCTACCGTCTGCTGTGCGGATACCAGCTGTTTCAACCGCTGTTTCCGTTGATAAGCCGTAACTTTACCGAACACAGCGACAGTTGTATGGAACAGATGATGATCCGCGTACTGACGAACACTGATCAGCGTTTGCGCAACGATATGCTGGTCAATCCGGCTTTCTTATTCGCCGCCATGCTGTGGTATCCGCTGTTGGAGCATGCACAGAAACTGATCCAGAAAAGCATCCTATCCTATTTTGACGCTTTCTCACTAGCGATGAACGATATTATCGACGAACAATGCCGCACGCTGGCGATACCCAAACGCTTAACCTCCCTAATGCGCGATGTGTGGCAACTTCAGCTGCGGTTATCACGTCGCCAGGGGAAGCGCGCCCACAAGCTGATGGAACATCCTAAATTTCATGCCGCCTATGATTTGCTGACGCTGCGAGCTGAAGTGGAAAACAACGCCGAGCTGCAGCAGCTCAGCCGCTGGTGGGAGGAGTTCCAAGTGGCCGCGGCGGCGGGGCAAAATAATATGCTGACCACGCTTGGCGATGACGCGCCTGCCCGCGCCTGCCCGCGCCTTCTGGCGCCCCGCGATGGCACCTGATGGATCGTGTCTGGCTAGCTCTGGGCAGCAA
>NZ_LECR01000042.1:29530-29706 GCF_001602625.1 Sodalis-like endosymbiont of Proechinophthirus fluctus
CCCGCCTAGTCGCCTGTTCTTCCTACTACCGTAGCTGCCCGCTCGGCCCGCAGGATCAGCCCGATTTTCTGAACGCCGTGGTGGCGTTGGATACCGCCCTCGCGCCGGAAATGCTGCTGAATCACACTCAGGCGATCGAATTACGCCAGGGACGCACCCGTAAGGCGCATCGCTTC
>NZ_LECR01000046.1:0-796 GCF_001602625.1 Sodalis-like endosymbiont of Proechinophthirus fluctus
GGCGGTTCAGCCCTCCATTTCCCGTTCATGACGGTTGTCGTCGCGGTGGCGCGTAGTCGTCAGTGTTCTACTGAGTGTGACTTCCATTTCGGCGAAACCGGTTCCCCGCTCGAGCAACGTCATCAAGGCGTGTTTCACTTTTTCGACCACATTTTGACCGATCTGATTGCGCTGTCAGAACAGTTGTAGACTTTTGTTTCGCGAGCGTCAAAAGGCGGTGATCGTAGCCCGGTATGGGCCTATCAGTGCCACGACAGAAAAATGAGCGCATGCTGTGATTGATTGAAGCGCGCACACCTGGGCCGAATAACTGGTGGTGCGCGCGCCATCGCTTGCCGGCGGGCGATTGGGCGAAGTTCGCCCCTTGGGGTATCCATTCTCCACCTAGGGTAGGCCAGCAGATCCTGCCAAATGGCCAGCAGGAGTTCACTGAGACGGCGTTGGTGGTTGAGGGATGCTATAGGAGTGTAGATTAGGTAACATAGGCCCCGGCTTTGCCGTAATTGGATACGTGCCCGTTGCTGATGCAATAGGAAGCAATCGACGAGCTGCGCCAAGTGTAGGTAACTGAGAAAAAGGTAACCCAGAGAGCAAAAGGCAACCTGGAAGCCCCATCGCCTCCAAGGGGAAACTGGCGCCAGAAAGCTAAGCTAAATAGGCATTGCCGGTTTCGTCCGCTGCGAGCTGTAACACGCGGTAATAAAGGGGTATGGGAATCGGCTCTTTGGGTATATCCTCCCATTGCAGGCGCAGTCCGGCTTCTGCACTGACCCGCAGATCAAGCTGCTCTGTACGG
>NZ_LECR01000046.1:847-3844 GCF_001602625.1 Sodalis-like endosymbiont of Proechinophthirus fluctus
TCATCCCTCGCTTATTTCCTGGTATCTGGAAATAATCAGGCAATAACGAACGTAGGGTCGGCAGCACCACCATGTCGAGCGCGGCGGCAAACATGCTAAAGGCCTGCACCAAGCAAGGGTAGGCTACCGATGGCACAGCGCACAAGCTTGTTTGCTAGCTACTGATAAACGCCACGCTTTGCCGCCCAGTTTGACATCTGTCGAACAGAAAAAGTGTTTCTTCCCACCGTCAGCCGCAGATAGAAACCCAGCGCGACACTGCTGGCGCCTTTCGGTAGTGTGTCGTCGCGCAAAGTGATCACTTTTGTGCGAACGATCGTACCTTGTTACGCAGCACAGTCCTATACTGAAACCGGTACGTTGGCGGACAGAGACCATCCCCGCCGAACTAAACAGGCTGCCCGGCGTTGAAGTCATACCTGCGAGGCCATGGAGGCAGTAAAGCCCAGAGAGTGGCGCAAGTGGCCTGTGTCTAACTCTTTTGCGTTAGAACGGCATTGTTCCAGAAAAACGCGATCTCAATTCCACCATGTTCCTACTCACCCTCTCGCCGAGGATGTAGCTGAAGATGCACCGGCTGGTGGAACGCGCTGACGTAGTTTGAGCGCTATATCGAGGAAGACACACTGCTGGAGAAGGTCTTGTTCAGCATTTGCGAGAAATATCCAGGCCATGTTAAAAATACAGCCTGCGCCGGTTTTGTCAAGAAATGCATGGCTTGTATGTCAGTTTTGACACCAAGCAATTGCAGCGTGAGATGTTAGGCCAGTCTTATCTGCCGCGTATGGCGATAAATTCGTAGGAGGCTAATATGGTCTTTGTACGCGGTGAGATAGAACTGCTTCCCGTGTCCAAGGAAGACGGACGTATTGCCGCTGAAGGTGCGTTGCTTTATCTGTTATCTGACTGGGGTGCTACTAGACTGGGGTGCTAATATCTATGTCTGGAGAGGTGTGAGGCGGGTTCGGCATAGTGTTATTTCTTGACGCTAAAGGAGATGACCTGAACCAAATTGCCGGGATTTCAAGCCGGAGTTGCAGAGGGGCTATATCCAGCAAGACGTATGTGGCATCCGGCAGCTGTATGGTCATATAGTCTGCCGCTGACGGCTATGGCTAGCATATCGTGACTGGCTGACGTTACGGTGCGCGCAATAGTCGGCATCTGTGCTGGCCTTGGCCGCGGTCCCTCCTAATGAGTTGCCCCTTATGGCGTTGAGATGGTGACATAAGAGCACCGATGTCGTCAGCGCCGGTAGTTTTTATGTAACTTATTGACTTTATACAGGTAGCGTCGTGATTCTACCGACGGATGCTGCGTGGACAGCGTTTGATAAACCTCGTCAGGCTGCATGTCGTTTATTATTTGGAACGCCCGATTCTGGTCGCGTGAGAAGATTCGCAGCACGCTGCCGGCGCCGCCGTTATAGGCGGTGATCACCGCATAGCGCCGCGACGTTGGATTGACAATACCGCTCAAATAGCTGTTTTGCAGCATCGCCAGATAGGCGGTGCCGGTATCGATATTGTTTTCCGGATCGAACAGATAACTACGGCTCGGCTGTCCCCATTTGCCCTTCATTTTGAACACGTCGCGTCCCGCACTGTGTTGTACCACCTGCATGAGGCCCAAGGCATCGGCATGGCTCGCCGCATAGGGATTGAAGCTTGATTCCGTCTGCATAATCGCCAGAATTAGAGACTGATCGACGCCATATTTCTGCGAGGCTTTGCGCACCATACTCAGGTATTTATGGGCGCGTTTGTCCACATGGTTCGGCACCAGTTGGATAGTGATGGACCATATTTTTCGCAGGCCGGTAGTGCAGGTTTGCAAACGGGTTTGCAGCAGATAATCGGCGAAATGAGCAGCGCGCCACTCCCAGCTAATCGGCTCGCCGTTATTATCCAGCACCTGCCCATAAAGGAAAGGCTCTTTACTGATGGGAATATCGTCCGCATCCGAGTAAAGATCGATATTGCCGGGATCGTTACCCATTAATAGGGTGTTGATAATCGCCTGGCGCAGATGCGCTCTCGGATTATCTCCTGTGATGGTTTCGACGGCAATGGTACCGGCATCAAAGTTAATGTGGCTGCGGGTTTCGTACTGATCGGTGTATTTGACATAGTCTTTCGGCCCGGCAATCAGAACTTCATTTAGCCCCCAGAGATTTTCAATATTATGGGAAAACTGGCCCATTAAAATATCGAAACCATTGGTGTCTTTTATATAGGCTTCATTTTCGCCACCGATTTTACTTCTGGAACAGGAGATCAGTAGCGGGGTAATGATCACTAAAGGTAATATTTTTTTCATGTTACTAGCCGTGTCAAGACTGGAAATTTCCGGGGATCAAAACGCAACAAAAAGGTGTTATTCGCTCGGCGGGGTATACCCCTGGATATGTACATCCTGACCTTCAAACAGGAAATTGATCATCTCCTTCTCCAATACTTTACGATCGGCGACGTTCATCATACTGAGTTTCTTTTCGTTGATCAGCATCGTTTGCTTGGTCTGCCACTGTGACCAAGCTTCTTTAGAAATAGTGTCATAAATACGCTTACCCAGTTCACCCGGATAAATTTGATAATCCTGCCCTTCGGCTTCACGATTGAGAAAAGTGCAATAAATCGTTCTGCTCATCATTGTTCCTCTTTTATTGAAAGCCGCGGGAAATATATTGAAAGCCGCGGGAAATAAAGCAGTCTATCGAGACTGGCTTAATTGCAATAGCAATCGTTCGACCGGTGCGGCCAGTCCGACCACCGGCGGATGGGCTAAGTTATACCAGAGTCCACTGCCTGCATCCATGCACATGCAGCGTTGAATTGTGCCAACCTTTTTCCATATCGGTACGATATCCAAATGGAAATGGCTGAAGGTATGACGGAACGCCGTCAGTTGTTCGAATTGGTCGTTCGGCAAACCGTGCCTAGTCAGCCACAGCGGTAATGCCTGCGGGTCGGCAAACTGCGGAAAACAAAATAGCCC
>NZ_LECR01000046.1:3851-10473 GCF_001602625.1 Sodalis-like endosymbiont of Proechinophthirus fluctus
CCACCGGGCGCTGCTCAAGCCATACGCAATTGCCATCCTGCAGCAGCAAAAACCAGGCGGTTTTTTCCGGCAGAATCTTATTCGGTTTTTTACCAGGATAGCTGGTCCAGCTATGGGACGCGTAGGCCTGGCAACCCTGGTGCAGAGGGCATAGCTCGCATTTCGGCCGCGATCGGGTGCACACCATCGCACCCAAATCCATCATGGCCTGGTTGAATTGCGCTACTCCTCGCGCTGGAGTGACCTGTTCACTGTGTCGCCACAGCCGCTGCTCCACCTCTTTTTTCCCTAGCCAGCCGGTAATGGCGTAGTAGCGGGCGAGAACCCGGTTCACGTTGCCGTCAAGAATAGGATAGTGCCTGTCCAGCGCCAGCGATAATATGGCGCCCGCGGTGGAGCGGCCAATGCCGGGCAGGACGCAGATATCATCAAAGTCTTCAGGAAATTCGCCATGGTGCCGCTCGCTAATGAGCTGGGCCGCTTTATGCAGATTGCGCGCGCGGGCGTAATATCCTAGGCCGGTCCACAAATGCAATACCTCATCTAGCGGCGCCGCCGCGAGTTGGCCGACGGTAGGGAATTTGGCCATGAAGCGTTGAAAATATGGGATGACGGTCATCACCTGCGTTTGTTGTAGCATAACCTCCGATAACCAGACTTTGTACGGTGTTTTTTCCAACTGCCAGGGCAGCGTTTTGCGGCCGAACCGTTGGTACCAGTCTAGAACGAGTTGTGCGAACAGCGGCGCTTGCGTCATTGGGAAACCATTACCTGTCTGCGAAGATCCACGTCGTTATTCTAGTGCGCGATTGCAGCATAGTGCACACAGGCTGTAAACAGGAACCTTACTCTGTTGCGCACTTGCTAAATAGCACTATCTTTGCATAATGTGCGTTTGCCAACCATTTACACATTGCGGAATTTTATGAGAAACAATGTCATCTCCCTCGAATTAGACGACCAAGGACGCCCGCTACGCCGGATACGCAGTTTCGTCCGGCGCCAGCGCCGGCTGACCAAAGGGCAGCAACATGCGCTGGATACACTATGGCCGGCGATGGGAACCGACTATCAGGCGCATCCGCTCGATCTTGATGCGCTGTTCAGCCGCGCAGCGCCGGTGACACTGGAGATTGGTTTTGGCATGGGGGTGTCTTTGGTTACTATGGCATCGGCGCATCCCGAGCAAAATTTCATCGGTATTGAGGTCTACTTGCCTGGCGTCGGCGCCTGCCTTGCCAGCGCACAGGAAGCCGGCGTCAGTAATTTACGAGTGATATGTCATAATGCAGTGGAAGTGTTGGAGAAGATGATCCAGGATGCGTCTTTGGCGCTGGTGCAACTGTTTTTCCCTGATCCCTGGCATAAGGAGAGGCACAATAAACGCCGTATTATACAGGCGTCGTTTGTCGAACTAGTCAGCCGCAAACTTGCCGCCGGCGGGGTATTCCATATGGCGACAGACTGGCAACCTTATGCCGAACATATGCTGGCAGTCATGTCAGCTGCCAACTCTTTCCATAACCTTTCCTTCACCGGGGATTGTGTGCCACGGCCGGCGAGTCGACCGTTAACCAAGTTTGAACAGCGCGGTCAAAAGTTGGGTCATAGAATTTGGGATTTAATGTTTGAAAAAGAGACCTGAGCAACAGGCAGGAGCGATTCTAGTTTTCTTCACTCAGGTCATTATCAGGAGAAAGTATTTTGTGCAAAGTAGTGCTCGTATTGTTGCTAAGACCGGCCTGCCAGGCTCAGGTTTATAAGAGCGCCCTACGACGGGATTTACCCTGGATTGACAATGTCCGCCAGGCGCTGGATAAGATTATCGTGCAGCGGCTCAGCCGCGACAGTAACGTGCGCAATCGGCTAACCACGTTGGATAGCCATCTAATGAAACAGCAGATGGCCACATTATCGAACACCGCAGCGACGGCTTCACTTTCCATCATCAAGTCATTAATCAGGTCGAGCAGGATAGCCGGCAAATCGTGGAACAGAGCATGAGTGGCATAGTGCAAGCCTTAATGAGCCGGGCGCACGCTAGGCAGTCAACGGCAGTAATTCACTGCAGTCGGTGATGGGCAACCTGCAACAGGTGCTACAGACCGAATAGAATAATCAAGAGCAGGATTTCCAACAGTNNTGTGCCAGCAGGTAACCGACCTTGAGCAGCAGCACTAGACGCTAGTGAGGGCACCGCCCTGATCTTTTCTGGTGTAGCGGTAAAGATGAATGTTTTCTCAGCGCGGCTATAACACCCTGAGGCGCTGCTGCGCGTGGCCTTACGTAAAGCCCTAGCATAGAGTTAAGAAACAGCTTGCTTTTGTCGGGTACCCTGCCACTGGCTGTCGTTTTCGCTGATATACCCGCCGGCCAGCGCTTGATTCCAGTGCGGGGCGCACCGCGGTTTCTAAGCAGCACGGTAAAGGCAGTGAATTCCACTAACGCCGCTACTTTCAACAGCCGGAAGCGGTTAATGAAATATTAAAACGGCAATTCAGTCGGCGCGACCGGATAGCGTTTAGCTAGATAATTACCCTACATATAACCGCGTGGATGGCAGGTTTTCGCCGTGCGCACCACTGTATCTTCCGGCTGGTTCAGTTTCCCGTGGGCCGGGGGCCCCGCAACCAATGCCAATATAATCGCCGAAACGCCAATAATTGAGATTGTGACGGCACTGGAAGTCGGGCTTGGCGTAGGCGGACATTCCATACTGTCAGTAACCCGCCATGGTGAGTAGCATGTCGTCGTTCTGGTAGATGTCCCAAAGCACATCATCATCCGGCAGAGCCGGCGGCTGCGAGCCAAATAATGTATTTGGCTCGATGGTCAATTGATACCAGGAAAAATGTGGCGTCGCCAGGGCGATAGCCTGGGCAAAATCATCAAGCACGCCCGCAACGGACTAGTCTGGCAGGCCGTTCATTAAATCAAGATTAAAGCTGCACAGGCCGAGCGAGAGGCTGCCAAATTCGCCGCACGTCGGGCCTCTTCCGCACCATGTATATGACCGAGATGGGCGAGCTTCTCCGGCTCGAAGCTCTGTACACTAATGGACATGCGATTGATGCCCGCTTGCTGATAAGCCATGAAACGATCCGCCTCGACGGTACTTGGATTAGCTTCCATGGTAATTTCGACGTCCTGGGCCAGCAGCAGCCTCTGGCGCACGCCATCGACCAACGACGGCATGGTGCTGGACAAAATCAGGCTGTGCTGCCGCCGATGAACAGGGTATTGACGGTGCGACCCGGATGTCAGCGGTAAGTTATGATTCAAATCCTCCAGCAGGTGATCGACATAGTCTTGATGCGGTATTTTACCCTTCAGCGCGTGGGAATTGAAATCGCAATAAGGGCATTTTTGCACGCACCAGGGAATATGCAGATAGGCTGAGCAGCGGTAAATAGGCATGGCGCAGCGCGCCCAGTAGGCGGGTCAGCGCCTGACCGCAGTGGGAGAGCACCTGCTTTTCTTTTACGCTAAGGTCGGCGGAGGTTCGTCCTTGCTCAGCTGGCAGGAAAACGGGATCTTAGCCAAAACTGCTGGCGTCGGACGGCTGGCACGCAATCTCACCGGACCAACTGCTGTGACACACCAGCGGTATCGGATCGTTGGCATGGCGAAGATAAACCAGTACGCAGTGAAATTGTGTGCCACGCTGGCTATCTAGCACCGAGGAGGCCCATTGCCGCTAGCAACTTGTCCAGATTTTGCCGGTCGCTGACGTGGCGTCCTTGCCCTCATAATGGGCCGAATAGATGCCCGGCGCGCCGGCGAGCGCATCCACTGCTAAGCCTGAATCTCGACGATGGCCGGCAGACCGGTGACCAGGATCGCGGGCAGGGCCTTGATCAGTGCATTTTCAACAAACGTCAAGCCGGTTTCCTCCATCGAGGACACGCCCAGCGTGCTCTGCACCCCACTATCTCCATAGTTCTCCATAGTTAAAAAATCCGCCAGCGAGTCGGCAAACTCAGGCGCTTTACCGCCGTCGCCGGTGGCCAATACCACTTTTTGCATAGATTTATCCGCAATATAGTGCGCCTTGCAGCGTGCTGAGGGCAGTGATTAAGGGGTTCAGGCAGCACCAAGCAGACGTACAATGAACTCGGGAATCTGCCGGGGCTGGTCGATCTTGAGTTGTTTATGACACCCCAGTTCCCTTTTTTCCATAATGACGCGGCTTTCTGCCACGCGAAATCCTTTCGTCAGAAAATGAATCGAAAGGTTATTCGCCTGGCTGTCTACTGGCGGCGACGTGATAACGACCTTGATTTCATCGCCGTAGGCACCGACGATATGGTCGCGGCTGACCCTTGGGCTGGATGATATAGAGCCGCAGTGCCAGTGCATTGCCCTCGCACTAAATACCGATCACAGGCGGTACCAAATTCCCGGGAACAGATCCATACCAAGATAATTCAGGACATAAAGGATAAGGATCACGACCATCGCCGAAAAATCGATGCCGCCCATGGCTGGCAGAATGCGGCGAATCGGATACATCAGCGGTTCACTCAATTGATAAAGCACCACATCCATTGGGTTGCGACCTTGGCTGACCCAACTGAGCAAAGACCGAATAATTACCACCCAGAATACCAGCTCACCGGCCGCTTTTAGCACCGCCAGCAAGCCGACCAGCAAATAAATAGGATCTAGGATCAGGACGTGCATCTCGATGAGCATCAGCAGCAGGAATTTTATCATTGCCAAAATAAACGCCAGCAGCAATGAGCTGCTGTCCAGCGGCCCGAGTGTGGGAACAACCCGGCGCAGCGGCCCGATCACCAGCTGGGTGATTTTGATGATAACTTGCGAAAACGGATTATAAAAATCACAGCGCGTCCACTGCATCCAAATGCGCAGCAGCAACACCATAATATAAAGATCGATTAGCGTTTTGACCAAAAACGTCAGCGTCAGCATAATAGCAAATGTCCTTAATCAGGTTAACAAGCGCCGCGTCGGCGACAATCATCAAAATAATTTTTCCATCTCTTCGGCGCGCGCTACCGCCGCCTGCATTGCGCTGGCAACGGTGCGGGACAGCTCCTGCTGTTCAAAGACCTGAAGCGCCGCAGCAGTGGTGCCCCCTTTAGAGGTCACGTTCTGCCGCAGGATGGCAAAAGAGGTATCGCCCGCGTCCGCGGCAAGTGCCGCGGCGCCGGCGGCGGCCTGCAGAACCAGAGTACGAGCGGTGGTTTCATCGAAGCCCAGCGTTAACGCCTGCTGCTGCATAGCTTCCATAAACAGGAAAAAATAGGCTGGCGCGCTGCTAGCGGTGGCGATAATGCCATTAATATCGCTTTCCTGTTTCAGCCAGCACAATTTTCCCACCGTGCCCATTAACTGGGCGCTGAATGCCCTGTCCTCCTCGCTAGTCTGCGGGGGCGCGTACAGGCCGCACATCCCTTTGCCCACCAGACAGGGCGTATTGGGCATCATCCGCACAATGGCGATATTTTCGCCCAACAGCTCATAAAACCGGCTCAAGGTAACACCTGCAGCAATGGAAAGCACCAGTTTGCCGGAAAAATCTACCTCTACGCGCAGCGATTCGCAGACCTGGGCGATAAGCTGCGGCTTCACCGCTAGTACTACTACATCTGCATTGCGGGCACCGCGCAGATTATCGCCGCTGCTTTGCACGCCGTAACGCTCGGCCAGCGCGCCGCGGTGCGTGGCGGAGGGAGCGCAAACCGTGATCAAGTGCGCGGGATAGCCGTTATTCACCAGGCCGGCGATGATAGCCTGCACCATATTACCGGCACCGATAAAAGTGATATTACAATGTTGCATGTAATTCCTCGTTAAGCTGTTCAGGGGTGGGTAACCCCTACTCTCTGGCGTCTGTCGCCGAAAATCACGGGGCTGATATATGCACCATCGTACTACCGGCAGCGATAGCCGCAGGCATATCGTCCATCATACCCAGCGACAGCGTATCGACGTTGAGGTAGGCGCGTTGTAAGGTTTTATACAAGTCTTACATGCTCTTAAACACTGCCAATTGTCGATGGAAATCGCTCTCTGGCACTGGGATAGCTATCAAACCGCGCAACCACAGGCGCGGACAATCCGCGATGAGCACCGCAAGGGACAACACGTACTCGGGCACGATACCGTCCTTGGTGGCTTTGCCACTGATGTTGATTTGCCACTGATATTAATTTGAATTAGCACATTGAGAGGCGCGCGTTGCGCGGGCCTCTGATCGTTCAGCCGATGGGCCAGCTGCGGGCGATCTAAGGTATGGTACCAATCAAAATTCTCCGCTACCAGACGGCTTTTATATTGGCCTGTAACGAACCGATAAAGTGCCAAATAAGCCCCGAGGCCTTAGGCTGCTCGCGGAACCAGCCTATTTTTTCCACACCCTTTTGCACATAACTTTCTCCGAAGGCCCGCGACCAGCTGCGATGTTGGCTTCGATCGTCGTCACAGGTTTAGTTTTACTGACGGCGAGCAAGGTAATCTGCTGAGGATTGCGGCCGAAATCCTGCACAGACGCACGGATTTTCTGATGAACGCGCTGTAGATTCTGCTCGATAGTGATCATAAGTTTCAGGAGGCCATATGGAATTGGATAAACTGGTGGACCACAGTGTAAAGC
>NZ_LECR01000046.1:10608-14653 GCF_001602625.1 Sodalis-like endosymbiont of Proechinophthirus fluctus
GCGGTCAGGGTGACACGACCCTGACGATAACCGGCGGCCAGCGGGTGCGTGCCCACTTCTTTTTGCAGTATGGCTGGCTTGTAATCCTGCTTATTATTTGCCCGCCCGCTGCGCATGGCGGAGCTGGGGCTGCTGGCGCAGTCGTGGGGCTGGTGCTGGTGACCGATCTGGCGGCCAGAGGGAAATCGAATTCGCTCGTGACGATGGTCAATTAGCTTAACTACAGCCGGGCGCTGCACATCTTACCCTCGAGGATCCTATTGAACATCTGCATGCTTCAAGGTATTATCTTGACCAGCGGGAAATAAGGTACCACTGAGGCGAGATCCTGCTCGACGAGTTGCAAGATTGCGCCACTATATTGCCCTTGCCCTTGCCCTTGCCCTTGCCCTTGCCCTTGCCCTAGCGCTTACTGCCGTGGAAACTGGTCATCTTCTGCTGTGTGCGCTGCAGCACACCCGTAGCGCCAGCCAGGTGGTCGATAGTCTGGTAGATGCCTTCTCGCCGCGCAACAAAATTTCCACGCGCGCTGCTCTGCTCGCCGGGCAGCCTACTGGGATGATGGCTGCAGCAATCATCGGTCAGAAATCCCGCGGGCGGATGAGTCTTTGTTCTTTCGCCCTTGCGGGTATGTCATTTGCTATAGGTACGGCGGTACTGATGTATGAAGCGGCAAAAAATACCGGAATAAGGCCGTCTTTACGTTACGCTGCCTAGCTATATGATAATTATCGGCAGCGGCGCTATTTTCTCTGGGCTACTGCTTTATCCGGCTCGCTACGCGCCCGGAGGATATCCCTGAAGACTGATCTCTCAGTCGAGAAATTGCTACTGATAGCCAATATGCTATTTTCTATTCTCGCCGGCGTCAGATGGTATCTGAAATTCTTTTTCTACGCCTGTGGCTATGCCAATATTCCTTCCCAGTACGTGTTCGTTAGCTGGATGCTGCAATGAGTAACTATGTAATGTGTGGCAGCATCGTCAGGGGCTAGTGCTGAAAGAGAGGCTTGGCATTGAAAAAACCACCCCGTAAGCTGGTTATGTATCATGCTGGTGATTATCTTGGCCGCTAATATCGTAGGTTTAGGTATAGTCTCCTGAGTTTCATGTGGTAAACGGCGGTCGCCTGACGTTATCGTGGACCGACCTGTGTGAGCTCGCAATATACGTGGCTTTTTGGTGTGGTCAACCTTCAGCTAGGGCTGAGGACCTTCTGAAAGCACTGGCGGTATTGGCGCGGTTATAAGCCGTAAGCCCGTAAGTAAGCCCGTAAGCCTGGTTGAACACTATTGAAAAGTAGTTGCTGTCGTCGAAGCTGCACAGCGGGCGATATTGCCTATCGCCTGCTGACCATGGAACAGTAGGATTATCGCCTTGCACAGGTGGTAACTGACGCAAGTAATGATAAATACCCCATACTGGTATGGTTTTTGAACATCACCTGCAATGTGTGAGCATTAAAGCCGTGCTGGCCGAAAAAATCATCCAGGCAGACAGAAGGGCGCGATTATATTGATGCGCAGCTCTATCAGCAGCAGATCTAACTGTTCGGCGTCGGAAATAAATAGGTTGTTCGGGCGTGACGGGAAACGCTTGGTCCTCAACGCCAACTGCAAAGACAAGGTTTCACTCAGCAGCAGTGATATCGCATCGGATTTCATGCACCGCCACGCCACTAATCTCATCGCCTTAAGCTATGTGCTGGAGCTGGATACCGCCCGCTTTACGCGCGAGCTGCGGGAAGGCAGCACCGAGTATCTGGTTGTATTCTCCAGCGGGATAGGTATCATTCCCTGGATAGTCCTCAGTAAGACAGTATTTAGAGCCGCCGTTATCTCAGAAAAATAAACGCACATTCGCTGGTGATCTGACCTTTTCACGGTATTTTCGACAGCGGTCTCATCGCTGGATGACGCTTTTGACCTGATCGATACCGTTCGATACCGTGAAAAATCCGTCGAGGTGATAGTGGAAAGTCTGCTCGATGAGGGCAGAATGCAGACCATCAATCATGATGAACTCGTCGTGCTCGGCGAGAGTTTCGGCGTGACGCCGATGGCAGTGGTGCTGTACGTTGAGTCGCGTTGAACGGGGAAATGTGATGATAAGAAAAGCGTCTGTTATGTAGGTTAATCTTGAGGTGCATCAAGAGTATGAAAGCAGGCACAATCCGATCTAGCCTGAGCTAGCACAGACGCTTAAGCAGCACGGCATCTATCACTACAGTATCTTTCTTGATGAACAGCGCCATCTGCTGTTCACCTATATGGATGGAGATGGAATCCGGAGTGCATTGTAATGCGGTGGCGAAGACGGAAGTGTGCCAGCTCTGGTGGTGCTAGCTATATAACTGACGTCATGCTAGCCAACGCTAATAACAGCCAACTAAGCGTAACCTTGCGGTTGGTGTATTATCTGGAGTAGGTCGGGCCACGTGGCAACTGTAAGCAAAAGAGACGCGCTGTTGCCACTAGTTATGATACCACCACTGCTGCCGGACAAGGACAGCTTTCTGCGAGCTCTGGCAGTTCAGCCGTGCGGCATGCGTGTCTCCTCTGCCGGCCATGACGCTAAAGGTGGAACTACGATAGATTACTCGGAGAATTGTTCGAGCCAACTTTCTAAAATGATAACCGCTGACCAAGCGTCCACGTTGCCTTTCTCCAGCGCGCGATAGCCACCACGCTCAAACAGATCCGCGCGGGCTTCGACAGTGCTAAGGCATTCATCGTGCAGCACTATCTGAACGCCAAAGCGGCCGTGCAGCCGATTGGCGAACTTGCGCGCCCGGGTCGTCAGGGGCTGTTCGCTGCCGTCTATATCTAGCGGTAACCCCACCACCACCGTGTCTGGCCGCCACTCGTTGAGCGATTTTTCGATCTGCTGCCAGTCAGGCACGCCGTCGCGGGCCTTGAACGCCGTCAGCGGTCGAGCGGTACAGGTTACCTGCTGACCAATGGCCACGCCGATGCTCCGCGTACCAAAATCGAACGCTATGATGCTGCCGGAGGCAGCCATCAGGTATCACAACTCGCCTGGTTAGCGATATCGATGACCAGGGGTTTGGCTGCTTCGCGCCAGCGGGCGGCGAAGGGGGTATGGAACAGAATTTCGCTGTCGGTAGGGGTGGTAAGCCAGGCGTTTTCCAGCAGCTCGTGCTCCATTTAGCCCCGCTTCCAGTCGTAGTAGCCGAGCTCGACCAGCGCATCATCAGGCTGATCGGCGGTGCTGAGCATCTCCAGCGCATCCTTGGAGGTGGTTATCATCGTTTCGATGCTGGAAAAACCTTCGCACGGTGTATGTAGGATAAAGCCGTGGTCGTCCGCCAGCAGGCCGCCTGCAAACACCGATTTGTCCAGACGAATAGCCGGATCGTGGTCGGCTGGCATGATTTTAAGCTTATGCGGCGCGTTTTCAATGATGAACCGCCCGATGGGCTTGTTGATGACGATACCCATGGCGCTATCACTGTTATGCTCGCAGATGTACACCACCGAATGCTTGAACAGCAGATCAAGTAGTGAGAGCATGGCGATAAGAAAATGGTGCTGTAAGTTCATTCTTTAAATAAGAAAAACATCAGTAAGTTTAAAAAATATACGGCGTCTAGCATGCTGGGCAAAATGGTGATAAGTCACTGGCCGCAAGCGAAATCAGATTACGGCCACATCACATACATCAGCTTTGTTGCGCCCCCCCGCCAAGCGTTTTTCAATTGCGTCCATCAACATACTGGTGATGGAAATAGGGAAAGCCGCTTCTATTTCCCGTATGCATGTGGGACTAGTAACATTAATCTCCGTCAGGCGGTCACCAATGATATCCAGACCAACGAAAATCAGTCCTTTTTTTTTCAGCACCGGCGCCACATCGCGGGCGATTTTCCAGTCGCTGTCGCTGAGTGGGCGGGCCTCGCCATGGCCGCCAGCAGCCAGATTGCCGCGGGCTTCGCCGCTTTTGGGAATACGCGCCAGGCAATAGGGAACAGGCTCGCCGTCCACCACCAGCACCCGTTTATCGCCGTCTTTGATGGCTGGCAGAT
>NZ_LECR01000046.1:14691-19577 GCF_001602625.1 Sodalis-like endosymbiont of Proechinophthirus fluctus
ACAATGACTGTCAGGTTGGGATCGTCTTGCTTGACACGAAAAACCGACGTACCGCCCATGCCGTCCAGCGGTTTCAGGATGATGTCGCCGTGCTTCTGCCAGAAAGAACGGATGTGGTCGTCCCGGCGGCTTACCAGCGTGTCAGGCGTATAGCGCGCGAACCAGGCAATAAACAGCTTCTCGTTACAGTCCCTCAGGCTCTGCGGTTTGTTGACGATAAGCGCCCCTTCATCTTCCGCACGTTCCAGAATGTAGGTAGCATATATAAATTCGGTATCAAAGGGCGGATCCTTGCGTATTAGGATAACATCTAGTTCGCCCAGGTTGATATCGTGTTCGCCGTTAAAGCTGTACCACGCGTCATAATCTTGTTTTACCGTCAGCAGACGGGTGGAGGAAAGCGCTTCGCCTCCGCGCAAATACAGGGAACTCATTTCCATATAGTGAATTTCATAGCATCGGCGCTGCGCTTCCAGCAGCATGGCGAAACTGCTATCTTTTTTGATATTGATGGAGGAAATCGGATCCATCACGATGCCAAGCTTAATCATTGTCTTTTACCCTAAATCGCCGAAACGCACTCGTAGGGCGGATGATGGCAGTAGTCTCAGTGCGTGACACACGCGTGGCCCCAGTATAACATCGGTAAATCTATAGTTAGTGGTCAATGAAACTTCCTCCGCCGACATGGCTGCCTTCTGGCCCGATCAGCAGACGAACATTCTCCGCCAGCACAGCGGCAGCGTATTAATGCGCTGTTCAGTTTGGAGACGTTAATTAAGTTTAGCCCTGCGTACTGTAGGCCTCAAGTGTCATCGCGGGGGATCTCTCCGCCATACGGTTGCGGCCGCATTGTTATGCGCGGATAGCGATTTTGCGCCACTGCAGCAGCTTTTTCTCCAGCCGTTTGCCCTTCAGCTTTTAGGTCACAGCGTACCGAAAAAAATAGCGCGATAACATTTACGCCCAATTTAATAGATTTTGGATAACGAATTCCATCTTTTCCCCGCGAAACATCGCCTGTCCCAGGTGCAAATACATCAGCGATTCGCGATCTTCCGTACGTGCAGCTAGCTAGCACCGTGGTCTCGACAGCTTTTTTCATTCGGGTCAACCGGGAGTTAAGAACCTGATTACTGTCGTCAAACAGCTCATGCAGCGTGTCAGTGTTCATGCGCAACACCTGGCTTATAATGTAAGATACACCGCGTTTTCTCTAACTTCACGTCCGGCACCGACGGTTATCGGTACCAGACGATATATTCGAGGTTTCGCATAAGGCGTGGTTACAAGTCCAGATTATCTGGCTGCTAGAGGATTTAACCCTACTAGCGCAACGGCGGGGCCACTCTAGTGTGGAGCGGCGCTCTTATTGGCTGCAACCCCGCATGATATAAGGATTGAGATTACCCTGTACTGCGGCAATACGCCGATTGCGTTTGCATTCCCACTCAGTCACCGGATAGGTACGGTCCCATACCTCAAATAACTTCGTTTGCGCCCGGGAAAGACGAAGACGATAATGATCGCGCATATAGAAGTAAGTGCGTGCGATGGCACCGCGCGCGCGGGCAGGCGGCTCCGCCTGCTTGTTTTTGAAATCCACCTTCCCACAGCGGCTGTACTGGCCTTCGTCGCCGCGCCATTGACTGTACTGATAGTTGCCGCGATCGCCATTGATCTCGCCGATCGCTGGCTGTAGGTTATGCAGATCGGCTTCTATTTTCCGATAAACTGGATCTTTGGCACAGTTTTTACGACCACCTTTTTGCCAGCATTGGAGCCGGTGGCCGAACTCCCAAGCTGGTACCACATGTTCCCATTCGATGCGGTTGGCGCGCAGCTTGCTTTTACGCACCTGATAGCCGCATGACCCCAGATCCGGGATACCCCTTTTGTCCTGCCAGCGGATGGGACAACCACAATAAAAGGTGCCGGGCGCATCGCGATTGATTCCAACTGCTGCCGCTTTCGCCTGGTTGAAATTAGTAATCTTCTGTACCTTGGCCGCTGTGGAAAAAGAAATGAATAATAGGGCAAAGGCCAGCAGGCTCGAAGTTTTATGCAGCGTTATTAACGTGTTCAATTTAGAAATGCGCAGGCAACCTAGTTGCGCAGCGACAGGTAAATTTAATGGGCGTCGCGTCGGATGGACGCTCTGCTGCAGGGCTATTGGGATACGTGACGGTTTCATATTCATTAGCATAACCGCCGGTGTAACAGAATGCAACAGCGTGAGAATGGCGTGCGGCGCCGTCCAGAGATGTGCACAGGACAACATTTCGTTGCCGCAATATGAGCATTGCAATCCGATCTTGCCGGCGCGTGATATCTGCACTAGGGATGTCATTGTCGCAAAGGGGACAGGGGGACATAGGCAGACCTCCGTGCTCGGCACCATGATGAGCACGGAAACAAAACGCTGCCAACGCCCAGGTCATCAAGCAGGCTATGAAGACGGATCTATGTATCCCGCCGCCTCGGGAGCATAAAAATGCTGCCTCCCAGCGGGACGGCGGCGTAGGGTCTACGCAAAGGGATAGCTGTTAATTTTCCCACGCGCCAATTTCGCGCAGCGGCTTGCCAGTCATTAGATTATATTCTATATGCTCAAGGAAACGTTTTTGGTTCCCGGAATTAGCATAATGGCCAATACGATAAAGACGACGTTCAGCGCTCCGTACACCCAGAAGGTGTTGGCGTTGCCCAACGTATCCAGCATAGTCAGGAAGGTCGCGCCGACGATCATTTTGGCGATCCAGTTGGTGGCAGTGGACACAGTGATACTGAAGTCGCATCCTTTCTCAGCGGCTGAATTTCAGAACACAGTATCCAAATCAGCGGGACGGCGCTCATCGCGAAGCCGACGATAAACAGCATCAGCATGACGATGATAAAGTATTTTTGGAATTCAGTGTCGATCCCTAGATGCAGCAGGCGTAATCCAGCACACCTATACCAACCCCATAATCAGGAAGCCCAGTTTCAAGGTCGGTTTACGGCCTCAGTGATCCGCGACCGATCCGACAATCACCGTTCCGCATATCTGGTTGGCAGTGCTGGTAAAACCAGTAATCTCGAAAAATTTTTTCGGCGTATTATACATGATAGTGTTCATACTGGTGAATTGCTGCATCACCTGCACAGGACGCCTAGAAAGACCGCATGGCGGAAATTACTATTATCTTTGAATAGTACCCATCCGCTTTGTTTGATTTTCAAACTTTCGCGGATTTCTTCTAATTCTTTGCGTACCTGCTTCGCTAAAACTGCAAAGCATATCGAGTACTTTTTGTGCTTCATGATAACGCCTCCGGGTCGCCGCCAGTCAGAGTGGACTGGCTCGACAGAAGCTGCATTCCGATAAAAAGAAACGCCACGGGAATGGTAATAATACCTAGAATCCAAGGCCAGGAGTCGCTATAGCCGAAAGTGGCATTAGAGAGATAGGACGCTAGGATCCCCGATGGTAATCATCAACTGATATATGGAAATCATCGAACTGCAGATCTTTTCCAGCGCTATTTCCGACAGGTAAAGCGGGGCGGTAAGTAAGAGGCAATCCCGACAGCCAGCTCCAGCAGAATACGGGCGATAATCAGCAATTCTACATTGGGCGATAATGCCAACCAAAGCGAACTGATGATGAACAAAATGGCGCCGGCAAGTAGGCTGAATTTCCGCCCTAATTTAGCTGACATCTCCAGCCGGAAGCGAGTGTGCCCACCGCAGCGCCAAACATCATGGAGCTAACGATCCATTCCTGTTACAGTTATCAATGTGCAAGTCCGTAGACAGGAAAAGCGGCGCGCCGGCGATTATGCCAGCATCCAGTCGAAATAGTAGGCCGGCCGGTCAATGCTGCTATAAAAAAACGAAAAAAGTAAAACAAGTATGGGATCTGCCGGATTTATATGTGTCAGTTTTAATAAAAACTAATTTATATTTTTATATAAATGTATTTTTAAAAAGTATGATGTACATATAAAAATATGTAATCAGTTACATACGCTTATCCCTGTCTGTCAGCATATTCATCCGTATTAAAAAGCATTGCCATGCTAATATTAGGGTATTCAGAGCGGTTGTCATATGGAATAATCCTGATATCGTATTAATTATATATTAAAATTTATTTTTCTGTAATTTGTTTTAACTTAGTGTAGATAAAAAATTTTTCTCTGAATAATTTTTTATCGCACTGCACTGGGGCGACTAGATAGTATGAACACCGTAGAAAAACGTCGTAGTCCTGCATGCGACGGCAGGCAGAATTGCACTAGCCGGTATGTGTCCGTCTAGTAAATAAACCCGTATCATCCCGCGTGAGATGACGGGCCATAGGCATTCGGGGGTAGAGACAGACCAGACCGCAATAGCGGGAAAGGAGTGCGTCAGTAGAACACAGACTTTATCGGCGAACGAATATCGACGGGAAACTTGTCCTGTAGACAAAAAACAGCGATCGAGACGATCGCTGTTTCTGTGTCATGGCATTTATGCCCGCCACGCGTCATAGTGCGTTATTTCAGGCCGCTGGCGTCCCGCAGTAGTTCGGCTTTATCGGTTTTTTCCCACGGGAAATGTTCGCGTCCGAAATGGCCATAGGTGGCAGTTTCGCGGTAGATTGGCTTCAGCAGATCCAACATGGTAATGAGTTTATAAGGACGCAGGTCGAAAAATTCGTGCACCAGCGCCGTCAGGTTCTCAGACGGGATCTTTTCGGTGCCGAAAGTTTCGATTGTGATGGAGGTCGGCTCCGCCACGCCGATGGCGTAGGACACCTGAATTTCGCAGCGCTCGGCTAGACCAGCGGCAATGATGTTTTTTGCCACGTAACGCGCAGCATACGCCGCCGAACGGTCAACCTTTGACGGATCCTTACC
>NZ_LECR01000046.1:19629-19886 GCF_001602625.1 Sodalis-like endosymbiont of Proechinophthirus fluctus
CGATGATTTTACGGCCGGTCAGGCCACAGTCGCCCATTGGGCCACCGATAACGAAACGGCCGGTCGGGTTGATAAAATATTTTGTCTGGAGGGAAATCCATTCCGCGGGTAGAACCGGCTTAATGATCTCTTCCATCACTGCTTCTTTCAACTGCGGCAGGGCGATGTCTTCCGCATGCTGCGTTGATAGCACCACGGCATCGATGCCCACCACTTTGCCGTTATCGTAGGCGAAAGTGACCTGACTTTTGGCGTCC
>NZ_LECR01000046.1:19917-26332 GCF_001602625.1 Sodalis-like endosymbiont of Proechinophthirus fluctus
ACGAACCTGAGACTGTCGCGCCACCAAACGGTGCGCGTAGGTGAGCGGCGCCGGCATCAGCACATCAGTTTCATTGGTTGCGTAACCAAACATCAACCCTTGGTCGCCCGCTCCCTGTTCCGACGGATCGGTGCGATTTACACCCTGATTAATATCCGAGGACTGCTTACCAATGGCGCTCAGCACGGCACAAGAATTGGCGTCAAACCCCATATCCGAATGAATGTAACCGATCTCGCGGATAGTGCTGCGCGTTAATTCTTCAATATCCACCCAGGCGCTAGTGGTGATCTCGCCGCCCACCAGGACCATGCCAGTTTTAACATAGGTTTCGCAGGCGACGCGTGCCTTGGGATCCTGCGCCAGAATGGCGTCCAGTATGGCGTCGGAAATCTGGTCCGCGATTTTATCAGGATGCCCCTCTGAGACAGATTCAGATGTAAATAGATGTTTAAACATTGGTTTTTACCTTTGGATACGGGTTGGAAATGACTGCATAGCGCTGGGGACGGGGCACCCGTAATACGCGATTTCTAGATGATGACGGTAGCATCATACTGCCTCCCCTGGAAACTGTCATTCAGCAGTAAAACAGTTAATCAGTATAGATGGATTAACTTCTAGATGGCTATTCTATGATAGGGCTTAGGTTGAATGCCAGTAATTTTTAGCTGAAATATATCAGCTAGTTCCAATTTTCAAAAGAGGATAAAAAGCGTCAATAAAGTGACATTGGACAATTTCATTTTGCTTTTTTTCCTTTTGAGCGGTATAAAATTTCGTGAGTTTATATCAGGTAACGTAAAAGTTAATCGAACAACGGGTGCTAAAAATTTTACACTTATCCCCGGTGCCAAGGTTGAGAATCTAATTTTTTATTAGGAGAAGACAGGGTTCATGACACACAAGATGTCTCTCGTTTCTACATACCATTTCCGACGCACGGCGCGTCAAGCTACCTTTTTTCCCCACGACGCCTCGCTCATCCTTTCTTGTCGAAGTCGACGCTCGACCGAAGCGGCTCAGGACACCCGGGCTATCTAGCCTAGGGGTTCTGATTTCTGGTTATACGGCTTTTCATGCAATCATAATTGATGATGTTCCGCCATCCTGTAGCACGGAGTTCACCAAGGTATTTTACAATTACTATCTGGATAGACCGGACGCCGCCAGCGTCCGGCAGCGTTTCTTGCCTCGTTCTTTGCGCTCTGGCGGTCCAGGTGCTGTTTGTAGTAGCCGGCGTGAACGCTTAATCGACGATAGTCGGCAATATAGCGCCGCGCCTGGGAGACCGCCGCCATGAGTGATTCACGACTGGACTAGGAATCCCGCCGCGCGGCTCGACAAGACACTTTGCGCTCAATGCAGGAGGTGGTAGCCATGAACGACAGCGACGCCAGTAAAATGCTGAGAACCTACAATGTCACGTACTGGGGTAATAACTACTACGACGTCAATGAGTTGGGTCATATCAGCGTTTGCCCAAATCCTGACTTTCCCGAGGTGTGCGTCGATCTGGCAGAACTGGTAAAACAGCGCCAGACTGAAGGCCAGCGTTTGCCGGCGCTATTCTGCTTCCCGCAAATATTGCAGCACCGTTTACGCTCCATTAACGCCGCTTTTCAGAGGGCGAAAGATTCCTTTGGCTACCAGGGTGGATATTTCCTGGTTTACCCGATTAAAGTCAACCAGCACCGCCGCGTTATCGAATCTCTGGTCAACTCCGGCGAGCCGCTGGGCCTGGAGGCCGGTTCCAAAGCGGAATTGATGGCTGTACTCGCCCATGCCGGCATGACCCGCACGGTGATCATCTGTAACGGCTACAAAGATAGGGAATATATTCGCCTTGCGCTCATCGGCGAAAAGATCGGTCATAAAGTCTACTTGGTGATTGAAAATCTTTCCGAAATCACGCTGGTACTGGAGGAGGCGGAACGGTTGAGTGTGGTACCGCGCCTCGGCGTGCGCGCCCGCCTAGCCTCGCAGGGTTCCGGCAAATGGCAATCGAGCGGCGGCGAGAAATCAAAATTTGGCTTGGCGGCAGTGCAAGTGTTGCAATTGGTTGATTTACTGCGTGTGAAAGGTCGATTGGAGAGCCTGCAGTTACTGCACTTCCACTTAGGTTCTCAATTGTCGAATATTCGCGATATCACTTCCGGCGTACGTGAGTCGGCGCGTTTTTATGTCGAATTGCATAAGTTAGGGGTCCATATTGAGTTTTTCGACGTCGGCGGAGGTTTGGGGGTCGATTATGAAGGCACTCGTTCGCAATCCGATGGCTCGGCCAATTATGGCCTGAACGAATATGCCAACAATATCATCTGGGGTATCGGAGATGCCTGTAATGAATACGGCCTGCCGCACCCAACGGTCATTACCGAGTCCGGCCGGGCAGTGACAGCGCACCACACGGTACTGGTATCCAATGTCATCGGCGTAGAGCGTAATGAATTCAGCAAGCCGCATCCGCCGGAGAAGGACGCCCCGCGTGCGTTGGAAAGCCTGTGGCAGACCTGGCAGGAAATGCATGAGCCGCGCAACCGTCGCTCGTTACGCGAATGGCTGCACGACAGCCAAATGGATTTGCATGATGTCCATACGCAATATACTCACGGTATTCTGAATCTGACGCAGCGCGCTTGGGCCGAGCAACTGTATCTCAGTATCTGCCGCATAATTCAAACGCAGCTCGATCCAAGTAATCGTGCCCACCGGCCGATAATCGATGAATTACAAGAGCGTATGGCAGATAAGCTGTACGTCAACTTTTCACTGTTCCAGTCGATGCCGGACGCCTGGGGGATAGACCAGCTGTTCCCGGTTCTGCCTCTGGCGGGGCTGGATAAGCTGCCAGAGGGACGCGCGGTGCTGCTTGATATTACCTGCGACTCTGATGGCACCGTTGATCACTACATTGACGGCGACGGCATCGCCACCACCATGCCGATGCCACCTTATGATGCTAATAATCCGCCGGCCCTCGGCTTTTTTATGGTAGGCGCCTATCAGGAAATCCTCGGCAACATGCATAACTTGTTCGGCGATACCGCTACGGTAGATGTGTATGTGTTCAAGGACGGCAGCCTAGAGATGAATGAGTCTGACGAAGGTGATACCGTTGCCGATATGCTGCGCTATGTGCAGCTCGATCCCGATGTGCTGCTGACCCGTTTTCGTGACCAGGTGAAGGACACTGATCTGGATGCCGGGCTACAAAGCGAATTCCTGGAGGAATTCGAGGCGGGTCTGTACGGTTATACTTACCTGGAAGATGAATAACGTTATAAGGAATGATGATGAATACCCTGGGTCATAATTACGATAATTCGCTGGTGTCGAACAATTTCGGTTTCCTGCGCCTACCGCTGGAATTCAATCCATATCACGCGGACGCAGACTGGGTGATCACCGGTATTACCTTTGATATGGCGACCTCGGGGCGTGCCGGCAGCCGGCACGGGCCCGCTGCTATTCGCCAGGTTTCCACTAACTTGGCTTGGGAAGGTTGCCGCTGGCCGTGGGATTTCGACGTGCGTAAGCGCCTGAAAATAGTAGATTGCGGCGACCTGGTGTATGAATTCGGCGACGCGCAAGATTTTTGCGACAAACTGCAGAACCACGCTGAGCGGCTCCTGGAGGCCAGGAAGCGAATGCTGTCTTTTGGTGGCGATCATTTTGTCACTCTGCCATTATTGCGCGCCCACGCCAAACACTTTGGCAAAATGGCGCTGGTGCATTTCGATGCTCATACCGATACCTACGCCAACGGCAGTAAATTTGATCACGGCACCATGTTTTATCATGCACCGAACGAAGGGTTAATCGATCTCGCCCATTCGGTGCAGATAGGCATCCGTACCGAGTACGAGAGCGATAACGGTTTCTCCGTGCTCGACGCGGAGCAGGTTAATGACCGTAGCGTTGACGATATTTTGGCGCAAGTGAACCAGATTACGGGCGACCTGCCGGTCTATCTCACTTTTGATATCGATTGTCTGGATCCTTCTGCGGCCCCCGGTACTGGTACTCCGGTCATCGGCGGCCTGACCAGTGATCGGGCACTGAAGCTAGTGCGCGGATTGCATCCGCTGAATATCGTCGGTATGGACATCGTCGAGGTTGCACCGGCCTATGACCAGGCGCAGATCACCGCGCTAGCTGCCGCCACGCTAGCGCTGGAAATGCTTTATATCCAGGGTGTTAAGCGGGGTGACGACTGACGGGGAAGGCGATGTGCTGGATGACTCCTTGGATAATTCCAGCACGCTCTGGGGTACCAGACGCGGGACGTGCGTGACGTCCGATTCTGCACCCACCGTGGCAAACAACTTGGTCTGTCTGCTTTCGTCCGTACCGCGGTCGGCCTCGCCTTTTACCAGCGGGTAAGGTCTAGCTCAATAACAGCAGGCACGAAAGGCTGTCGCCATAATTCAGTTTATTGATGAGCGCATCAAGCTAGGGCCGGAAATGGGCGGAGTGTATCATCACGGTGGCAAAGGCTAACGGAACCGCTTTTCCGATACGGTGTGGCTACGGATTGACTGTACCGACAGCATGGTTTTCAGTTAGAAAAATTGATAAAATAATCATATAAATTACCCATACTATGGGTAAGATCCTTATAAGCAGAATGTCGTGTGATGGAATTGATACAAGAAAGAATTCTTAAGGACGTGCAGCGGGGCCAGGCAACTGTCATGAAGTAGTTTTCTCCATTCGTTATTCAATATTTGCCAATTCTCAGGCATATTAGCTTGCAACGTTTCATCTTGAAAACCTAAAAATTGCACGGTATCGCTAACCGAGGCGAGTAAGTATTGACGCGATCGTCCCATAGTAGTAAAAACGCAGAATCACCAAAAGAAAAGAGAATTTGAAGCGGTGTTGGCTCGATGTGGTGATATCTTTTCTTTATTTGAAAAATCTGGCTTTTGGTCAACGCATTGGCGAGTTATGTAAACAGACTTTCCACTTGCGGGTAGTTCTATTCCACCTAATAATTCAGCGATTGTAAGAAGATTATAATAAGAATATTATAACCTGTACTAGGGCATACAGGTTATCCTAAATAAAGTGGCTGTGTGCCATAATCAAATGACGGCAGAATAACTAAATAATCTGTTTCTTCTGGGTAACGTCATTCTTCTCGCCGAGCGCTGCCGATAGACTCGGTAATTTTAATGCGTTTTACGCTGGTTTTTTCTTGATATTTTAATGCATTGGGATGAAACAACACTAGGCGTATCACTTCCTGACACGATAAATTTAATGAATGCTGGCGATGACTGTGGATAGACATTTCAATGCTCGGATAGGTTTTGCACTTTCGACTCAATACACTCAGACCCAGCATTAGTTAGATGATTCGCAGTTTTTTCTGATTGAGAAAATGACAATTGCTATCCGCTTTCAGCGCGATATAGGTGTTAGCGGTGAGTATTCTATTCTGAGATATGAGGAATCAGATATTCTTCAGTAATATTTTTATTTCGATTTGATGAGAAGTCTTATATAGGTTTTTATCTATATGAACCCGACTACATGAACCTACCTACCCGCGGCAACAGTGGGAGAGGCATTGCTTGCCTCGTCGGCATTTGAAGCTTTTATAAAAAACAGGCATGATCCCCCCCTCGAAGCAGTTTCATGCATCAAACTCTGGCATTTAAGGAAAGTAGGGGCACGTTATCAGCTGAGGCCGCCAGCCTGGCTGGCAATCGCGATAAGATCGCGGCAAAAGTATGCCGTTTTAAGACCGCCGGCAGACGCCTCATCCGACAGCTTTTTGGCTGGGTATTCAGACTTGCCGGCCGGCACCCTAGTACCCTCGTTTCTCGGTCGTGATGGCTATAACGTCTCGCTGCGCGGATAACAGGCCGTCTGCCCGTAGCGGAAATCGTCGGAATTGTCATGGCCATGGCGCGATAATTTTGGCTCATAAAGTAGATCTGCATCACAAAATTAGCAAGATTATTCCTGCCAAGAGCAAATTTGATTATTCTAGACGAAGCGATTCAGCCAGCAGTGTAACGAATCGCAGAGGGCATGACCCCGGCAAGTGATGTTGCGTGCGGCCTCACCCCCGAGCGGATAGCAAAAGCAGGCACAGGAATTATCTCGTGATATAGTTGATAACAGAGAATTATTATTCGTGCTGGTATACTTTTTGCGTGGCTCCCCAGCCGAGGCAAGTGGGTGCGAAACGGCATTTCATCACCCGATGTGTAAAAGATTAAGGCCGTCCCATGAGACGTTGGATGGATGAGGCTTCGAGCGACTGCTGGTCCGGTGTGAAGAAGCCTTTCCCCGCGGCTCAGGCGATTTAGCAAGCATCAAACAAACAAGAGGGTTCACCATGGATTTAATTAAGATGACAGATTTGGATCTGTCTGGTAAGCGTATTTTTATCTGTTCC
>NZ_LECR01000046.1:26360-38191 GCF_001602625.1 Sodalis-like endosymbiont of Proechinophthirus fluctus
TCCGATACGCGCATCCGTGCCTCTCTACCCACTATCAAAGCCGCAATAAAACAGGGCGCGCGCGTCATGGTAGCCTCCCATCTCGGCCGTCCGACTGAAGGAGAATACAACCCCGAGTTCTCTTTGCAGCCAGTGGTGAATTATCTGAAAGACAAATTATCCTCGCCGGTCCGTCTGGCTAAAGATTACCTCTATGGCGTGGATATCGCAGAAGGGGAACTGGTAGTGCTGGAAAACGTGCGCTTTAACAAGGGCGAGAAGAAAAATGACGAAACGCTGGCGAAAAAATACGCCGCTCTGTGCGACGTGTTCGTCATGGATGCTTTCGGTACCGCTCATCGCGCCCAGGCTTCCACATACGGCGTAGGCAAGTTTGCCCCCGTCGCGTGCGCTGGTCCTCTGCTGTCTAATGAACTTGAGGCGCTTGGCAGGGCGCTAGATAACCCGGCCCGGCCAATGGTAGCCATCGTTGGCGGCTCAAAAGTCTCCACCAAGCTGACCGTATTAGACTCGTTGTCGAAAATCGCCGATCAGCTCATCGTCGGTGGTGGTATTGCTAATACCTTCGTAGCGGCTCAGGGATATAATGTCGGCAAATCGCTTTACGAGGTCGATCTGATTTCGGAAGCCAAGCGTCTGTTGGAAAACAGTGATATTCCCGTGCCGACTGATGTCCGCGTCGCCATCGAGTTTTCCGAAACCGCGACCGCTACGCTGAAATCTACCAGCGATATTCAGGACAATGAACAGATCCTCGATCTAGGTGACGTTTCCGCTACCCGTCTGGCTGAAATTCTGAAAAACGCCAAAACCATTCTGTGGAATGGCCCGGTCGGCGTGTTTGAGTTTGCCAATTTCCGTAAAGGTACCGAAGTAGTAGCGCGCGCTATCGCCGACAGCGAGGCGTTCTCTATCGCCGGCGGCGGTGACACGCTGGCGGCCATTGATCTGTTTGGCATTGCCGATCAAATCTCCTATATTTCCACTGGAGGCGGCGCTTTCCTTGAATTCATCGAAGGCAAAAAACTTCCTGCCGTGGTCATTCTGGAAGAACGTGCGAAACGATAAGTATTAAGCCGACAGACACTTTCAGCGCTCGTTGTCACGCGGCTGGTTCGCGGCTTGGGCCACGGCGATGAATTACCTTTTATTAAAGGTCTACAAAACAGGACAAATTAATATGTCGAGGGTTCTCGATTTTGTGAAACCAGGTGTCATCACCGGTGATGATGTTCAGAAAATATTCGCCGTCGCGAAAGAAAATAACTTTGCTCTGCCCGCTGTCAACTGTGTAGGCACCGATTCTATTAATGCCGCATTAGAAGCAGCCGCAAAAGTGCATGCGCCGATTATCGTGCAGTTCTCCAACGGCGCTGCAGCTTTTATTGCTGGCAAAGGCTTGAAGGCCGAAGGCCAGACAGCTGCTGTACTGGGCGCAGTGTCCGGCGCGCTGCACGTGCATAATATAGCTGAGCATTATGGTATCCCCGTTATTCTGCATACCGACCATTGTTCCAAGAAGCTGCTGCCGTGGCTTGATGGGCTACTGGACTCTGGCGAGAGACATTATGCCGCCACTGGTAAGCCGCTCTTCTCATCCCACATGATCGACCTGTCTGAAGAATCGTTGGAAGAGAACATTGATATCAGCGTGAAATATCTGACGCGGATGGCGAGGCTAGACATGACCCTGGAAATCGAGTTGGGCTGCACCGGCGGCGAAGAAGATGGCGTCGATAATAGCCGTCTGGATAGCTCCGCGCTCTATACCCAGCCGGAAGACGTTGCCTATGCCTATGAAAAACTGCATGTTATTAGTCCGCGTTTCACCATTGTGGCTGCATTTGGTAATGTTCACGGCGTATACAAACCTGGCAACGTGCATCTAACGCCAAAAATTCTTGATAACTCCCAGAAATACGTTTCGGAAAGATTTGGTTTGCCGGCCAAGTCTTTGAACTTAGTATTCCACGGCGGCTCGGGCTCCACACAGAAAGAAATCAAGGAAGCCATCAGCTACGGAGTGGTTAAGATGAACATTGATACCGATACCCAGTGGGCCACCTGGGAAGGGATTCTAAAATATTATCAAAAAAACAAAGGTTATCTGCAGACCCAGCTGGGTAATCCCGAAGGTGCTGATAAACCCAACAAGAAGTTCTACGATCCACGCATATGGATCCGCGCCGGTCAGACATCCATGGCAACGCGCCTGGAGCTAGCCTTTAGAGAACTGAACGCCATCGACGTACTGTAATCGTCCGGCGGCGGAACCCTGCTCGCAGGGTAGCGTGCCGCCTTCCTGCTTCCCGCCATGTCGCTGATGCGCAGCGAATATCATATCAACCGCGCAATCCATCGGAAAGTCACCTCTTCTCTGGATAGCGTAGTTTTTTTCACGTAGAGGCTTGGTATTACCAGCTTAAGCGGGCTATGACAGCACTATTATGCTGCTTAAGACGATATAGTGAATGATTAACCTAATGAATAATCTGGCATTTTTATGCCAGATTAACTGATTCTGTTGGCGTGATGAGGCGTTGCGGTACAGGCTTAACAATGTCTTTGTCATTGGCTCCTCCCTGGCCGATAGAACTTCGTTCTACACCAAAACGGGAAACTACATGGAAGGTATAGATGTTGTAGATAAAATAAATCATGCAGGTAACTGGTTAGTCAATAATCAAGAATTGCTGATTTGTTACGTGGTTGAATATCGTTATCGCCATCATTATCCTATTTATCGGTCTGTTAGTTTCGCAGATTATATCCTGTACTTTGAATCGGATGAATGAAGGCGCGGCACATTGACGCTATGCTGGCCGAATTCGTCTCGGCGATTTTGCGCTGCGGCATTGTGATCTTCAACCTTATCACTGCCATGAACTGGATAGGCAGTGCAGACTTCCTCGGTAGTTTGCCGTCATCGGCGCCGCAGGTTTGGCCATCGGCCTTGCTCTGCAGGGCTCCTTGTCCAACTTTGCAGCAAGGGTGCTGAGGGGTGCTGTTGGTCATCTTCCGCCATTTCCACGCCGGCGACTATTTGGATTTTGCCGGCACCTCTCTCTGGTACGGTGTTGGTGGTGCAGATTTTCTCTACCACGCCGAAAACCTACGATGGCAAGATTTTAGTAGTGCCCAACAGCAAGATCCTATCCGGCAATATCATCAATTTCTCTCAAGAGACGAATCAGTTAATCGATACCCCATCATCAGCGTCGGCTATGATGCCGATATTGATATCGTGAAGAAGATAATCATCGATATCCTAGTCGCCGATAGCCGGGTGATCCAAGACATGGGGTTTACCGTGCGGTTAAACGCGCTGGGCCTCTGTCCTTACTGGATTTCATGGTGCGGGCTTGGATGCCGCGTAGAGATCAGCAAAACTCCACCTTCGGCCTGCTAAGCCAAGGTAACACTGGATTCGCACAATATTGGTATCCCGTATCCGCAGATAGAAATGTTACAACTTGAGCAGGATCAGCAAACCGCCAATACCGCGATCTCTTCGGACGCCTCCCATGCTGCCGAGGAGAGCCAGCAGGTGCAATCGCAGCCGGACGCCGATATCAGTGCCGGCTTGAACCGGGTTTTAAGATATGATGCGCGCGGTTACGGGCACAGAATAACGGGCCTAGGGCGGCGTGCCGTCGGGAAACCAGCTTCACGCCAGGCGACCGACAGCATTTCGTCCGGTCCTATGCCATTGTGTTGTGCGTGGCATTGTGCCAAATTCGCTTTGCCCTGACGCTGGCAGCGCACTTAATGCGCAGATACGTAGTGAAGGCACTTTTCCTTGGCTTCCCTTCCCACCAGAGGCTTTCTGCTACCCGAGGTGTCAAACTCCCATGACCTCCACCACCGGCAGCATGCACTTTGTCACGAGGTGTCAAATTCTCTTTGTCTCGAGGACTTTGGACTCGTTTTTAACACGTGCGCCGTGCCGGCGCGGTCGCTCATTATCCCCGCTTATCGGGGATAAGATCATTCTATTTCAATCGCCTCCGGACGGCCGTTAAACTGCCTACTACAATCGGTAATCGACAGGACGGCATATATGGCGTTTTTTCTTACAAGGGTTTTTTCTCAGTATTATCCTGATCGTGCCTATTGGGACGCAAAACGTGATGGTGATGAATCAGGGGATACGGGATGGGATACGCCGGCGGTATTTTTTTCTGGCAGCCACGATGTGCTTTATTAGCGATCTCTTACTTATCTGCGCGGGGTGCTTGGCGGCGTGGTACCCGTCACCCATTCACCGTGGCTATTGGTGGCTATCATATTAGCCGGCGTTTTGTTTCTCGGCGACTATGGCTTTTGTTCCTTGTACAACGGCCGCCACAGGGTGCTGTTGACCATATTCTGGCGGTCACCTGGCTCAATCCCCATGTATATCTGGATATGGTGGTGATCCTCGGCAGTGTCGCGCTGGTCAGTTGGTGGCCCCGGCAAATCGCGGCTATTTTTCCGGCGGCGCTATTCAGCGATTCCCTCTCTAGTCTGGTTTTACGACCTGGCGCTCATTGCCGTACGACTGGTGCCCTAGTTGATATAGCCGTGCGTGCAGTGCTCTATTGAGTGACTCGTGGGTATCGTGATGTGGTGCATGGCGTTACAACCGCTTCATAATGGCTAGCGTATTTTCAGAGCGTTGGCCTATTTTTAAGCAATTAATGCCCCACCCACCACCTACCACCTTACTCAGAACTTATCCTATATTTTCGGCCCCAGACGACTGGACGAAACGCTAGCAACCGGTATAAACGTAACGGTAAGAAATTGCAAATAACATTATCCTCAACGAAAAAAGGGATGATATACTCAGTTACGTATCTTAATTAGCGAATTATATTCCTCGTGAGGAGCCGTGAAGGTAGAAGCACAGGTATTAATCGCTATCATTACGGCTATGAGCCTCTATCATGCCGGCATTGGCGACCGAGTTGTCGCAGCGGCGGCATGTCGTCACCTCTGGGACCTCTTCCGTCGATGCGACGCCGGTATTCACTCTATCTATCGAGGTATCCATTTCCTTAAAAAACGCAGTAGATGTGAAAAAACAGGCGGATACTGGGTGTTGCGCAGTATCTTAACTTTTTGAAAAAAAGGCATCACCAGTTAAAGATATTAATGCCGCCAATTTGTGTACCCAGCCGGAATACGACTGTCTTAAAACCGGTAAATTGGTGCTGAAAGGCTATAAAGCGACGCGGAAAGTGCAGGTCACCATGCTGCATCAGTTGGATAAACTCAATGAGCTGCTCGGACGGTGCGCTAAAAGCCGGGTTGAATGAAATTTGCTCGGCGGATCTGTGCGTAGCGAATCTAGAATAATATCGTGCCCAAGTCCGACAGAAGGCGATAGAAGATACTACCTACCAGGCGCGTGCACTGATGGAAGGGTTCCACACCACGCTGGATCCGGTTTACCGCATTCGCTACCATGTTGCCAATTACCAGCCGATGCCGGCAGTGCACATGTTCAATGCCACTAGCTCTTCTGCTCAGAATTATGCCGATCAAACCTACGTTACGCCCAGTAGTAGATTCATTTCCATGAGGTGGATGTAGTGTTTGAAACAAAGCCTTAACCTTAACCTTAACCTTAACCTTAACCTTTTCGCCGCGCGGCAGGGCCCGTTATTAATCCTGGCGCAGCACCTAATGGTTGTGGTCTAGCAAAGTGTCGGTTAGTTTGCGCATCTTCCAGCGTAAATTAGTGTCAGTACAGCATGCGGCGCTGGGTACAACCCCTGGCGTCAGATCGATAAGTCCCCACTGATCAAGTTCGCGCTCGATTTGTAGATGGGGAATTATGCAGCAGGTAGTGCTTTAACGCGCCAGTTAGATAAAGGCCTCCGAAGAATTAACGATATGACACGGCACGCTGTCTCGGGTGAGAGATCGAAATTCTGATGCAGGAAAGTCTGGTGCATATCGTCTAGTATATTCAACCGAATGGAGGAGTCGCTCAGCACCGGCTTAAGAGGCGGCAGTAGCCAAGTCGCAAGACTGTCGGCGTTACTGCCATCGACAGCAGAAACGAGGTATCGCTGCCCAGCTACTCTTTTTCCAACAACTCCATCTGATGCAGCAACGACAATATTTTCTGTCCTTGCTAGGTAAAATTGGGCGGGATAGTCCGCTCCAGCAACGGCTGGCCAAACAGGTTTTCCAACTGTTTTATACGCTGCGACACGGCCGACTAGGTAATATATGGTTTCTGTGTAGCGCGTTCAAAACCACACTCTCGTATTATGGCGTCAAGCGCCTAGAGCGTCCCATAATCCAGGCATTTCATTCATCTTCTCTGTCAACATCATACCCCTGCACTGTGCCATAATTTTATATTATTGCGTGTGTAAAGTGTTTCGACCCTGGCCGTCTGGCCGTCTGGCCGTTTTTGGCCAAGGTTGTAGCAATATTTACGCTATTACCATCGAGTTTGGTTTATACTAGCCGCCAGACAGGGTTACAATACGGGCAGAAATAGATTATGACGCAGGATGAACTGAAAAAAACGGTTGGCTGGGCAGCGCTGAAATATGTCCGGCCAGGCATGATTGTAGGCGTGGGGACTGGCTCTACCGCAGCGCATTTTATTGATGCCCTGGGATCCGTCAGTCATCAAATCCAGGGGGCGGTTTCAAGCTCTGAGATGTCATCCGCCAAATTAATGAGCCTGGGTGTTCCGCTATTCGACCTTAACGATGTCGACTCCCTGGACGTCTATGTTGACGGTGCCGATGAGATTAACGTCAGCATGCAGATGATCAAAGGCGGCGGCGGCGCGCTGACCCGAGAAAAAATTATCGCTGCGGTCGCACACAAGTTCATTTGTATTGCCGATGCCAGTAAGCTGGTAGACGTGCTCGGCACGTTTCCTCTTCCGGTCGAGGTGATCCCCATGGCTAGCGCCTGGGTCGCCCGCGAACTGGTGCGCCTAGGTGGTCAGCCGGTTTATCGCCAGGGCGTAGTGACCGATAACGGCAATATCATTCTGGATGTGCATAATTTAGCGATCCTAGATGCGGTGGACCTTGAATGGCAAATCAATAATATTCCAGGAGTCGTCACCGTCGGCCTGTTTGCGCGCCGCAGTGCTGACGTGGCGCTTATTAGTAGCGAACAGGGCGTGAAAATCATTGGGTGAATCGAGGGTCGGCGCGCGGTCTATCTAGTCGCTAGACGATTTATCTATAAAAATCACTTATTTTAGTGTCTTATGCTGTATATCCTGTACCTATGCCGGTTGCTGCCGCACCAGTAAATTTTTTGTCAGAGTGCTGCGTATCACAGCCGCATCGTGGGCATCTTAAGAGATCGGGAAATGGCAAAAGTATCGTTGGATACGATAAGATTAAGTTTCTGTTGGTGGAAGGGATAGAGGGACAACACCCTTCTGCGCTGGAAAATTTGCAACGCGCCGGTTACACCAATATTGAGTATAATAAAGGTGCATTGGACACCGAAATACTGAAAAACACGATCTGAGACGCTCACTTTATAGGTATTCGTTCCCGAATACATCTAACGGAAGACATTTTCTCTGTGGCGGAGAGAACTGGTGGTAGGGTAGGGTGTTTTTGTATTGGCATTAATCAAGTGGATCTTACTGGCCATGATGAAGCGTGGCGTCTCGGTCTTCAATGTGCCTTTCTCTAACACGTGTTCTGTGGCCGAAATGGTATTGGGTGATATGTTGCTCGTGATGCGCGGCATCCCGAAGGCTAACCACCAGGGTACACAGCGATCAATGGAACAATCAGGCTCAGAGTAGATACGAAGCGCACGGTAAAAATGGGGATTGTCAGCTATGGCTATATTGGTACCCAACTAAATATTCTTGCATAAATCCTGGAAATGCAAGTCTTCTTCCACTATATCGAGAGCAAGCTAACGCTGGGTCATGCCCACCGCGTCGCTAATCCCTGGCTGAGCTGCCAGGGATGAGCGACGCGGTGGGTCGCATGTGCTGGATACGCTATTGACGCACAATATGATGGGGAAAACCAAGCGCGGTACGGTGGTGGATATTCCGGCGTTATGCGAGACGATAGCCAGAAAGCATCTGGCCGGTGCGGCGATCGACGTTTTACTGCAGGGGCAGGCGACCAATAGCTATCCGATCACGTCTCTGCTGTGTGAATTCAATAATGTGATCATGACGCCGCATATCGGCAGGTCAACTCAAGAATCCCAGGAGGATATCGGTATAGAAGTGGCTGGCAAGTTGGTGAAGTGTTCCGATAACAGTTTCGCTTTGTCGGCGGTCAGTTTCCACAAGGTTTCGCTTCCGGAGCACGGCCAGTATGCGTGAGAGTTTACTGCATATCCATGAAAATCATCCCAACCTGTTGATTCGAATCAACCAGATTTTCTCTGAGCAGGGAATTAACATCACCGCGCAATATCTGCAGACTGCAGACGACTCTGGAAATCGGTTATGTGGTCCATCGATGTGAAAACGACGGCGGAAGATACCACGCTGCAACTGATGAAAGCGATGCCGGGCACCATAACGCGCGCCCGCTTGCTCTACTGATGGCTTAAAAGGAATGCAAGGCGCGCGCCGGCGACTCGCCCCGCCGGCGCGCGTAAGCTAAGTCCGGCGCATGCTTCTGTGGCCTCTCTTCTCCCCAGCGTCATGCCAGCGCCAGTGGCGGGAAGGGGTGATAATTTCCAGAAGCCCAATATCCCACTCTTCCACCGGCAGCGGATCTGACATATGTTGACAATCGTGTGCTAGCCCGATAGGGTAAAAGCCTCCCTGTGGCCGCCAGTACTGCAGCGTGCGGTCATAGAAACCGCCACCCATACCGAGGCGCTGACCCTGCGTATCGAAAGCTACCAGCGGTGTAAACAGAACATCCAGTCCAGCCAGCGGCAATAGCGTAGTGACATCCAGTCGTGGCTGACGGATGCGCAACCGGTTCAACACCAGTGGCGTAGCAGCGGTATAGTGCATGAACAGCAAGTGACCAGGGGTGAAAGGATGTAGCACCGGCAAATAAACCTGCTTGCCGGCGGACCATAAGGCATCGATTAGCGGACGGGTATCCAGCTCGCCATCGAACGAAAGGAAAGCAGCCAGGGTGCGGGCGCTATGGATACGCGCATCTTTCATGATGCGGCTGACGACGCGTAGGGCAGCGTCCGTTTGTTCTTGGGGCGACAACGCGCGGCGCCGCAGACGGGCATGATTACGCAGCGACTGCTGCAACAGTGATTTCTCCATTGAGGAGGTCGTAAGAAAAGGTGCCCAATTAAGGGATCTCCAAGATGTCGTCGCAGGCCGTAACTCTTGAACCAAGGGTTCAAGGCGTCTCCGTCTCGGACGAGCTGAGCGTGAGCACCGATCAGGAACTACTACATTCTTGTAGTATGAAATATCGGCTCAGGGGACGACTAACCCGCTAGCGAACATACCTCAGAGAAATTCGGTTTTCAACTCGTGGTATTGATATCAGCCCTACATCGCATATGTCGTTATTGCATATGTCGTTATTGTTAGAACTTGTTTCCTGGTCGTTCCGTTATGTATCCCTGTCCGGCCAGCGCCTGCTCAATCGTTTGCTGCAGTAAACGAATGCGCCGTTCCATGTTGGCTGCATAATCCCGGGTTTTCAATCTTTCCTGTGCCAACTCGTGACAGACGTTCAGGGCAGCGATGAAAACAAGTTGTTCCGTATTGGTGACTCTAGTTCGAACTTTTAGATCTTGCAGCCGCTGATTAAGATCAGATGCTGCCTGGTCCAACGCTTCCTGTTGCTCCGCTGGGCAATTGACTCGTAATGTACGGCCAAAAATTTGAATATCTACCGGTTGTGCGGACATACTACCTTCCTGCCTTTGTTACCGCGCCAACCTCCGCCACTGCCGCGTATAATACTGGCAAGGCGAGAAAGGACACATCAATATAATCTATCTGAAACAGAAGTTACAAGCCCTTTCTAGCATAGCGACGGATCTTGATGGTAGCATAGCACGAACTTATCTCACCAACATTGATGAAAGCGTATGTCTAGACAAAATACATTTCCCAATTACGAGAATTTAAACTGACTTTTAGCAGCGCAGGCGGTGGTATTAACCGCCGCGGAGATGCATGGGTTGCTGATCGAGATAGTGTGTGGCAGTAACAATAACAACAGTTGGCAGGTGTCAGTACATGATTGATCAACGACGGGTTAGCGTTCAGTTAAACGCTCGCAGGGACGCTGCACGACCTGCACCAGGCTACCATCAGAAGTTGGCGGATGCATCATTCCAATTTCAGCTATTGTTGCCAGCGGGAGACGACGAGGGAATGCGCTATTCGCGCGAGCAGATGCCATGGCCGGCTGGGTAAACCATTTTCTGCTCAGTCTGGGGTGTTCAGCCGCAGTTGGACAGGGTACAGGGCGATGTGTGTGAGATGATAGACGATTTGCGCAACATCAGTTTGCGCAATATCGGTCAGTTGGGGTATGACGAGGATGAAGATCGCGAGGCGTTGTAACAATCTCTGGAGGAAGTGATTGAACATGTCCGTATGGCCGCTATCCTTATGCCATAAGGATTTTACCCGTCGGAATGACGACGCAGCGCCAAAGCTTCCCGGTTTAGTATTACATTAACATTAACATTAACATTAACATTAACATTAACANNNACATTAACATTAACATTAACATTAACATTAACATTAACACCGATCTTGCTTCGGCGTGTTGGTCACGGCAGAGGGGCCGAGCATGTTAACCAGGCTGGAGGGAGCGATGTCACCACAAGAATATACCCGCCGTCGTCAAGCATTTCTGGCGAAAATGGCGCCGGGAAGCGCCGCGCTTATCTTTGCCGCCCCCGAGGCGACGCGCAGTGCCGATAGCGAGTATCCCTATCGTCAAAACAGTAATTTCTGGTATTTCACCGGCTTTAACGAGCCACAGGCGCTGTTGATTTTGGTCAAGAGCGACCAAAGCCATCACCACAGCGTATTATTTAATCGGGTACGCGATAAAACTTCCGAAATATGGACAGGCCGCCGCCTAGGTCAAGAGGCGGCGCCGGAGCGCCTAGGGGTTTCCCGGGCACTCCCATGGGACGATATCGGCAGGCAATTGCATCTGCTGCTCAATGGCCTGGACGTGGTTTATCACGCGCAGGGTGAATACGACTTTGCTGACAAATTGCTATTCAGCGCGCTGGAAAAATTGCGTCGCGGCGTGCGTCAGCAATTGCAGGCACCGGCCACGCTGGTGGATTGGCGGCCATGGGTACACGAAATGCGGTTGATAAAATCTGAGGAAGAGATAGCAGTGATGCGCCGCGCCTGCGAAATCACCGCCTTAGCGCATACCCACACCATGCAACAATGTCGGCCTGGCATGTACGAGTATCAGCTGGAAGGCGAGATTCAACATGAATTCAACCGCCACGGTGCGCGCTTCCCGTCTTACAACACCATCATCGGCAGCGGTGAAAACGGCTGTATTTTGCACTACACAGAAAACGCATCCAAGATGAAAAGCGGCGATATGGTGTTGATCGATGCCGGCTGTGAATATCAGGGCTACGCCGGGGATATCACCCGCACCTTTCCGGTCAATGGACGCTTCTCGCCGGAACAGCGTGCAATTTATGACTTGGTCTTGGCGATACTTAACCGCGCCCTTGAGCTCTACGGCCCGGGGCGTAGTATTCAAGAGGTGAGTGAAGAGGCAGTGCGCATTATGGTTACCGGTTTGGTGCAGCTTGGCGTTATGGAAGGGGAGGTAGATACGCTCATCGCCGAACAGGCGCACCGGCAATTCTTTATGCATGGCCTGAGCCACTGGCTGGGG
>NZ_LECR01000046.1:38239-38463 GCF_001602625.1 Sodalis-like endosymbiont of Proechinophthirus fluctus
GCTGGAGCCGGGCATGGTTCTGACCATCGAACCTGGTATTTATATTGCCAACGACGCCGATGTGCCCCCCGCCTACCGCGGTATCGGCATTCGCATTGAAGATAACATTGTGATTACCGCTGCGGGTAATGAAAACCTCACTGCCTCGGTCGTCAAAAAGGCCGGGGCGATTGAAGCCCTTATGGCGACGGCGCGCAAAGGATGAGTGTTACTATTATCGGCGG
>NZ_LECR01000046.1:38562-40039 GCF_001602625.1 Sodalis-like endosymbiont of Proechinophthirus fluctus
CGCCCGCGCTATCGCGCTAGCGCAGGGGACCTGCCGCGAGCTAACCGCTATCGGCGTCTGGCCAGCGCTGGCACCTTGCGTCACCGCTATTACCCGGGTGGAGGTGAGCGACGAAGGGCACCTGGGTAAAGTTCAAATTGCGGCGGGCGACTATCATTTGCCGGCGCTGGGTTATGTCGTTGAACTGCACGCAGTTGGCAAACGGCTATTTGACCTGCTGCGCCAGGCACCAGGCGTGCGGCTGCATTGTCCAGCAACGCTTGAAGGCATCAGACGCGAACAAGCGGGTAACGTCATTACTCTGAATAACAGCGTGGAACTCAATGCGCAACTGGTGGTGGCAGCGGACGGCTCTCGCTCGCCACTGGCAGCGCAATGTGGCATTCGCTGGCGGCAGATGGATTATCAGCAAATTGCAGTTATCGCCAACATCAGCACCGCCTTGCCGCACAGTGGTGACGCGTTCGAGCGGTTTGCCCCACATGGCCCGCTGGCGTTGCTGCCCATATCTGGCACGCACAGTTCGCTGGTCTGGTGCCTGCCAGCTGCGCATGAGCATGATATTGCCAACTGGGACGAAGGACAGTTTTGCCAGGCGTTGCAGCAGGCGTTTGGCTGGCGGCTCGGCCGTATTACCGCCACCGGTGAGCGCCAGTTTTACACGCTGCGACTGCGCACGGCCGAGCGGCATATTACCCACCGCCTGGCGCTGGTGGGTAATGCCGCGCAAACACTGCATCCCATTGCTGGACAGGGGTTCAATCTGGGGCTGCGCGATGTGATGACGCTGGCAGAAACCCTGACGCAGGCTGCAGCGCAAGGGGAAGATATCGGCGATTACGCCGTGCTATCGCGCTACCAGCGTCGTCGGCAGCCGGATCAGGCTAGTACCATTGGCATTACCGACGGGCTGATTCATCTGTTCACCAACCGTCACCTTCCGTTAGTGATAGGACGAAATCTTGGGCTACTGGCCATGGCCCATATTCCGTCGCTGCGCGATGCGCTGGCGCGTAAAACAATGGGATGGGTGGCCCGTTGACCCCCGACCCGTAAGCAAGGATCCATTAGGCTATGCAATCATTTGATATCGTGATTAGTGGTGCCGGCATGGTCGGCCTGGCGCTGGCCTGCGGCCTGCATGGGACTACTGGATTGCGCGTGGCGCTCATCGAGCGCCAGGGGCCAGAGGCGATTTTCCCTGTCGAGCAGCCGGCCCTGCGGGTTTCCGCTATCAATGCTGCCAGCCGACGTTTGCTGCAGTATGTGCAGGTCTGGGAGGCTATCACCACGCAGCGCGCTAATCCTTATCGGGGCATGGAAGTCTGGGAGCGAGACAGTTTCGGGCGTATTGCCTTCGACGGTGCTGAGCTTGGGTATCCCGAGCTAGGGTATGTCATTGAAAATATAGTCATTCAGCAGGAATTATGGCGCCGAGCGGGGCAACTGGCTGAGGTGACGCTGATAGCGCCAGCCA
>NZ_LECR01000046.1:40131-40534 GCF_001602625.1 Sodalis-like endosymbiont of Proechinophthirus fluctus
TGCGCGCTCTTGGCTGCGGACCGATGCCAATATCCCGCTGACTTTTTGGGACTACCAGCATCATGCGCTGGTGGCGACGGTGCGCACCGCCCTGCCTCATGGCAATATCGCCCGACAAACGTTTCACGGTGACGGCATTCTCGCGTTTTTGCCACTAAGCAACCCGCATTTAAGCTCTATCGTCTGGTCTCTGCCGCCGTCAGTAGCACAAGAGCGCTTGACGGCGCCTGCTGAGGCATTCAACGCCGCGCTAGCTATGAATTTCAGTCTGGCGCTGGGGTTATGCGAGCTGCAGGGCGAACGGCAAACTTTCCCACTAACCGGCCATTATGCACGTAATTTTACTGCCCACCGCCTGGTGCTGGTAGGGGATGCCGCGCATACCGTCCATCCGCTGGCTGGG
>NZ_LECR01000046.1:40585-41418 GCF_001602625.1 Sodalis-like endosymbiont of Proechinophthirus fluctus
ACGGCGGCTGAGAAAAGCCGGCAAGGATATCGGCCATTACCCCTACCTGAGGCGCTACGAGCGCAGCCGCAAACACAGCGCCGCGCTGATGCTGGCGGGTATACAGGGGGTTTGTGAGCTTTTCGCCGGCCAGCAGGCGCTAAAGAGATGGGTCCGCGACGCCGGTTTGCTACTGGTGGATACGTTACCCGGCGTTAAGCCTCGCTTCATCAAGCAGGCGATGGGATTGAACGATTTACCTGCCTGGCTGGCAGCTGAGCCCTTTGACTGAATTATTCTAATTTTACCGTTCCTTTTGGATTACATTTTCTAATCCGATACCTAAACCCTATCTGGGATTAAAAAGCATTGGTGGGTTTTTTGTAATTAAACTTCTCTTTTTATCCATTGCGATGCCTGTTTCGTGCGCTGAAATCCTCTTATTATGCAGTATAATATCTCGGCTGGCTTTCCTTATCTTTCACGTGTCTTTTCCAGCGGTTGATAATTTAAATTATGATTTCCACCGCAAAATGGTGGATTTCCACGGATTGGATGATTCTGATCCACTATAGTTCCTAACTGGATGAATACCATCAGGTGCGGCGTGATACCTGCATGTTCGACGTGTCCCATATGACCACCGTTATCGACTGTAGCAAGGCCGCACACCCGTGATTTCTGTGCCATGCTAGTCAATGATGTCGCCAAGCTGGCGATGATAGGCAAAGCCCTTTACACTGGCATACTTAAATGCCTCTGGCAGGGTGATAGATGATCTTCGTCTATTTTCCTTTCCGAAACTGAGTTTCGCCTGGTGGTGAATTCCGCTACTCGCGACAAAGACATTGAAT
>NZ_LECR01000046.1:41462-47177 GCF_001602625.1 Sodalis-like endosymbiont of Proechinophthirus fluctus
AGCCATAGATTTGGGTACATGATACTTTATGCCTGGAGGTGGGAATAAGCCTTTGCTGCCATGAAATGGATGAAAGCACTTCTCCGCTCGCGGCCAATATGGGTTGTACCATTACCTGGTAGCCGGAGGTCCGTGATTTCATCGGGCGACAGGCTCTCTCGAAGGTCAGCCGCGACGCCGGCGACGAACAATTAGTCGGATTATTCATGACCGAAAAGGTGTATTGCGAAATGGCCTGCCAGTCCATTTTACTGAAGCTTCCGGCAATATTCAGCAAGGCATCATCACCAGTGGCTCGTTTTCGCCCACTCTTGGCGTCAGCATTGCGCTGGAGCGAGTGCCGGCCGGCATCGGCCAAGAAGATAGTGTTAATCCGTAACTGCTAAATACCGATTAAGGTCACAAAACCCGGTTTTGTGTGCGCCGGCAAAGCGGTTGCGCAAATAACTAACTTTGTCATAGCGAGGATAGCTATGAGTAATGTGCCGACAGAATTAAAATATAACCGTATCCCACGAGTGGGTGCTAAACGAAGGCGACGACGTTTTTTATTGTGTCGGGATTACCGAGCATACGCAGGAGCTGTTGGGAGGTATGATGTTCATGGACCTACCAGAGATTGGCTTGGCGCCTCGTTCTCCGTCGATGAAGATTGCGCCGTGGCGGAATCAGTAAAAGCTGCATCGTATATCTATACGCCCATTGGCGGCGAAATCTTGGCGGCGAACGACGATCTCGACAGGTCGCCGGAGCTGGTCAACAGCGCGCCTTATACCGATGGCTGGCTGTTTAAGATTTAAAGCCGCTGATGATAGCGAAGTGAATGAATTGCTCGACGCCGTCACTTATCAATCCGCCATCGATGAAGACTAATAACGCTGACTCCCCGTCCGTGACTGCCCGGGCACCCCTTGCGATTACCCTTTTCCGATCCCATGCCGTATGCAGGAATTGTTGTCCATAACACTGACTCCTCCAGCCAACTTGAACATCAAGATGCCTTCATAACGCGTCATATCAGCCCTTCCGCACCGCAATAGGCAAATATGCTTGCCGCGGTGGGCGAGCTGACGATGGAAGCGCAAGCACTGGCGGAGATAAAGGCCATCGCTAGTCAGAACCAGCGCTACAAATCCTTTATCTGCATGGGCTATAAGCGCAGTGGTGACACCGCCTGTTATTCTGCGTAATTATACCGGAAAACCTGGGCTTGATACACCGCCTACACTCCCTATCAGTCCGAGGTATCCCATGGCAGGCTTGAAGCATGGCAGGCTTGAAGCGTTGTTTAATTTTCAACAGCTGACATTCTGGATTTGACAGGTCTGGATATCGCCTCGGCCTCGCTGCTGGATGAAGCCACCGTGGCCGACGAAGTCATGGCGCTCGCCAAGCACGCCAGCAAATCGAAGCAGGCCAACCTCTTTCGTCTCCGACTATATGCATTCTCAAATCCTACGCAAATCCTGGATGTCATACATGCACCCCGCCCCGTCGGCACCTTTGACCTTTGGCCTTGTGCTGGTGATAGATAAGGCAGAGGCAGCACTGGAGCATCCAGATCTCTTCGGCGTGTTGTTACAGCAGGTGGGCACTACCTGCGAGCTGCATGACTATCGCGCCCTGATGCCGAGCTCAACAGCCGCAAAATCATCAGCTGCGTGGCGGCGGATTTACTCTCGTTGGTACTGCTGGCCGCGCCCGGCGCGCAGGAAGCCGATGTAGTGTTCAGTTCTTCGTAGTGCTTCGGCGTGCCTATGGGTTACGGTAGCAGCGCGCAAGCGGCCTTTTTCGCCGCCTGTGATGAGACGAAGCGCACCATTCCGGGGATGATTATCGGTGTTTCCAGCGACTCGACCGACGATATCGCACTGTGCATGGCAATGCAAACGCGCGAGAAGCATATTCGCCGCGAAAAAGCGAACTCGATCATTTGTACTTCACAAGTGTTGCTGGCCAATATCGCTGGTCTGTATGCTGTCTGTAAAGGCCTACAGGGGCTCAACACATCGCAGGGCGTATCACCCGACTGATAATGTTCTGGGTAGGGGAGAGGGGCTTGCACGACGTCGGCCTGACGTTCAGGCACGATCGCTGGTTCGATACCCTGATCGTTGAGGTGGCTGATAAAGTGAGCCTGCTGGCGCGCGCTGATGTGCCGACGGCATCAATTTGCGCAGCGATATTTATGGCGCGCAGTCGTCACCTTTACGAAACAACCGTGCGTGAAGATGTACAAGCCCCCTGGCAAGGTGGTCAGGGTGCCACGGACATCCTTGGTAATCGGTGCGCTTGGATGCCGGCTACAGCGACATAATCCCGCTCGGATCCTGTATGATGAAGCATAACGCTGCTGAGACGACACTCTATATTACCCAGTCGGAATTCGCTGAGCTGTATCCTTGTCCGCTCCTCAGGAGCAGGCTGCAATATACTAACAGATGATCGCCCAACTCGCGTGCTGGCCTGCGATAAGAATGGCAACATTGATTTGCATGATTTGCGCGTCAAGACCGAGCAGGCAGGAGAGCAATTGTCCTGTATTATAGTGACCTACCCCTCTCGACCCACGGTGTTTATGGAGAAACCATCCGTGAAGTGTGCCAGATAGTCCATTAGTACGGCGACCAGGTCTATCTAGACGGCGCTAATATAAATGCGCAGGTGGGGATCACGTCGCCGGGTTATATTGTGGCGCCGATATATCGCATCTCAACCTAAATAAAACCTTCTGCATCCCCCACGGCAAGCGGTCAGGACATGGGACCCATCGGTATGAAGGCGCATCTGGCCCCGTTCTTCCCTGGTCATTCAGTGGTGGAACTGGAAGGTGTGTTTTAACCTGCCAGGACGCCGTCATCAAGGCACTGTTCTGTAGCGCGTCTCTGTAGCGCGTCGATCTTACCCATCAATTGGATGTATATCCGTATAATGGGCGCGGAAGGATTAGAACAAGCCAACTAGTTGCAGCAGGCTTATCCGGTGTTGTATACCGGACACGACAGTCACGTGGGCCACGAATGTATCCTGGATATCCGACCGCTGAAGAGGCCACCTGCATCAGCGAAATGGATATCACCAACCTCTTGATCTACTATACGATAACTATATCTTTACTTTTCCAGGTGGCCGGTACGCTGGTGGTAGAAGCCCACCGAATTGGAAAGCTAGCTGGAGCTCGATCGCTTCATTGAAGCGATGCTGTCGATCCGCGCCGAAATCCAGCAGATAGCGGACGGGTATCTGGCCGGCGATCGATAATCCACTGGTGAACGCGTCCCATGCCTAGAGTGAGATGGCCGTCGAGTGGCATTATCATCCGTACGACCGCTAGGTTATGGTTTTCCCAGCCTGGTATGGCGATAAATACTGGCCGGCGGTAAAACGGCTGAATGATGTTTATGGCGACCGTAATTTTTTTGCTCCTGCGTGCCCATCGGCGATTATGTTTAAGCATTACGAATAGATGCCAGCACCCGCACTACCAAAGCCTGCCGTAAAACTACCGTTAAGAGACGCCCTGAGGCGGGCACCAATCCGGTCGGTATACGCATATAAACATTGTCCCGGCGAAGATATCACCGTCCGCTATGTTATTCTAGCCAACCTTACTGTTGCACCTGCTGCAGGTGCCGGGTAAGATGCGCCCACAGCGCCGGATAGACATCGGTGATAGCGTCGGCACCTGTTCGAGGGTTATGCCGTTCTTAGCCCAGCTCTGCCCTTGGCTATGCAGGTTCATTAGCATCGGTATAAGCCTATCAGTTATCAGGACGAAACTGGCGCCTGGATTTCTCCCGCCTCATGTTCCAAGCCATAATTCACGAAACTGGCGACGCTTCGTCGTCGCCAGCAGCCCGAACAGCCGCTATGCTTCCTCTTCTTCCATCGTTTGGAGCGACTCGCGTCCAGCGAGATCGTAGATCCTAGCATGTCGCCGGCATCGATTTTGACGATGTTGTGAGCCTTCGACGATGTTGTGAGCCAGCGCTATTTGTGTCACGCGAGTGATATCGACACTGGCGTCGGCATGGGAGCGAGAACCATCACTGTGATCGCAAAGTGCCAACTTGTGCTCCGTAGTATTAACTCTCCTACTGTTAATCCATTTGAGTGGCCTAGTGTAGGCCAATTTACCCATGAATTCTGCCGGAATAGCCGTGCCCTGGACAGCGGCGCCTCTGTATTTCCTCAAGGTTTATTTCAGAGTACAAATGTACATCGAATTGCCTGTCAATTACAATATGTATTGCGCGCGTACAATATGTATTGCGCGCGTACGGCGGACGAACGCACCGTTTGTAGAGGTAAGATAATCTATGAGAAAAAATATTAGCTAAAAGCTACTCTTTGGCGGAAAAGATAGCCAATAGCGTCAGTCACAGCGTGGGGTGATATCTGGTATTGTCGATCTGGTTCTCGTGCTCAATCAGGCAGGCGAAATCGTCGCTAACGCGCTCTCGGTGACCAGCTGTAGCCTTTACGGAAGCAGTATGATCTTGCTGTATCTGGCCTCGACACTTTACCACGCCATCCACATCCGACAGCTAAAAGCTAGCTGAAAAAGGTCGACCCACTGCGCGATTTACCTGTTAATCTACGCTGTTTTTATTGATAGGCCTAGCCCCGCCCCGCCAGCTAACTGGCTGATGGTGGTCATCTTGGGTGATGGCGGCGGTGTGCGTCCTTTTCAAACTGGTGTTCGTGCATTGCTTTCGTGTGCTCGTGCATTGCTTTCGTATGATATCCATCATCACGCATTTAACCATGGGCTGGTTATAGCTGGTGGTCATTTATCAGCTGGTGCAGCGTTTACTCGCCGGGGAGGCGCGGCGCTGCTGGCAGCGGGGCGTGATCTACTCACTGGGCTTGGTTTTCTACGTCTGGGAACGGATACCGTTTAACCATGCTATATGGCATGGCTTTGTGCCGGGAGGGACCCGTTTGTCACTTTCTAGCGATCTATCTGTTTTTCTCATGGTCCGCCGCACTTTCCAACCGGTAACTCCCCTTGCTGCCGGCCATGTATGACCGCCCGCCGCGCAATTTACCGGTCCGCTCTCTTACCAGCGGCCGAGCGCTGCTTAAGGCGCTCAGCCGATCACTTGCCGATAACGTACGGAAGCGGACATATGGCTAACACGCCGGCGTCGTCGCCGCGAACGCGTAGCATGCTGTCAGGCTCTAAATCGTTATTTAGCACCGCCTGTATCCAGACGCTGCTATCTTCCAACTGACAGGCAGCCAGCACCGTACCGGTCCGCCGCCAATTGTCGCCTATTTTGAGTTCCAAATCGTCGCCGGCGGCGGGGAGATGGTAGGATTTGCCCGCCAACCAGTACAGGGAACGTTTATTGGCGCCACGATATTTGGCACGCGCTACCATTTCCTGACCGACATAGCAGCCTTTATTAAAACTAATGCCGTCCAACGCCTGGATATTGGTCGCCTGTGGGATAAACTGTGCGCCGTTGGCACTGTCGATAACCGGATAGCCCGCTTCGATGTCCAGAGCCAGCCATTGCCGGCTGTCGTTAAGCTGGGCCTGACCTTCCAGCTGGTGTTGCAGCGCGTCGCGTACCACCGGTGTGGTGATAAGCAAGAAGCGCGGCGTGGGCAAATTGAAAAAGAGTAGCGTCGTTTCCTGGTGATGCGCCACCGGATGCGCTGCATCGGGGACGCTGGCGAAAAGTCCGCTGAGCGCTACTTGCGCCT
>NZ_LECR01000046.1:47195-51334 GCF_001602625.1 Sodalis-like endosymbiont of Proechinophthirus fluctus
CCTGCCACACCGAGCAATACCGCCTCGTCATCGGAGACGATAGTGGTTTTGGAGAAAACGGCATACTTTTTCAGTTCCGTGAGATGGCTATCGCGCACGCTGTGCCGTTCGATGAAGGCCATACCTTCCTGGTGATGAAAGACGCACAGGTGGCTAAACATTTTACCCTTGGCATCGCAATGGGCAGCAAAGCTGAAATGATCGGCGGCCAACGAGGCCACATCGCAGGTTAGCTGGCCCTGCAAATATTTAACGCTGTCCGGGCCATTAAGGGTGATCAACGCCCAATCCTCCAGTGAAATGAGAGTCAGCGGCAAATGGCTAGAGGGCGAAGGAAAACGCGGAGGGAAAGGAACTTGAGATGACATGAAAAAGTCCTATCAATAGTCTGTCTGACAATACCCTAATGGTAAAAGACTGCCGGGGGTTTGCAAGTGGATCTTGCCTGCACAGTTTTTGGCGATACGTGCCGGAGATGCGGAATGAATCGCGCAGAACGTGTCGAAATATGTTGTATTATCTCATGTGGCAGGACAAAACAGGGTAAACTAACTGAAGTGCGTAGCGTTTATGAGGGTAAAATAAAACATGGATATCACTAATAAAGCGCGAATCCACTGGGCCTGCCGTCGCGGCATGCGCGAGCTGGATATTGCCATCATGGCGTTCTTTGAACAGGATTTTGACGTCCTGGATGATCAGGATAAGCGGCGTTTTGTCCGACTGTTAGAGTGTGATGATCCAGATCTATTTAACTGGTTGATGAATTACGGCCAGCCTGACGATCGCGATTTACAGAAAATTATCTCAATGATACAAAAGCGAAACAAAGTTCGTGGCTCTTTAGCGATGTGATATTAGGGTTTCTTAGTGCACTCACCATTGCTCGCTGGCGTTTTACTGAATTCTAATAATGCTGATTCTGCTTTCTCCCTGGCCGGAGAATTACCGGCTGGTGTGGTTGACATTGGTGCTGATGAGCGACAGCAGTATTCAATGGCATCGCGAGGAATGGACCTTTACCCGCAAAGCCTGGATGCTTAAGGCGTCGTCTGTAGCTGACGGCGGACAGCATGGCCCGCCCGGGGATTCCCCGCCACCTACGCCAGCTGCTGGTGCGACAAAGCGGATCTTAGCTCAGGAGGCGAGCTCCCTGCTTATGCAGGATTACGGCGCCGCCGCTATTTCGATCAGGATTTGCTCACACTACTGTTGAAGCTGCCGCTCGCTAAAATCATAGTGATTCACTTCATCCAGTGCCAGGCTGACAAAATGGTCGCCAGTGGGGGTGACGGCTTTCTGGCTGATGAACTCGTAACCATCGGTAGGCCAGTAGCCAATAAAGCTGGCGCCTAGCGGTTGCAGAACATCGTGAAGATAGCCCCTAGAGCGTATCCGAAAACCATTCGCCGTAACCCAACTTATCCCCATACTGTAGAGTGCGATAATCTTACTGCGCAGGTTGGGAGGGGAGAGGGGGAGGGAGGGGTAGCGAGCTGCGGTCAGATGGCTTCCTAGCCTTATTTGACAGTATGTCAGGCATAATGTCGTCTACAACCTCATACAGGAGTCAGATATGGAACAACCGGATGATGTCATTATCGAGCAGTTTCTTGATGCCCTGTGGCTGGAACGCAATCTTGCGGAAAATACGCTGGTTTCGTATCGTCTTGACCTGCAGGCGCTCGAGGCCTGGCTACAGCGTCAGCAGCGCGACTGTTTAAGCGCTAGCACGGTGGATTTACAGGCCTTTCTCGCCGATCGCCTCGATCATGGCTATAAAGCCACCAGCTCCGCCAGGTTACTGAGCGTCACGCGCCGGTTTTTTCAGTATCTGTACCGGGAAAAGCTGCGCATCGACGATCCCAGTGCCGGTATTTCGGCACCCAAATTGCCGCAGAGTCTGCCTAAGGATCTCAGCGAAGCGCAGATCGGCGATTTACTGGCGGCGCCGACCATTGCTGATCCTGTCGAGCTACGAGATAAGGCCATGCTGGAAGTGCTCTATGCCACTGGCTTGCGGGTGTCTGAGCTGGTGGGGTTGACTCTGTCGGACGTAAATCTGCGACGGGGCGTAGTGAGGGTGATTGGTAAAGGGGATAAGGAGAGGATGGTGCCTTTGGGGGAAGAGGCGGTGTACTGGATTGAGTATTATCTGGAACACGGCCGTCCGGCGCTGATCCATGGTCAAATTCTAGATATTTTGTTCCCCAGCAACCGCAGCCGCAAAATGACTCGCCAGACGTTCTGGCACCGTATCAAACATTATGCCATCCTGGCGGGTATTGACAGCGAGCGGCTCTCCCCCCATGTTTTGCGGCATGTCTTTGCGACCCATTTATTGAACCACGGGGCGGATTTGCGTGTGGTGCAGTTGTTGCTGGGACATAGTGATCTTTCGACGACGCAGATTTACACCCATGTCGCTACCGAGCGGCTAAAGCTTATCCATCAGCAGCATCATCCCCGCGCCCGACATGAGCGGTGGAATTGAAACGAATTTCAGGCATATGAATGTTGCCGGCCCTGACCCGGGTGTTTAGATAAGGATTAAACTGTGAATAAAAGCCTAGTACTGTTTTTCTTTATGACGCTGGCCCTGGTGCCTCTGGTTCACTCCGACGATGCGGTCATTAAGAATTCGCTATCGCGCCTCAGCATTCACAGTGCCGATATTCAGTCGTCGCCGGTTGCCGGACTGAAAACTGTATTGATCGAAAGCGGAGTGTTGTGTGTTTCCGATGACGGTCGCCACTTAATCCAGGGCCCGCTGTATGACGTCGGGAGCGATTACCTTATCAATGTCACGAATCAGCTTCTCGGCAAGCGTTCGGACGCCTTGCAAAAAGAGATGATCATCTTTAAAGCGTCGCAGGAAAAACATGTTGTGACCGTGTTCACCGACATCACCTGCGACTATTACCACAAGCTGCACGAACAGATCAAAGACTATAATGCCCTAGGGATAACTATCCGCTATCTGGCGTTTCCGCGACAGGGCCTGAATTCCCAGACGGAACGGGATATGGCGTCGATATGGTACAGCGCTAATCGGAAAGACTCCTTCACCCAGGAGATGAACAGCGGCAACGTCCAGCCCGCCACCTGCGATATCGATATCAGAAAATATTACACCGTTGGCGTCCAGTACGGTATTCAGGGCACGCCGGCGCTGCTGCTCGATAACGCTACCCTCATCCTGGGTTATCAAAGCCCGAAAGAGATGGCCTCCATTTTGGATCAGCAAGGATCCGGCCAGGCAACTGGTGGTTAAGACGGCAGTAAACATGACAATGGAACTGCGCCGGCGTCCGCTAGGTGATATTGCTTTGCTGGCGGAGGCGGATATCCCGCCACTGCTGAAACGTTTGTATGTGCAACGCGGCGTTTACACGGTCAGTGAGCTGGAAAGGGGCGCACGCGGATTGCTGGCCTATCATCCACTGACAGGTATCGAGCAGGCGGTGGATCTTCTGGTCGGCGCTCTGGCGGATCAGCGCAGATTAATAGTGGTTGGAGATTTCGACGCCGACGGCGCGACCAGCACTGCGCTAACAGTGCTGGCTCTACGTCAAATGGGTGCGCAGACGATAGATTTTCTAGTGCCGAATCGCTTTGAGGATGGCTATGGACTTAGTCCAGAGGTAGTGGAGCAGGCGGCAGCGTGCGACGCGCAAGTTATCCTGACGGTGGATAATGGCATCTCTTCCCATGCCGGTGTAGCTTTGGCGCATGAGAAAGGCATCCAGGTACTCATTACCGATCATCATCTCCCTGGCGATACCATGCCGGCCGCCGATGCTATCGTTAATCCTAATTTACGCGGCTGCGCTTTCGCCTCGAAATCTCTAGCTGGCGTCGGCGTGGCGTTTTATCTGATGCTAGCACTGCGCGCGCGCCTCAACGATAACGGCTGGTTTACGCAACAAGGCATCGCGGTTCCGAAACTGGCCGAGCTACTGGATTTGGTTGCGCTGGGCACCGTGGCGGACGTAGTGCCGCTGGACGCCAATAACCGCATTCTGGTGTATCAGGGATTAAGCCGCATCCGGGTCGGCCGCTGCCGTCCCGGCATCCGCGCGCTGATAGAGGTGGCTAACTGCGACCTCTCTCGGCTGTGCGCTAGCGATCTGGGCTTC
>NZ_LECR01000046.1:51376-51735 GCF_001602625.1 Sodalis-like endosymbiont of Proechinophthirus fluctus
CTGGACGATATGTCGGTAGGGGTTGCGCTGCTGCTGACGGACGATATGTCGCAGGCACGCATGCTGGCGGTAGAACTGGATGCTCTCAATCAAACTCGGCGTAAAATCGAACAGGGTATGGAAGCTGAAGCGTTAGCGCTGTGCCAAGCGATGGCGAGCGACGAGCATACGATGCCCTTTGGGCTGGCTATCTATCATGCGCAGTGGCATCAAGGCGTGGTGGGTTTATTGGCGTCGCGGATAAAAGAGCGTTTTCACCGGCCGGTTATCGCCTTTGCGCCCGCAGGTTATGGCGTACTGAAAGGCTCTGGGCGATCGGTGGCCGGCTTGCATATGCGCGATCTGCTCGAGCGGCTGGA
>NZ_LECR01000046.1:51859-59464 GCF_001602625.1 Sodalis-like endosymbiont of Proechinophthirus fluctus
CACGATGCTCGAAGGCGTCATTTGGTCGGACGGCGAGCTGGCCGGCCCGGAGCTGTCTCTGACCACCGCCGAACTCCTGCGCGACGGCGGCCCCTGGGGACAGGCGTTTCCAGAACCGTTGTTTGACGGGCAGTTTCACGTGTTAAATCAGCGTCTAGTAGGGGAGAAACACCTGAAACTGATGCTGGAACCGCTGGCCGGCGGCCCGACGCTGGACGGCATTACTTTCAATATCGACCCGCGCCTATGGCCGGATAATAGCGTACATACCGTTGAATTAGCCTACAAGCTGGAAGTTAACGAGTTTAGCGGCAATCGCAGTTTACGGCTGTTAATACAGCATATGTGGCCGCTGTGATGGACTACCGACGTCGCTAATAGGATGGCGACGGGCAACTACCGTCCGGGGCGCGGATTCGTTACAATAGCCGGCTAACACGCATTCCTTTTTCGTCAATGAGCACATTAATCAATGTTTGAAATAAATCCGGTAAAAAACCGTATTCAGGACCTGTCGGAAAGGACAGCCGTTCTGAGGAGGTGTCTTTGACTACGATCTCAAGAAAGAACGCCTCGAAGAAGTGAACGCTGAACTTGAACAGCCGGACGTCTGGAATGAGCCAGAACGCGTGCAGGCGCTGGGCAAGGAACGATCGTCGCTAGAGGCTATCGTTGAAACCATCGACAAGTTAACCCAGAGTATGGAGGACGTCTCCAGCCTGTTGGAGTTGGTGATGGAAGAGGACGATGAAGAGACCTTCCTCGAAATCCAAAGCGAACTGGACGGTCTGGAGGACAAACTGGGCCAGCTGGAATTCCGTCGCATGTTTTCCGGCGAGTATGACGATGCTGACTGTTATGTGGATATCCAGGCCGGCTCTGGCGGCACCGAAGCCCAAGATTGGGCCAGCATGCTGCTCAGAATGTATTTGCGTTGGGCCGAATCGCGCAGTTTCAAAACTGAAATTATCGAAGAGTCGGAAGGGGAAGTAGCTGGTATCAAATCGGTGACCATCAAAGTCATCGGTGACTACGCTTATGGCTGGCTCCGTACCGAAACCGGTGTGCACCGCCTGGTGCGCAAGAGCCCGTTCGACTCCGGCGGCCGGCGTCATACCTCATTCAGCTCCGCTTTTGTTTATCCGGAAGTGAACGATGATATCGATATCGAGATTAACCCGGCGGATTTGCGTATAGATGTTTACCGCGCTTCCGGCGCTGGCGGCCAGCACGTTAACCGGACCGAATCCGCAGTGCGTATTACCCACTTGCCGACCAATATCGTTACTCAGTGCCAAAACGACCGCTCACAGCATAAAAACAAAGATCAGGCGATGAAACAGCTGAAAGCCAAGCTGTATGAATTTGAGCTGCAGAAAAAGAATGCTGAAAAGCAGGCGCTGGAAGATACCAAGTCCAATATCGGCTGGGGCCGCCAGATTCGCTCCTATGTGCTGGACGATTCCCGCATTAAGGATCTGCGTACCGGCGTGGAAACCCATAGTACCCAGTCGGTGTTAGATGGCGATCTGGACAAATTTATTGAAGCCAGTCTTAAAGCAGGGCTATGAGGAATCCATATGTCATCACACTCACAGGACGGTGCCCCTCAGGCGACGGATTTAAATAACGAGCTGCGTTCGCGGCGGGAAAAGCTTACCCAATTGCGCCAGCAGGGCATCGCTTTTCCCAACGATTTCTGTCGAGACACGGTTTCTGACCAGCTGCACGCCCGCTACGGCGGGAAAAATAACGAAGAGCTGGAAGCGTTAAATGTCGAAGTCAGCATCGCCGGGCGCATGATAACCCGCCGCGTCATGGGAAAATCTTCCTTCGCCACCCTGCAGGATGTAGGGGGGAAAGTCCAGCTGTACGTAGCCAGCGACAATCTACCCGAAGGCCAGTATAACGAGCAGTTCAAAAAATGGGACCTAGGAGACATTCTCGGCGCACGGGGCAAATTATTCAAAACCCGCACCGGCGAGCTTTCGCTACACTGTAGTGAAATTCGCCTGCTGACCAAAGCAATGCGCCCGTTACCGGATAAGTTTCACGGTCTGACCGATCAGGAAACCCGTTATCGCCAGCGTTATCTCGATTTGATCGCCAATGACGAATCGCGCCAAACCTTCAAAGTTCGTTCGCGCATCATGGCGGAAATTCGTCGTTTTATGATGGACCACGACTTCATGGAAGTGGAAACACCAATGATGCAGACTATCCCCGGCGGCGCTGCAGCACGTCCGTTTATTACCCACCATAATGCGCTGGATATCGATATGTATTTGCGCATGGCGCCCGAGCTTTATCTCAAACGGCTGGTAGTGGGTGGTTTTGAGAGGGTATTTGAAATAAACCGCAACTTCCGTAACGAAGGACTGTCACCGTGCCATAATCCTGAGTTTACCATGATGGAACTCTATATGGCTTACGCGGATTACCGCGATCTAATTGTGTTGGTAGAGGATTTGTTCCGCACCTTGGCCCAGCGGGTATTGGGTAGCAACGTAGTGCATTACGGCGACCGAACTTTTGATTTCGGCAAGCCGTTTACCCAGATGACTATGAAAGAGGCCATTTGCCATTATCGCCCGGAAACCCGGCCAGAAGCGCTGGACGATACAGCTTCTGCGACCGCCATTGCCGAGTCGTTGGGTATTAAGGTAGACAAAGGCTGGGGCCTGGGTCGGGTGCAGGCTAAAATTTTTGAAGAGACGGCAGAAAGTTATTTGATCCAGCCGACGTTCATCACTGCTTACCCGACAGAAGTTTCACCACTGGCGCGCCGCAATGATGGAAATCCGTTCTTCACCGATCGTTTTGAATTCTTTATCGGCGGGCGTGAAATTGGCAACGGTTTTTCTGAGCTCAACGATGCAGAAGATCAGGCGGCGCGCTTTGCTGAACAGGCTCATGCTAAAGACGCCGGCGATGATGAAGCCATGTTTTATGATGAAGACTATGTCATCGCCTTGGAATACGGTTTGCCACCGACCGCGGGTCTGGGAATTGGTATCGATCGACTTATGATGCTAATGACCAACAGTCACACTATTCGCGATGTAATCCTGTTCCCGGCGCTACGTCCGAAAAAATAGTCCTGGGGATCGGTGGGATAGATAGCACCCACTATCCTGGCGAGTCCGCTGCACCATTGCGGATTATCGCGCCGTATGATTGTGCTTTCGACGTGCCAAAGCCAATGGGTGCCGAGGGATTGCCATTGTGCGCGCTAACGTGTTGTTGTTAACGCCCGACTGATGGCGTTCACTCTGGCCGTCAACGCCGAAAATGATTTTATTTACCGCGACTGACGGCTGCCCAAGGGCGCTTTCACCGCGATGATAACCACCAGGGCTTTCAGGTGCTTGATCTACGCCACCCAATGTAGTGTTATGTCCTTTTCCCCACGACCAAGCGCTCGTGATATAATGGAATTTAATTTTATGGTGATAATTATAAATTTATTGAACTATTTTAGTTCATGCCGATGAAAGTTTCCCCTTATTCGCTGTGGGAGATCCCATGAACACGCGCTTGTCTCAGCCGGTATGTTTGATCTTCATCTTGTTAGTTGTTAAAAAATTCTCCTTCATCCGTTTTAGATGTCACTAGGTAATAAGTGTGGACATCAGCACCCAAGTATCAACCAACCCTATCAACCTCACAGATTGTACAATGGAAGAAATCTAGTCGCTCATCGAAGCCAGCCAAGCTTGCAATTTTGCGCGCTGAGCGACAGCATATGGGTAAAATCCCCGCATTGAATTACGCCGAGGTGCAATTGTCGGCGTAAATTGCGGCAATGCTTGCTGGAACAGCAGGGCTTCTGTACTGAAGGCAGTATTGCGGGTATTCCTATTTTCACATGGTCTGGGAAGCCGGCCGGTCAGCCTAATCATTGCAATATGGGCGAATATGATGCACTACCGGGGCTCAACCAGCAGGCGGATGTGGCGGAACCCCATCCAGTTACAGCGGGTGTCAATGGTCATGGTTGCGGTTATAATTTGCTGGGTAGTACAGCGTTACAGGCCACCAGTTAAATATTTTTTTGTCGCCCATACCAGGTCTGGTGTGATTCTATAGCTGTCCGGCAGAAAGAAGAGGGCAGATTTCCTCCAAAGGATTTATGGTGCGGGGTGAGATAATTTGGATATCACCATCATCTTACCCCAACGCCTTCAGCGATGTGATAGAAGCAAATTCTCTGGCCTGTAATGAAATTAACTACTACTTCAGCGGCCGGCGCTAGCCTGCCACCTTGGACCGCCAGCGTGCTGGATGTGGTTGAACTGATGAATGTCGGCATAAATTATATGCGCGAGCATATGCCCAGCTAGGCGCATATCCATTATGCTGTTACCGATACCGGCGGTCATTCGCCCAATATTGTGCAGGCGTGGGCAACGGGTAAGCTATTTAATCCTCGTGCATGAGCTGCCGCGGCGCTGCAAGCACTTGTAAAACGGGTCTACAACATCGCTGCCGCGGCGCTGATGAGCGGAACCACCGTTACCAGCCAGGTGCTGAGCGGCGATGCGAATCTTATTGGCAATAGTCTGCTGGAATGGAACAGCGTATGCAGGCGTATCTAAAATTGTCAGGATCGCTGCCTTTCTCTGAAGCAGATCACGATTATGCCGCGCGTTTCCAGCAGACTCTCAGCCAGAACGATCTGAAAAGCGCCTATGACCGCTACGACCTGCTGGTGGATTATCCTCGACCGCCGTGCGATTTCGTATTGCCGCTGCGTCGTGTCCCTATAGCGACATGGTATGGTAGGCTAGAACTATGTGAGCAGTGTGAATTTGTGGGTGGTGCCGACCGTGCAGGTTTATGGCGCCACCTACACCATCGGCACGCCGGTGCCACTCGTGGCAGTTGGTCACTCAGGGAAAAGCCGTAGTCGCCCACAAAGGCATGGCCGTGCTGCCAAGATCATGGCCAGTACTGCCGTCAATTTGCTCGCGCATCCTGAACTGATTGAGTAGGCGAAGGCGGGGGACACCGCGCCAGGATTGATGGCGTTAATTTTATTAACCTGATTTGAAGAATTGTCGCCGCCATTCCCCGATAATGACTGATGCACTTCACCACAACTAGTATCAAAAGAGTCAGTGATTATCTCGGTGACTGGCATCGTAGAACTGCTGATCCATGCGCAAACCGGTTCCAGATCCACCGGCTGGCCGTATGATTTTTTATATCGCCGTCGCGCTGTTGTATCTGCTTATCTCCGCACTATCCATCTGGTCTCTAAGTAAAGCGGAACATTACTGCTCACGGGGTTGCGACATGCTGTTCAGCTCTTGCCCAGAATCCCGTTGACGCTTGAACTGACGATTGACTCGGTGGCGCTGGGATTTTTCCTTTCTCTACTGCTGGCGCTGATGCGTCTTAGCAGCGCGTGAATCCTGGACAACATCTCCCGCCTTTACGTCTTCGCGTTTCGCGGTTCGCTGCTGCTGGTACACTGGTATAGATGTTTCTCATTTATTATGACCTTGGGCATCCCCTTCTTGCGCGAGAGTGTACTCTGGCCTACCCATATCCTGCGTGAGACCCCTACTGGTGCACGCTGCTCTTGCTAACTTTATATACACCGCCGCTTACGCCAGCGAAATTATCTGCGGCAGCTTGTGTTGTCAGTGCGGGGGACCACATTGAAGCCTTCATATACCTGTGATATGATCGGAAAGAAGGTATTTCGCCACATTATTTCGTGCAGTGATGTACTAAGTGAGTGCTGCCTCGCCTATACGTTAACGAAATAATTCCCATGGTCAAATCTACCTAGTTTGCGTTAATCATCACTCTGATAGATATAATGGGCTGCTGCCGGCAGCATAGCTGAAACCTACCGCGAACTCGAAGTGTTGTTAATGGCAATGGGTGCTGTATTTAGCGATTAATTTTGTGCTGACTCGTTTTCTGCAATGGGTAGAAAACCGGCTGATGCCGCATTTAAGGCCGCAACAAAGCCTGTCTTATGTAAAAATATTTGGCATGCTTCTTGATAGTGGCAAGACATGATTTAATATCATCTTGGCGATATTTTCGTTGGCAATTTTCACCAGAGGTAGGTTTAGAATGAAATTCTTCACTATGGTTTTCGCGCTGTGTATGACGGCGTCGCTGTCGGGCAGAGTCATCGCAAAGACCACGGAAGAGAAAAAATGGACCACCGTGCGCATTGGTACCGAAGGGGCATTCCGACCGTTCAATTTTACTAAACCAGACGGGACGCTTAGTAGTTTTGAAATTGATTTATATAAGATGCTCTACAAATCAATGCAAGTAACATGTGAGGTTGTCGTCCAGAGCCGTTCACCGGCATAACCATAGCGATGAAAGCTGGTAAGTTCGATGCGATTATGTCCGTAATGTCTGCTACCGATAAGCGCCGTAAAGTGATTGATTTCTCTTTCCCCTACAGTAATTCTGGGCACAAATTTTTGCCACGCTGAAAGACAGTCCTCTGGACAAATTACCGAATACTAGCATGCATTTTTCGCTGACCAAATATGAAGCGGTGGCGATAAAAGAACTAGATAAAATCAAACCTTCCTTACAGGATAAGGTCATTGGTGTGTAAACCGCTTCGATTGCCGCCATTTTCTTAAATAAATATCTGCAGAGCGTAGTGAAGGTGAGTGAATACAAAACTACCCAGGAGTACGATCTCGATCTGGCCGCTGGCCGCGTAGATCTGGTCATCGCTTCTGTAAACTATTTGAAAGTTGCCCATGAAAAACCGGGTAACAGCAATGTAGTCTTGGCCAGACCGCAAATTAATCGACGGTTGCTGGGCAGAGGATTGGCTAATAAGCCTGTGTAACACTGATCCTAGACTAGAGACAATGTTTGATTATGCTATCATGAAGGCCAAGGAAGACGGCACGTTAAAAACCTTGGGAGTGAAGTGGGTTTTAGCCAAGATATCATGCTGCAATAAGCGCTAACGCGGGGCGCAACTTCCTATGATTGCTTAAAATAACGGCTGTCATCATGGGCATGCGCGCTTGACAGTTGGTGTCATAAGGCTATAACGCCTCGTGCCTATCGAAGCGGGTGTAGTTCAATGGTAGAACGGCAGCTTCCCAAGCTGCATACGAGGGTTCGATTCCCTTTGCCCGCTCCATATGAATCTCTTCTAACACCTCTCTTCATTTACTTACCAAATCCAATATCTACAAGGTGTCGCGTCAGTTTTCGTTATTTCAACGTTAGATGGGGGCGACCAATATCTCCACCATAATAGGTTTAGATAGGGAAATAAAACGCCAGCAGTGGGACTGTTTCAAAATCTGAAAGACCGAGGAAGACGCTGGCAACCATCAAGGCAATGATTACTCAGATGGCCAATGTGGCCAATCTTCCTGGCCATTCAGACCAGGGAATAAATGCATAGTCGCCTGGCTCAATGGGCTAGGATTGCAGCCAGATAGAAAATGATAATCAAACTACCCGTTGATAACTTCTAGCGTCGGCTTAAGCAGGCAAAAACCCCTCGAGCGCGAGCAGTGTAAGAATAACGATAAACTTAGGTCTCGTTCTATGACGGTTACTGTTGTGATATCTCTGAAAATACGCACTTAACCT
>NZ_LECR01000046.1:59476-68273 GCF_001602625.1 Sodalis-like endosymbiont of Proechinophthirus fluctus
GTAGTAAATATTGCCCCATACATGACCATCGACACCGTAAATGGCGTTATCTTGATACATGAAATTTTCACTACACTGGTTAAGGCGGATATTTCTCGTATTAACTACCCTGAACACGGTTGCCGGACACGGCTAATTACCTGGGTGACTCCAGGAAGCCTAGAATAGGATGTTGTTCGAGTTTTTTTATCCTATCATATCCCAAAATTAGCACGATAGATGCCGTCAGAAAGCAGCTTAAGTTGAGCTCTAATGCCATGGACGGCATCACGATATGCGCTGTAAAACGGGGCTTGCACGGATAAAAAATCTTTATCGGATCGCTATCTCTGCTTGGATGAATCAGTCTTCAAAATAGGTCATCAGTACGTCACCGTTATCTCTGACTATCATGGCCGGGCTCTGAAAATGAATAATGATTGCAGTGTTGAGAGCTTGCTAACTATAGATATTAGAGTAGTTTGAGCGATTACTAGTTGGATGAGATAAAAACGTTGTCGATTAACATGAATATATCCTAATATCAGTCCATCCTGGAATCCTCTTCCAAATGCTGTAGATAAAATAGCATTCGACCACTTCCATTTAGCAAAAACGCTCTGCGCCGTTATTGATCAAACAAATATAGCGGAAATTAAACGTCTCCCCTCGTCAGACAGAAGAGGGGCTCACCGTTCGTCTGGTATTTAATATTAATAGTTATGATGTTTTTTTCTTTTTAAGGCTATCCAGCTCAATAATGATTTTTTGATAAAAAAATACTGTATGGACGATAATTATTATGACGACTATGCAACAGTTAGATTTGGGAAAGATGCCGAAATTTAATAAAGTATCATGAGTTATACTTAGTAAACGTGTTTAGCATGAATGGCAGTGGTGAAAATAATTTCAATATCATTACTAGAAGTAATTACCTCCTTCTCTTTAGAGCTTTTAGGGTACGTAATCGTTTACGTTCGACATTATGGTAATGCTCGATTAACACGTTGAGTGAATTTATATCTACCTTACTGTGAATATTTAATAGCTTATCTTCTACTGTGTGATGAGAAATGAAAAGATTCGTTGCGATCTCCTTGTCAGAAATTATATGAACATAATAGAAAGGTAATTCCTAGTTTTTTCAGAGAAAAAATACACTGGCAGTGTAAAGGATAACGACAGAAAAGGTTCTACATTTACAAAAATAGAAAAATTAGACACGAATGAATTCTTTTATATAATTTTTTTCCATAAAACTTCACCATTTTTGGAGTAGATTGGAGATTTGTGATAATAAATTAGTTTAAGTTATTTATTTCTGATAAAATATGAAATCGTAATTATTTCATCGCCTAATATGCTTGATTCTGCCTTTCTATCATGTGCTTGATATCCTTTTGCTGGCTATGACCAATAGCATTGGAGTTCATCATCAGTTTTACCCTCAAAATTGAAATTAGCCGGAACGCTCAAATTTTAAAGTCTTCCTTGTTAAAGTAGACAAACCTAGAATCATACTATTTTATACCCATGGTATTTCTAACCTTTCCATCATAGAAATTATTGTATATAGCTCAGTGATTACATGGCAATAATTTCATTATTTATTTTATTATTATCCATAATGACAATACGAACCTTTTATAAGGTGATATTTAAAAGAAAATTCCAACATTGGAATAATTATTCCCTAGTTTTCATACAAGATACAGAGTAATTTTTGATTATTTTATTAATGAAAATATATTTTTTATCATAAGTATGTTCATCTCATTTTGAGTATATAAGTGTATCGCCGAGATCAGTGGACTTATTGTGGGTAATTCGTTTTTTATGAACTTAATTTAACAATGAATAAAGCTGCTTCTTCACGATCTGCTTATGCGAATTCATGTGCGTAGTCTACCAAAAAGAGTAATCTCTATTTGTATTATTTACATAAAATTTAACTCAATCTATGTGATAATAAGTGTTAAGATATCACGAAATTAATTTCTTACGAAACCACGAACTATCCCACCAATGTTGTCTGGCACAATATTAATTTACTATTCAAGTCTATTTCTCAAATTTTTTTGATATTTTTATATATTATTAAAAGAGAAATAATGTGATATATTAAAAAATAAAGAGCTTAGTGTAAGTAGAGAATGCAGTTATTAAAATCAATATACAGCTAGGAGGACAGTGTCGTAAACGGAGGCCGAGTTTTTTCAGAGGTCACTACCAGTGATGAGCAACTCCTATTCAAGCTTGAAGAGTCTGATATCATCAGGGCTATCACCGTCCTTAATAGGATGAGATCTGATAATGTGTTTTTTGAAGTCCTGCACCGCGTGGAGACCTGTACAGCAAATATCACTGGTAGCAGGTTCATAAAAATACGGAGATTTTCATCGCCAAATTCCTGGAATTCAGTTCAAGGACAGAGATCGTATCGAAAAACGAATTGGTCAATAGCAGTAAGGTGGCGGGTAAATTTAGCATCAACTTATTGACCGAAGTTATAAATACTGTTTCATCCGGGTGGAAATTAGAGGATGGGATTTTCTTTGGGCAACAAGTAACCTATGATGTAGATTGGCACAAAGGAGAAACTTCTTTTGGGTGTACTCACGGCTGGGGGTGAAATGGTAAAGTATTGGAGTCTGTCACCTCTAAGACCAGCACCGGAGTAGTGGTCTCTCTGGCACCCGGTCAGGTGGTCGTTGCGAAAATGATTGCAAGCCCGGGGCCGGGTCAGCAGAGTCGAGGTAGAATATCTTTCTCATCTCTATGGCTTTGTCGCAATAAACTATGAACCTCCGTATTATGAACGTAACTTTTTGGGGAGAAATGTCGCGTCTAGTTGAGAAAAAATTCGACGCCAAATGCATGTCGCTCTAGGTAGGGAAGTCATGAAAATTGCTATGTATTCCAAGGCGAAAGTAGAGTTATAGGATAAGGCAAGTAAAGGTTTGCTGAAAATGGTTTGGCCGAATAATGAGGAGGAAAACCCTATCGGCAATAGTGTCGCCTAGACAGAGATTAGATCAATTGATTTTGCAGTATCTTCCCTGGGACAAGGTGAGCATCAGATAACTGCTTATTTCCCGGTGGAAGAATGAAAATATCCAAAATAACAATGCAATGGTCTTATGCTGATGGTCATTGTCTTCTTAATACAAGGGAAGAGTTAAAGGGAAGAACAGGATCATTCTGTGCCAATCACCACATCATAAAGCCCCTCTGCAGCCGCAGGCGTTAAAACAGCACCGCCCAATGCTTACGTGAGAGTAACGTTTCCACGGCGATGCCGTTTTCGTCGGCCAACACCTTAAAGTAATACCGCTGTAGCTCGGCTTTTGTAAACGTTTCGCACTGCTGGGGCGGTATATTTATCAGTGCCAGCTCCAACCCTGTCAAAATCGATTGACGTAAATAGTGATTCTCATCGTCATCTAGTGAATTAAGTAACACCTTCTCCATCTCGTCACTCTCTGACCAATTGCTATCAACATCATCGGATAATAACAGCTTGCGCTTTTTACGCGACCGGTCAATAATCTTTCTTACAGGCGGCGAGAAAAAGCAAGGCGGTGACTTTCTCGATCTGGTGCAATAGCTATTAACTTTGATCAGTTGATAAGGTTATTTCCTGATAAACATCTTCCGCATCGGCGAAATTGTTGGTACGTCTGACAATGAATGCTCGCAACCGATGTTGGCAGCCGCCATACAGCCCAACCACCAGATCACGCCTGGCCATTATCGTGGGTGTAGGGACGGGTGGCATTTTCAGGTCCTTGTGATGATAGCGTCCATACTAGGGGCCATGGCGGCGTCCCATGCCGCGTTGTTTGATAAAAGCTTCGCGCTGCTCTGGGCTCATCATCCAGCGCTAGCGTAATTCCCGGCTATGGCGTCCAAACATACTCCGGCCACTGAAACTGCCTAATAGAATTTTGCTGAGAATAAGTATTCCCAGCGCCTGAAGAAAGCCGATGGTATTTACGCCAAAAAATATCCGGCAGCAGCGCATTCCACAGCAGCATGACTAGCGCGCTGATGGCAGAGGTAGCGACTACGGCCATTGCTATTCGCCAAAGTTTACGATCTCTCATATTGTCTACTCCTTGATGGTCAGTTGCTAAGGTAGAACGAATCAGACACAAAAATACTTGTGCCAGTAGGTTTTTGTGTTATATTGACTGCTGTACACCGCTGTTTGACGGTGTACACTGTGGGACGCCAGTGTCATTGCCGTGTTATTTTATGAAACCCTAAAGGAGCGATGGCGCCGGACGATACATTCCATTTGCAAACGATTTATTTCCTGGCGCCGACCCGCGCGGTTGCCTCATTAAGAAAAGGGGATTTTGGCACTGCAAAATTATAAAAATATTTCTATTTACGCCACAAAACTTCCACTCGCCTCCTGAGGAGAAATCATTTTGCCTCAGTGGTGTCGTACAGGCTGTAATCTTCCAGCGCTTAATCCCAATTCATCTAGGTAGAAAAGAGACATAATTCCAGACAGGTAAAGAATGGTAAAATATTGCTAGAGAGGGAGGTTGGCGCAAAGGCTAGTTTATAAAAATTTCCCTGGACTTTTTTATTATTCTTGATAGCCGTTAGGATTGAGATCCATATATTGCCAGGATGGATGCCTCGTAGCCTAATACAACATTCTCGGTAATGTTCTGCATCGATATGGCATTAATGGTGAGACAGTGATAGTCATCACCTCGTATATACGGGTCGGCGCTGTGTTACTTCAGCAGCGAATGGGAAAAATCCTAGTTTGGCGCCACATTGACTATTCCATAATTGGCCAGGCGCAACCTTTTAGCCTGGGAGAATAAACGCGGGATTGTCGCTGATATTCTTCACCTTGCCCCTAAACCTTGTCCTCAGGATAAGGCGCTGTGAGTCTCTCCAGCGAGCTATACTATAATGCTATTGCCATAATAATCCAGCAGCACGGTATAACCCTTATCTGCCTCGTTGAATATCTGGATGCCGTTGGGTGTTACACGCTCAATATTGTCTTTAGCCTGCATACTGTTAACAAACAACTGCATAAGTTAGAAATAATTATTGGCGGTCAAATAGAGTTCTGTATGTCGTTATTGACGATATCGACATTACTAAAACTTACGGCCTATAAATGAGAAATTTCTGTAGATTTAATCGCTCTATTTAACATTATATAGATCCCGCCACCCCTCCCATTAAACGAGACGAATTGTGAGTCTAGCCAGGGGGATTTTGTCATTATCAGGGGTAACGCGTTTACCGGTCCACAAGGTAGGTACTGTCAGCGAAAATGACGGTAAAGCTAGGTAAAGAGGCAATTCGGCAAAAACCTACTGCGGGTCGTCAGCAGCACGGTCAGAAAAACGCCTACTTAAGTCTACCACCCCGCGGGACCACCCCGCGGGGTAACCTAGATCAAGCATATCTCTAGGGGTAGGTCCGATGAGATAGATCACGTGCGGTAACATCGGGGCGGCGGGGCGAAACTAACGGGTTGCTGATTAAACGGTGGATAGTGCTTGTGGTTAATTTAAAGCCGGCGATGCGGCGAAGAAATTATCGCACGGTTGTGTCAAATTCATGACAACAGGCACCGGTTGATTCTAAAACCTCTGGCGTTCAAGATAAGTCAAGCTAATCAATAGGGAATAGCTATCATGGCATGGCACGATTACTTAAGCCTTGAAAAAGCATTTTCATAGGGATTTCTTGACGATTCTGCGAAGCCGTTATCCGCCTCCGAGTGGTGCGATACGTTACTTGTAGGGAACATTTAGTCAATTTCAGGGAGCTAGCGAGCATAAATTTAGCAATCCCATCAGATACTAACTACTGTCGAGCAGGCGGGTAATGCGCGGATCCGATCCCTGCGTTGCCAGCCAAGCCAGTGCGCTTGCGCAAGAAAAGTTGGGTTCATGCCGGTTATCACGTTGGCGTTAAACGCCTAATAATATGCGATGATGTCGTCATGATCGCGATCGCAGCCCAGAGAAATTTCGGCACATCGACCAGTGAAGAGATCGACTATACGATGGACCGCTATAAACAATGCACTTCCTGGTTTGGATAAATTCAGCACCACGTCGCTATCGCGCAATAGGCCATTGCGCCAGTGGGTCATGACCAGCAGCCGGTTGATGGTACGCCATTCCTCACAGCCGCACAACTTAGCTTTCGGCAGACCGGTGATGCATGAGGTGTAAAACATATCGCTTAGTCGTTCGTGAGTGGACAGAGGACCGGGGAAATCCTCATGCACTGCGCGCATTACATCCTCGAAACAGGCGATCAGCAAATTTTCCAGCTGGAATATCGGGCCAAGATTCTGATAGAGGCCGCTACTACCGATAGAGGCGGCTACTACTATAGAAAGGGATGCGTGTCGCTCTATCGCGGATGTCGTGCAGGACGAAGGCCGCGGCCAGAAAATCCAGATAGCTATGGCCGGTAGAACTGGACACGGTCAGCCGCGCTTTGACGTAGGCGGACGACAAGCTGAGCAGTTGCGCGAATTCCAGTGCGCCCGCATGTATCTCCCCGGCCTCGTTAATCGCGGTCTGGCGATCTTAAACCACCACTAGCGCGTGGCAGGAGATCCTCGGATATATTACGCGTGCCTGGGGAGGGCCATGCAAGCCATGCGTATGGGACGCTACGACCTCTTGTGGAGATAATGGTGTGGCGCAGGTGGTAGCGGTGCAGACAATATCCGCGCCGCGTACCGCCTGTGTGGCTCTCTTCCCGGGCGGGACAACGTTAAACGACCTGGCCAGCGCTGTCTGATCCGGTTTGCGAAGTCCGCCAACATGGGCGCCGTTGGGCAAAAAGAGGCATAGTTCGGCGACAGTACGCACTGCCATTACTGTCCGGACTTTATGCTAGGTCTGGATGCCTCTGCTGATCACCGCCAGCACCTGCGCGTTATCCACGGCCACGGCGCAAAAATCAGTGACCATGGCGATTATCGCCGCCGCGCATTTATAGTTAGTTAATTGCATTCCTTCAAACAGAGTTAGCGGGGGGCTGCCCGCTAATTCCGTCAAAGACGTAAAGAATGGCGTTGACCGCCGTAGTTACCTGTTGTAAATGTCGCTAATCTGGCGGTGAATAGTCGATGATGGGTTAAAAGGCGGGTATTACGCCAAAAGCGGTAAACGATGCCTGCCGGAGAATAAGGCCGCTCGGCGGAAGCCTATGCCCGCCCACGATAGTGTTCGTGTAAAAGAATGCCGCCAGCGGCAAGATATCGTCCCCAATCGGCAGTAGCAGCACATGAAAAGCCCGCGGGCGGTGGGAGGGATCACAGGGTCCTCGACGGCTGTCGGCACTAGAAAACTGCGCCAACAGCGCAGTATACTTTTGCCCCGTGCTGATTTGAGACCCGTATCATGACGGTGACTACACCTTGACCATGCGGCTACGGGACCGTCTTTTGCTGAGCACTGTCGATTCCGCATACAGAATATAACCTACAAAAACCAGATTGGATAGAATCACCGTTTTCCATCCCAAATGAGCGATGGTCCTGCCGCTAGTGCTGGCCAGGCTAAGCCCGCCGATAATGGAAAATATCACTAAGCTTGAGACTGCCGGGCGCCCGAAATCTGTGGTGCTAGCAAAGGTCGTTATAATAACGACCATGGTTTTCCCGATAACGTTGCGTCCCCATGGGTTGCAACTTGCTGATGACTTTTATTTTCATGTCTTATGTTTCATTATGTTAGTCAGGCGACGCTCCAGTGTGAGGACTATTTCTGTGTGAGGATCTGACTGGCATATCTCAAATGCGGCAGACCGAGCATCGCTTCTGCGTCGGTAGTAATTCCGTGGACTTTATCCAGCATTGACATCACGTGCTGCGCGTGTGCGCGGCACGTCTCGTTGATGGTAAAAAACCTTAGTTTGATGGGGTTGACTTTGCGCGGGATGAATGGCGATCTTGCCACTGAATCCCTGTTTGCGCGCCTATAAGATCTTACATTGCAGCAGCGACTAGCGACTACTAGTTTAGGAAGAGATAGGGGAATTAATTGGCACGCAGCCACAGCGCCTGGCGTTCAGGCAAATTTCCGCTTTGATGGGCCGCAATTGCTGAGCAGCGCGCTGCGGATTGAGCACCATCTCGACGGAAAAATCGACGGCGTAGAAGATGATGCTGGCAAGACAGACAGGGGCGTGGAGGAGATACACTGGCGTAGCTTGAAATAGCTATCAATGGCTTTGATGACGGCGAAAATGTGACTGTTAGGAAAAATGGCGCTAACCACCGACACGTCTCGCACGAGCTGCGCTTATGGGAAGGATGATAGTGTCGGCAGCAACCTAAATTCAGTGAGATAAAGCACATCCCGCGGCCCTTCAAGCGCAGCGAGGTGATTGATCATAACGGCGACCGATATGGGTGCCACTGAAAAAGCTGCTTTCAGGCTGGCGCTGGCGATTGCTTTTTCCCTAGTGGCACGGTATCTTCAAAATAAAAATGAATGACATCCACCGCATAGTACTTAACATTATTCAACCAGTTTTCTTTCAAAAATAATGCGCATAACCAGCTTCTCAATTTTATTGCTACTGCCAATCTCTGTAAGACACATAATAAAAATAACTAAATTTTATGATATTAATCATTAATTAAATACTCTCTCTAAGAGTAGAATCTACTGAGTTACGTGATCAGGAGTACGCCTACGAAATATATAATAATAGAAAGTATTATACGTCATCAAAAAATTAAATATTGAATGGAAAGATTAGAAATAAATAAATAAATAAATAAATAAATAAATAAATAAAT
>NZ_LECR01000001.1:0-251 GCF_001602625.1 Sodalis-like endosymbiont of Proechinophthirus fluctus
GATCTTGCTCTGGGATGGCGAGCAGACGCTGCGTATGCATTTCTCCCTTCCGGACGGCGGTATCAAAGCGGTGCCGCTAAGCCGGTTGCCGGAGCATGAAACAGCATTCGCGATAACGGTGCATAAATCTCAGGGATCGGAATTCCACCACACCGCGCTGGCGTTACCCAATCAGATCATGCCGGTATTAACGCGGGAATTGCTGTATACCGCGGTCACGCGTGCGCGTGCGCGGTTATCTCTGTACGCGA
>NZ_LECR01000001.1:396-2410 GCF_001602625.1 Sodalis-like endosymbiont of Proechinophthirus fluctus
CCAGCCGGTCCCACTGCACTGTATTAGGCTCAATGGCCGTCCTGCGTCTCAAAGTCGGCCACCAGAATTTTAGATCGGCGGTGGTAGTATTATAGCGCCTTTTTCTAGTTCGGCAGTATATTCACTTCCTCTGGGGTGGAGCTGTGTTCTTGAAACCAGTGAATACTACGGGTAGTGAACAAAAACAGTTTCTTCAGCCCCATTCGACGCTCCTGCTGCGCGATGCGCGTCAACAGCATCTCGCCAAGCGATGAACTGCGATAATCAGGATGCGCCACCACGCAAGCTATTTCGCCTATCTGCTCATTAGGAAAGGGATAAAGTGTCATGTAGGCGATAGACATATTCTCTCGTTTGAGAACAGTAAATTTATCGATTTCCATCTCCAACTCTCTCGTTGGAGCAGCGTACTAGGATCCCTTTTACTCTAGAGAACGAATAAGCTCCAGAATACAGCCGATATCATTGATGGTAGCCCACCGGCAACCTGCTCGGCGCTTTCCATCACAATTTGCGTGCCGATACCGGTCGCGAGAAAAGAGCTCTTGTACCAGAGCGCCATCTTTTTAATAGCTGATAGAATGGCAGTGTCGCAGCACGCTGCGGCGGCAGGCTTTTACCGCCCCGCACAGAGCGCACATTGCCGGAATGGTAATCACTGCGCGCCTCCATCTGCGCGATGTGACTCCTGGCGTCATTAGGGAACAGTTCGGAAATAATATCGTCTTCTTCGCTAATTATACCTGAGACGAGCATAAGCCGATAATATTTTCCGCTTTCAGCTTGATAACAGCCAGCTTCGTTGCCATCTCTTCGGAGGTGAGATTAAAACTTTCGCTGGTGATCGAGACTGCGACCAGGCCGAGGAGGACAATGGCGCCACAGTCCAACTGGAGGTGAATGGCCTAATCACCGATACGACGGATGCGCCCTCTGTGGCAGTAGCCTACTCCATCATCCACGCCCAAGGACTGGGCAATGATAAAATTGCCGCTTACCACATTGATGCGCAGGACTCTACAGCAGCATATTATTCAAACTCATCGACAGTAGGGCAGTGATATCTAGCTGAAGCTGACCGACGGCCTGCTTCACCCGTTCGAGGGTAGCGCGTCGGTGACGCGGGTATGATTTTGGTAAATTGGCAATATACACCGTGGCAAAACCTTTGTCGTTATTCTAGGCGGCGAAGAAACCATCGCGCATGAATATTTCGCCACATAGGCCTGTTGCATAAGCCTGGGTATCCGCCTGTTGCTGTTGTACGGTAGCCCAGTCGCAAACCGATACCAATCTGGCGGTACGTCATCTATTGACATAGTATGGTTAAAACTCTGAACCAATTCTATACTGCGTTCCTTCCACAACTTACCTTATAAGAATTATTATTCTTATTTTATGTATTTTTTATTCTTTTAATCTCGATTTGGTAAGTCACGATTTAAAGTAGCCACTTTGTAAAGATGCGCAAAGTCCGCTCTGTATCTCCCATGTATAGCCTTTTCAGGATGACAGCGGCCGACGGTTTGGTTAAAGTTTCCGCCGTTAACGATAAAAGATTAGTTTTTTATAGAATGCATATTCTATTACCGGGGCGTTATGCCATATTCAGAACATAACAACGCGCGCCGACGGTTGTTACAGGGCGTGGCCGCCACCTGGTTATTAAGTGTCAGCTGGGTTGGCTTCACCGCCGCCCCAACCATTGTAGCAGTGCGCATCTGGCCCGCCTTCAGTTATACCCGCGTGACGCTGGAATCGAATGTCACCCTAAAATACCGCACCTTTACCCTGAGCAGCCCGGAGAGACTGGTGCTGGATATCGAAGGTCTACGGCTCAATTCGATGCTCAGCCAGCTCAGCGGGAAAGTGCGGCCGGAAGACCCCTATATCGCCCAGGTGCGTGTCAGCCAGTTCGACGTCCAAACCGTGCGGCTGGTGCTGGAGCTGAAACAGAAAGTGGCGCCGCGTTTTCTGACGCTCGCGCCAGCCTACAGTTTCCGCCACAGGCTGG
>NZ_LECR01000001.1:2445-2798 GCF_001602625.1 Sodalis-like endosymbiont of Proechinophthirus fluctus
CAGCCGTTCCTCGGTGCAAGACGATCCTCTTCTGGCACTGCTGGAGGATTATAACAAGGGCGATCTGGCGCGCACTTTGCCGCCGGAATCCCAGGCACCGCAGGCCGGGAAGGCCGGGCGAGATCGACCTGTGGTAGTGATGCTCGATCCGGGCCACGGAGGCGAGGATCCCGGCGCTATCGGTAAATACAAAACCCGCGAAAAAGATATTGTTCTGCAGATAGCTCGCCGCTTGAGCGCGCTGATTAAACGAGAGCCGAATATGCAGGTTTACATGACCCGTAATGAGGATGTGTTTATCCCGCTGAAGGTGCGGGTGGCCAAGGCGCGAAAACAGCGGGCGGATCTGTTCG
>NZ_LECR01000001.1:2831-5670 GCF_001602625.1 Sodalis-like endosymbiont of Proechinophthirus fluctus
CCGCCGCACCGCCCACGGCGCTTCGGTATTTGCGTTATCCACTAAGGAGGCTACCAGTGGGGCGGCCAGATATCTGGCCCAAACGCAAAATGCGGCCGATGAGATAGGCGGCGTGAATAAAAGCGGCGATCGCTATTTGGATCATACGATTTTCGATTTGATGCAGACCGCTACTATCAACGACAGCCTGAAATTCGGCAAGCATGTATTGAATCATGTAGGTAAGATCACTAAATTGCATAAAAAAAATGTCGATCAGGCTGGTTTTGCAGTGTTGAAAGCGCCTGATATTCCATCGATTCTGGTAGAAACGGCATTCATCAGTAATATTCAGGAAGAATGGCNNNNGTACTGCTCGTTATCAGCAGCAAATGGCGGAAGCGATTTTGGCGGGCATAAAAGCCTATTTTGCCGCCGGAGGGATACTAGCGCAGCGCTAACCGCGCTTGGGGATAGGTGCCTGGTGTGGCTGATTCTCACACCTGCGTTACAAACTGGCCTGTGCGAGCAACGGACCCGGGGATTGACCCACGTGATCCGGACTCGGACGATAATGGGTCGCGCGCCTTTTTAAGGTAGGACCAGCGCCAGGTACGTTTTGCTCCATTTCTGCGACAGATGGCGGATCCGTCCGCCATCGTTTTCAGCGGCGGTGATAGCCGCATCAAAGGTATCTTTCAGACAGGTTTCCCTTTTACGTATGCCCATTGCGATATTGGTAGCGAGCATCGCGCCTTTGAGATCCGGACCGGCATTAATAAGAGCATCGTTGCCAGGTTTCGCTATTACCTACTGGGCATACACCTTGTCATCGAAAGCGGTGTCGATACGACATGCCTTGGTATCCAGATCCCGCTCTGCCGAACTGCTATAGATGCGAACCGTGACGTCATCGCCGAAGATAGGTTTTCATCAGTTATTCATGGCTGTTAGATTGCACCACACCGATCGTTTTGCCTTTCAGTATTGAGCTAAGCGTCGCTATCACCGGATGCGCACGGGTCTTATCCTCAAGGTTCGGCCGTTCGCCGCGCATGGACATTGACGCTAACAGTACGTTTTCAGGACCAGGAAACTAGCGACGCCGCTAGTGTAAGGCACGGTGAAATCCACCACTTTTTACGTTTTTCATTAATTCCTAGCGCCATAACCAAGCCATATTTACCCACGTTAAGACCCGGTACCAGCGTGGCTTAAGCGCCACTTTCCAATTGATATTCTACTTTGGCATGCTGGCACAGATCGTGGATAAGATCCACGTCAAATCTTTTCAGTTGATCGTAGGAATCGAGAGCGTTACAGGAGGAAACGTGCCTTCGATAGCGCCGCGACCAGGGTCCCATCGCCGCTTTCTGGCGCAAATACCACATCGCACAGGGAGACGACATCGTTACGCACTGGCAGGCCGAATCGGCCAAAGGAAGCGGCGATATCGTCCGGACTGAAGGTTTGCTGAAACTTAGGCGACGATCCGCCTCGTCGAACGGCGTCGGACAAAGCCGCTCAATATGCCTATGTATAAACTGTTCGAGCGGGGTTTTGCCAACCAGGTTAGTGTGTCACCCCGCTAAGGACTTTATGGCTTAACGTGGTTTTTGTCATCAGGGCAAGTGCCGCGCTCCGCGTTTTTCACGCGCTCCACTAGCGCCAGCAGGTCAGGTAGTGTGCACGAGAGGATAAAATAGCACACCGTCGCTTTCGCTTAGACCTATCGGTGACCACGTAGAATACGTGCCATTGACAGCATATGCTCGCGCAGACAGTTGACGCCGACGTTCATCAGTTCGACCGTATCCAGCGATGAGCGGTCCATATAAAAAGAGGAGGCGGCATGGGCGACGCTGGCTGCTGAAATGAAAATTCAGTTCATTACAGGCCAGAAAAATGGGGTTGCTCACTCCGGTGAACGCTACCGGATGCCAGGAAATGGCGATATTCACATCATCATCGAATACCCAGGCACGCACCCCCATAACCCCTTTTGGAGAGCCGATTTCTTCTGCCCGGCAGCTATAATAGCACACTTGGTCTTTGATACCGAGTGCGGCCAGCGTATCTTTCACCACCGTCGCCGCTAGTAGAGAGCCAGTGCCCAACAGATTATGGCCGCAGCTGTGGCCGGCCGTTGCCGCTGTTGACTTACAGACGCTGAGCATCGCCAGCGAACAGTTGTGAAATAGCCGGTGGAGATCCTCTGCTGGCGGTACGTTTGAGCATATCTTTCGAGTTGTGTGACAATAAATCCATTGAACCCAGCGGAGCGGGCTTGATATGCGTAATCAAAATAGCTCCTTGTCATGCCGGTAAATACAACAAAATGAGAATCCCATTTTGACCTGGCGCTGGGGAACACGTAGGCGCGCAACGCTTGCCTAAATAAAGACCTGAAGGCCTGTCCTCGCTAAAAGTAAGGGTAAGGCCGGTGGGGAGGTTTTACTACCCTCGTCACGCGGAGCGNNNNATTTTTACGTGCCTCAAGCATTACTGCCGCGCAAGACGTCCGGTTGCCGGCGAAAAGTGCGTATTACTGCGCCAGGGGTTGATATCCAATCCACCGCGGCGGGTATAGCGTGCATACACCGACAGGGTATTCGGGCGGCAAAATTGCATCAGATCGCAGAAGATGCGTTCCACGCAATGCTCATGGAACTCGTCATGCTGACGGAAAGACAGGAGATAGCGCAGCAGTGCCTCGCGGTCGAGCCGCGCCCCCCGGTAGCTAATTTGTACCGACCCCCAATCTGGCTGATGGGTAATAATACAATTGGACTTCAGCAGATGGCTAACCAGTGTTTCGCCCACTGAGGGTCCGCCGGCGGCGCCCTCAAGCCAGCGGCTG
>NZ_LECR01000001.1:5676-6410 GCF_001602625.1 Sodalis-like endosymbiont of Proechinophthirus fluctus
TAGTCGTCTATACGGATAGGTTGATCGTCGATGCATTCGCCATCAAAACCCAGCACTGGGCTGCCGGTAAACTCGTCGAGTGTTCGCAGCGTGACCGCTACCTCGCCGTCGGCACAGTGGGAGAGATCCTCGGCGAGACGGCTGCGCACTGCTTCGCGGGAGGGAAAGTGAGTCTGGTTGAAGCTGTTCAGGTACAGTTTAAAACTTTTGGATTCGATAAGATTTGTGCTGTTGGCGTTAAGGGCAATTTCGCCAATTGCTACCTGCGGCAAGCCCGCATTGTTGAGCCAGGAGAGCTCGTACAGGGTCCAGATATCGGCGCCATGAAAGGGGAGAGCCGCCGCCTGTAGTCCCAACGGATCACGGTTGAGGGCACGGGGTACCGCCTGGAGCAGCGAGGGATCATAGCACTCGCAGTACGGAGTGGGTTTCCCCAGCGTCAGCGATTGCAAAGTATGATGTTGGTCATAATGCGTCATGGCGTTTACCTTAGGGGGCCTTACTGATATACTAGGCGTAGTGTACCGCATGAATCCGTAAAAAGAGAGAGAACAAGGACCCGGCCGCTGCCCTGGAGCTGGCAGATTTTACCGCGCGCTATGTAGATGATTAGCGACAAACGACCGGTGGTTTACCTCAGTCATGGGGTGTCCGACATACCGTCGCCCTACATCGCCGTCGCAATCGGCGACGCGGTTTACTAGCAGCCCCGCCCGGCAGTGCCGGTCAAACGC
>NZ_LECR01000001.1:6481-9202 GCF_001602625.1 Sodalis-like endosymbiont of Proechinophthirus fluctus
ACGCCGGTGATATGGTGGCCGCCTTTGAGGGAAAACCAATCGAACTGGTGCAGGTTTGGGGAGAGTCTGATTTCGTGCGCGTGCAGAAAAACCTGATAGGGCATTTGCTTATGCCAACAGCATCTGCGCCAGACACCCGACGCCATTTGTTAGCACGACTGCGTCTGAACTAACTATAATTTCATTATGCAACCTGACAGGCCAGGTACTGTGTGAGCAGGTGGGCGGTAAAAAGCGAAAGGTGCTATGCTAGCGGCCGATCTGACCGGCTTCCTAATACGCCTGACACCAAGCGCTTGATACCAAGTCTGCCGGCGTAAATTCCACACCTTTTATACAAAATTTTTATATAAAATTTTTTAAGATATATACTATAATAAAATAACTGTGGGAAATAACTGTTTTTCAAAAGATTAAATTTAGATAAAAATTTAATTAATCCATAAATATATATATCATATATAATTTTTAACATTTATCCTTTTCTGTCGCTGTATAAATACATATCACTACTCTTGTTTATAATGAGAAATTAAGCGATCTTAGCTAGCGACGGATCGGTGGAGCAAGGACAGAACAAGGAGGATTATCGTAGGGCCGGCCTTGTAGGATCGGCCTTAAGGGGGGAAATCCGCAAGTTTCAGGATGATACCCAGGACACCTCCAGGATGGGGAACGCGAGCCTGGTAGTGGAACACAGGCGAGGCAAGGATTGCTAAAGGACATACGTTTAATGACGTAGGCTTTGCGCAGGGACTGGTATTGCCGACACGGATTGTTGCAATGTTATCTAGTGTAACAAGCGTCATGGAGGTAGGCAGGGAGCATAAATGTAGCGGGATTGCTATAAAATGAACTGGGGGTACTGTGCAAACAGCACCCCTTTTTCTTTGACGCAGGACGGCTATGGCGGGAAAAGGACCAATCCGACCGCCGCCGTATATCGTAATCTCTTTACGAAAGAGGCCTATCACCACAGGATGATGGTGTAGATTTTTTATCGTATAGAAATTACCATTATTGATAATAAAATCGTTTACGCAACGCAGACAACATTTCCTCTGTTATTATCCGTTTTACGTCCATAATTAGCACTGTCCCCGCTCTGATGATATTCCTTGCGGTTTTGCATGGATGGCGCCGATGGGTCCTGCGGCTTGGGAGGATCAGATGATGTTAAATCAACAGGTTTATCATCGGCTGTTCGATATTAAGTAGGCGATGCGCGATGCCGAGATATTGGCGGCCGAAGCCCCGCTGTCGTGCTCGTCCTTCAACAGCGTAGAGCCGTTCTGCAGAAAGCGCCGCAGCTGGCCTAGAGCCATTATCACGCTTTGGCGCAAGTGGAGATGTCGATTGCCGCTGTCCGTTATCCCAGCAGCCGCTACAGCCTGATATGATAGCTCTCTCCCTTCACCGGCCACAAACATCAAATGCGCCGCAATATGGCGCTTTGCGCCATCCGATTATCGGCGATACCACCCATGGTGATCTGCGTCACAACTGCGGCTTTGCCGCCGCCTTCAGCTGTCGCCATCTGATGCTGCATGCTTGCAGATTAGCGCTGTCGCATTCAGTCACCGGCTTACCGCTTGTCATTGACGCCCATTGGGATGAAATTTGGCAGCAGCTAGCTGACGCGCCAATTCGGCTGGCGCGGCCTTCTCCCTATATATGAAAGGGTTGAGTTTTCCAGGCCTTCGGGTCAGGATAAGGCCTTTCATCAAGCACAGTAAGTTAAGAGAGCAATCGAGTGCGATGGCGCAAATAGGTATTTTTGTCGGTACGGTATACGGTAATGCACTGTTAACTGCCGAAGAAGTGGAGTCGATGCTAACAGAGCAGGGGCAACGCGGGTAGGTGATCTGCTGGAAATCGATGCCGTGAAGTATCCGAACTGGAAACTCTGGCCTGCCACTGGGCGGCGCAGTGGGGCGCCCTGTCATAGGCGCAGCGGGCGGCCTAATAGACTTGCCACCGCGCGTCCATCCTACCTGGCGCTGAATGCTGTCGAGCGGGACGGAGGCTGTGCTAAGGCACGACCGCCTATCGGTTTTTGCGCGCGCAGGCTGGAACGGGGTTATTTCTGCCGGGTCATTTTTTCCAGATCCGCTTCGATCTAGGCAATTTTATTGGATACCATCCTTTTCTAGGCGGCGTAAGTTATCATAAAGTTGTGCTTTAAATCTACCTCGGTCTGATCGCACAGGCATATTTGATCCAGCTCATCGATCATGATCATATAGCGCAGATTCGGGCTAATTTCGTTGATTTCCTGATGATCTTCCGTCGCATTATCCGACACCACAGTTTTATATTGACGGGTATTTGAATTTAACGCTTTTGGCATAAAACTTACCTTTACCACGGCGAAAATAAATCTTTAGGATATCGTTATTAGAGCCTTATGGCGTAGGATCGATATCGTCCAGATGATATTAACGCCAGGGCTTTTTAAATATCGTGCATGGGTAGGTTAGGCCCCCTGTGATGTGCAGTATAGGAAAAAATATGACGCCTGGTGGTGTCGTAGCTGTGACTTACGGCCGGATTTGCCGCCGTACCTGACTGGGCGCAGATGTTGCTGCCGTGGATAATATTAGTCGATGGTGCGTAATAACTCATTGATACCCACCTTGTCTCGGGTTTTAGCGTCAACTTTTTTCACAATCACCGTACAATAGAGGCTGTAGCGTCCGTCTTTGGAAGGTAAATTGCCGG
>NZ_LECR01000001.1:9229-16205 GCF_001602625.1 Sodalis-like endosymbiont of Proechinophthirus fluctus
CCTGCCGGTACGCGGCCGTAATGCACTTCGCCAGTTTCACGATCAAAGATTTTGGTGCTCTGGCCGATAGATACTCCCATGGAAATAACCGAGCCCTTCTCGACGATTACTCCTTCGACGATCTCAGATCGGGCGCCGATAAAACAGTTGTCCTCGATGATGGTCGGGTTAGCCTGCAGCGGTTCCAGCACGCCTCCGATACCGACGCCGCCGGACAGATGGACGTTCTTACCGATTTGCGCGCAGGAACCGACGGTAGCCCATGTGTCTACCATTGTGCCTTCATCCACATAGGCACCGATATTGACATAAGAGGGCATCAGTACTGTATTGCGGGCGATATAGGCGCCCTGGCGTACGCTGGCCGGCGGCACCACGCGAAATCCTTCGCGCTGGAAGCGTTTGATGTCCCAGCCAGCGAACTTCATCGGTACTTTATCGAAGTAGCGCGTTTCGCCGCCCTCGATTAGCCGATTATCGACGATGCGAAACGAAAGCAGTACCGCTTTTTTCAGCCATTGATGGGTCACCCACTCGCCATTGATTTTTTCCGCTACGCGCAGCGCTCCGCTGTCGAGGGAAGAGATAACCTGATTAATCGCGTTGCGGGTGGCGCCATCGACGTTAGCCGGCGTAATCAGGGCACGTTGTTCAAAGGCGGTTTCAATAATCTGCTGTAATGGCTGCATCCTGTCGTGTCCTGCTTGTCGGCTTAATGGAAATTCTCATAACGTTACTTGTATCATATTTTATCGTTTATATTGAGTATCTCTTCTGTCAAGCGCCGACACAATTCCGCCAGCATTACTGTGCTGAGAGCGGGCACCCTGTCGCCGCCTGCCAGAATGAATAAATCCTCCACCCACTCGTCGATAGTGGAAATACGCGGCCGTGCAGCAAAATGCCCAAATAGACGAAGATGAAAACGTCGCTGACGCGAGCCGGTAATCCTCGCTGGTAAAGCACTGTCAGCTCCAAATGACAGTGCTGTAAGACAGAAACACTACCGAGGTGTCCCCATATTGAAATGGCGCAGATTGAGAGAAGTATGGCGCACCAGCGGATGTCGGTAATCCCCGAGTTACAAGATTTGCAGCAACGCTTGGCAGATGATGGGATAGCAGTCCAGAGACAGCGCGCTGCCGTCCGTCTCGAGCACCACGAAGGTATTGATCGCCATCCCGTACTGGTTAGCGAAAATCTGCGTGTCGTGCACGCTTAGATTACGGCGATCCAGCTCACCCGTCACCGAGGAGAACAATAAAATAAATAGGGGCGGTTCTAATTGCGAATGAAAATCTCGGTGTCGCCGCGGGTGGCTTCTGCGGGCAAATCGTGCAGCGCAGCGAATTCCCGCGCGTCGCGGGCGCCGAACTGGGAATGATCACTGCCACGCCCTTTGGCGATGTCGGTGAAATAGAGCACATCCACCAGCAATAAGTGCCGCTTGCCCAGGCATGGAAACAGCCTCATAAACAGCGGATGGTAAGCCAGCTGACTTTCGTCAGCAAAGCTTTCCAGCTTCAGTAATACCCAAATGGTATGTGTTCATCGGCGGTATAGAGGCATGGAACAGGTCAAATGTATCTGACCGATGATATTGCTCTATTGCGGCGTGTAAACCCACAGCACGCTGTGCCGATGCATCAGCAGCAGGGCATGTTTTCACCCGGTTGATGAAAAATTTGCATGAACAGGGCGGCGCGCGCTTCTGGGATTATGCACAGCGGCGCCTTCAGGTAGGTGATGGCGGGCATAATACATCCGGAGAAAAATGCCCTATGGCTGTCGGCTGAAAACAGTGTCTCGTCGCGTAACTTAATGAGATTGTCGCGCCGCTGAAACTCGTCGTCCAGCTGCTGCGGCTTTTCATCTGGTGGCACAAGCGGTCAGGATAGCTTCATCAAACAACTGCAGCAGCATTTGATTCAGCTCGCTTACGCGGCGGCGGATGTGTGTGGCGCGAAAGAAATCTTTCATCATCCGCTCAACAAGCAGGTTTTCTTCTCCCTAGTAGCACAGTAGTTGCACCATGCTCTGCTGGCGGTCGAATAGCAGGTGGTTGTCTTAGCAATTCATCATTAGATGCAGGGTGAAACGAATGCAAAAGAAAGCCTTAGCATTCGTTGAGTTAGTTCATCCCGCTCGGCGCGGATAATAAAGTCGGATAATAAAGCCGAAGCTCACCATTTCATCCATCAAGGTGATGCCGAAATGGCAGTGCGCTCCAGCCAGAGCAGCATATGGATATCCCGCAGGCCAGGCCACTGGGACTGCTTTTAATGTCTGATTCCAGATTGTAGCTGGTGCCGTGATAGCGTAAACTCCTGCAGCTCCGCCAATTTAGCGGCGGAAAAACGCCTGCGAAGGCAAAAAGTTATCGCTGAACAACTGCTATTGCATGGTAAGAAACAGCACTAAATCGTCGCAAATCAAGCGCGACTCAATCAGTTTGGTCGCAAATATCAGCGGCCCTATCCAGGCACTCGGCAATACTGCGTACACTGTGGCCAATTTCCAGCTTCAAATCCCACAACAGCGCCAGTAGTTCGCCGCCGCTGTATCCCCCACATCCACCAGGGCGGTATGGGGAGCATGGACAAACCCGTGTTAATACCATAACTGCCGTAGCCGATATACAGCGTGCGAGCATCCACCAATATTTCCGTCGTCTCCTCCGCATTAAAGGCGCCGGTCAGCCTGCGGTGGAACTCGTCTAGCCCTTCTTTTAAAGAAGGGTGGTTGAGGGCGTTATCCGGCCAGGTGAGAGGAGAAGAAGGTTTCACCGGCGGCCGGCGACGCCAAGGACGCGATGGCGGGATGGTATATTGAAGGATCTGGTTCAGTATCGAGTTGACCTGTATAGTGTGGCAGCCCGGTGCGAAAGCGGTCTTACCTGGGCTGGTACGGAATTAACGCTTGCCGCTGTTCGGTGTTGGGCTGCAAGTGGTATCAGGCCGGGTGGCAGATCACCGTCGGTAACGAGTCATCTGTACACAGCGTCATGATTTCGCAGCCATCCTCGGTCACCACGATCGTATGCTCGTACTGCGCCGACAGACTGTGATCCTTAGTTTTCACTGTCCAACCGTCTTTCATGGTGCGGATGCGGTAGTCGCCAGCGTTGATCATGGGCTCAATGGTGAACGCCATGCCCGGCTGTAACACTACTCCGCCATCGTCGGCGTCATAATGTAGCACCTGCGGTTCTTCATGAAAGTCTTCGCCGATGCCGTGGCCGCAATACTCGCGTACCACCGAGAAGCTTTCCGCTTCAACGAACTGTTGAATAGCCTTGCCGAGGGTGCGCAGGCGGATGCCTGGCCGGACCATGCGAATAGCTAGATAAAGGCTCTCTTTAGTCACCCGGCACAGCCGTTCGCCGAGAATGGTCGGTTTACCGACGATAAACATCTTCGAGGTATCGCCGTGAAAACCGTCTTTGATGACCGTGACGTCAATATTCAAGATATCGCCATCTTTAAGTTTTTTCTCATCGCTCGGAATACCGTGGCACACCACTTCATTCACCGAAATACAGACCGATTTCGGAAAACCGTGGTAGCCAAGCGACGCGGAAATGGCATGCTGCTTTTCGGTAATGTGATGGTAGCACAAACGATCCAGTTCTCCGGTGCTTACGCCGGCTTTAATATGAGGTTCAATCATTTCCAGCACCTCAGCAGCCAACCGGCCGGCAACGCGCATCTTAGCGATATCGTATGATGTTTTAATAGGAATGACCATGTAAAGATCCACAGTCGGCGCCAAGGTCGACAAAATAATATAAGATGAATTATCGGGTGGCATTAATGGTATCAGTACGGCTCGGCACTGACAAATTATCATTTGTCCCGCCACGCGAGGAAAAATATTTAGTGGAGTCTAGGAGTGGTTTATGGTATAAAGCGCGGCGGCGATAGCGATAGATAGTGCCAGACTTTTTAAGTCGCGTGCTGTTCGTCGCAACGAAACTCAATTATGTTATTACACACACGTATTGGCACATGCGTAGGGGTGCTCTGACCGCAAGGCTGGGGTCGGTCGTGTAGGGTAACGTGGAGGTATAACCCCAAACTTACTTTAGAGGTTTATAATGGCAACTGTTTCCATGCGTGATATGCTCCAGGCCGGTGTCCATTTCGGTCACCAAACCCGTTACTGGAACCCGAAAATGAAGCCTTTCATTTTCGGCGCCCGTAACAAAGTTCACATCATCAATCTGGAACAAACTGTACTGATGTTCAACGAGGCCTTAGCCGAGCTGAAAAGAATCGCCTCGCGCAAAGGTAAAATCTTGTTTGTCGGCACCAAGCGCGCCGCAAGCGAAGTAGTAAAAGAAGCGGCTAACAGTTGCGATCAATTCTTTGTCAACCATCGCTGGCTAGGTGGGATGTTAACCAACTGGAAAACAGTTCGTCAGTCCATCAAGCGCTTAAAAGACCTGGAAACTCAGTCTCAGGACGGTACTTTCGAGAAGCTGACTAAGAAAGAGGCGCTGATTCGCACCCGTGAACTAGGCAAGCTGGAAAATAGCCTGGGCGGTATCAAGGATATGGGCGGTCTGCCGGACGCGCTGTTTGTTATCGATGCGGAACATGAGCACATAGCTATCAAAGAAGCCAACAATCTGGGCATTCCGGTTTTCGCTATCGTTGATACCAACTCTGATCCGGACGGCGTGGATTTCATTATCCCGGGTAATGACGACGCCATCCGCGCAATCAACTTGTACCTGACCGCCGTTGCGACTGCCGTGCGCGAAGGTCGTTCTCAGGATCTGGTAGAACAAGCTGAAGAATGCTTTTGGAAGCTGAATAATAAGGCATGCTCTCAGGAGCCATTATTAACTAAGTTTTAAATATGTTGGTTAGAGGGCCTGTATTCAGGCTCTCCTTTTACCTATCTCAAACACGGGATAACGAGGAACAGATAATGGCTGATATTACGGCCACCCTGGTTAAAGAACTGCGTGAACGTACCGGCGCAGGCATGATGGAATGTAAGAAAGCCCTGGTTGAAGCGCAGGGCGATATCGAGCTGGCTATCGACAATATGCGTAAGTCCGGCCAGGCGAAAGCCGCTAAGAAAGCGGGCCGCGTCGCGACTGAAGGAGTCATCCTGACTAAAATCGCGCAGGACGGCAAATATGGCGTCATCATCGAGCTGAACTGTGAAACCGATTTTGTTGCTAAAGACCGCGGCTTCAAAGCCTTTGGCGACGAAATTATCACCGCGGCGCTGAACGAAAACATTACTGGTGGTGTTGAGGCCCTGAAGTTCAAATTTGAAGAAAAGTGCATTGCGCTAATGGTCAAAATTGGTGAAAACATCAATATCCGTCGCCTGGGCGTTCTGGAAGGCGACGTGCTAGGCTCTTACCTACATGGCGCGCGCATAGGCGTCATAGTTTCGGCTACCGGCGCGGACGGAGAACTGGTGAAGCACGTCGCGATGCACATCGCCGCCAGCAAACCGGAATATGTCAACGCGGATGATGTGCCGGCCGATGTCGTAGCCCGTGAGCGTCAAATCCAGCTGGATATCGCCATGCAGTCCGGCAAACCGCGTGAAATCGCCGAAAAAATGGTTGAAGGCCGTATGCGTAAGTTCACCGGCGAGATTTCTCTGACCAGCCAGCATTTCGTGATGGATCCAAGTAAGACCGTCGGCCAGCTGTTGAGAGAACACGGTGCCAAGGTCAACAAGTTCATCCGTTTTGAAGTAGGAGAAGGCATCGAGAAAGCCAAAGTCGATTTCGCTGCCGAAGTGGCCGCAATGGGTAAGCAGTTTTAATTAAGTTTTTCGGAACTCACCTGCAGGAAGTTCCGCTTTAATGAGGCCAGAATAATATCACACGACGTGTGCCGCGCTTATCAGCCGGGCCGAGGCACCAGGTTAATTCTATCTCATGAAATCGCTCTCAAGGAACAGGTCGAATGGCAACTAACGCAAAACCTATTTACCAGCGTGTTCTACTCAAATTGAGCGGTGAAGCCCTGCAGGGCGCTGAAGGTTTCGGTATCGACGATAGCGTACTGGATCGCATGGCCCAGGAAGTCAAAGAACTGGTGGAGCTGAGTGTCCAGGTGGGTGTGGTTATTGGCGGAGGTAACTTGTTTCGCGGTGCGGAGCTGGCGAAGGCCGGCATGAACCGCGTGGTGGGTGATCATATGGGTATATTGGCGACCGTCATGAACGGTTTGGCGATGCGCGACTCCTTGCATCGATCCTATGTCAATGCCCATCTGATGTCGGCGATTCCGCTAAACGGCGTCTGCGACAACTACAGCTGGGCCGAAGCCATCAGCCTGCTGCATAATAATCGCGTGGTCATTTTTGCCGCCGGTACCGGCAATCCATTTTTTACCACCGATTCTACTGCCTGTCTTCGCGGTATTGAAATTGAAGCCGAGGTTGTGCTTAAAGCGACGAAAGTGGATGGCGTCTTTTCCGCCGATCCGGTAAAACATCCGGATGCTACACTTTACGATCAATTGAGCTATCAGGATGTGCTGGAGCAAGAATTGAAAGTCATGGATCTGGCCGCCTTTACCATGGCACGGGATCACAATCTGCCGATTCGCGTGTTCAATATGAACAAGCCTGGCGCGCTGCGGCGGGTAGTAATGGGTGATAAAGAAGGCACCTTAATTACCAAGTAATTCATAACGGGGCCTGGCAACCAATGGCCACGGTCCGCCTGGACAACCAAGTCTCAAGGGTTCGCAACGTGATTAATGAAATCCGTAAAGATGCCGAGGTTCGCATGGAAAAATGCGTCGACGCGTTCAAAAAACATATCAGCAAAGTCCGCTCGGGCCGCGCTTCCCCGAGCCTGCTTGACGGTATTCAGATCAAATATTATGGCACGCTAACGCCGCTGCGTCAGCTGGCTAATATTGTCGCCGAAGATTCTCGCACTCTGGCTATTACCGTCTTTGACCGAGCTCTGGCGCCGGCGGTGAAAAAAGCC
>NZ_LECR01000001.1:16214-16883 GCF_001602625.1 Sodalis-like endosymbiont of Proechinophthirus fluctus
GGGGCTCAATCCCTCTTCCACCGGTACGGTTATTCGCGTGCCGTTGCCTCCTCTGACCGAAGACCGCCGCCGCGGTCTGATAAAGGTGGTACGCACCGAGGCGGAACAGGTTAGAGTGTCGGTGCGCAATGTTCGTCGCGATGCCAACGATAAACTGAAGGCGCTGCTGAAAGACAAAGCCATCTGTGAGGATGAAGAGCGCCGGTCGCAAGACGATATCCAAAAACTTATTGATACCTGGATGAAAAAGCTCGATAGTGTTCTGTCGGAAAAAGAAGCAGAATTAATGGAAATTTAATCCGCTGGCGAATAAAAAATGCCACAGCGACGGCCTCCCTAGTGAGGAGCTGTCGCTGTGGCATTTTTTGTTTGAGCTACCATAGACAAAACAACACTATCGTCTCAGACTATGGTGCTTCCTTAATAATTCCAACGCGGTATAAAAAGTAAATTCATGCGGTATTTGACGATTCTTGGCAGTACTGGCTCCATTGGTGCCAGTACTCTGGCGGTGGTAAAGCACAATCCCGACCACTTCGCCGTGCGAGCCCTGGTGGCCGGTAACAACGTTGCCTTGATGACAGAGCAGTGTCTGGTTTTTCGTCCCGACTACGCCTGTATGGAGGACGCCACTGCGGCGCGGGCGCTCAAGGCCAACCTTGATGCGGC
>NZ_LECR01000001.1:17018-17336 GCF_001602625.1 Sodalis-like endosymbiont of Proechinophthirus fluctus
CTACGCGCCGGCAAGCGTGTATTGCTGGCTAATAAAGAGTCGCTAGTCACCTGCGGGCGGCTGTTCATGAACGAGGTGCGCCGCCATCATGCTCTATTGCTACCAGTGGACAGTGAACATAACGCGATTTTTCAAAGTTTACCTGAACCACTTCAGCGCGGGTTGGGTTACGCTTCTCTGAATGAACATGGCGTGTCGCGCATTATTTTAACCGGCTCCGGTGGCCCCTTTCGTCAGACATCGCTGGCTGAGCTTGGCATAATGACGCCGGAGCAGGCCTGTGCCCACCCCAATTGGTCGATGGGGCGAAAAATATCG
>NZ_LECR01000001.1:17427-24969 GCF_001602625.1 Sodalis-like endosymbiont of Proechinophthirus fluctus
ACAGTCCATTATCCACTCTATGGTACGCTATACCGACGGCAGCGTACTGGCGCAATTGGGGTCGCCGGACATGCGTACGCCGATCGCACACGCCATGGCTTATCCCGAGCGGGTGCCGTCCGGCGTCGCTCCGCTAGATTTTTTTCGCCTCGGCACGCTGAGCTTCGAGCAGCCGGATGCCTCCCGTTATCCCTGCCTGCAGCTGGCAGTCGAAGCTAGCCAGTGCGGCCAGGCAGCGACCACCACGCTTAATGCTGCCAATGAAATCGCGGTGGCGGCGTTTTTGCGTGGCGATATCCGTTTTACCGGTATTGCCGCCGTCAACCGGCGGGTGCTGGAACAGAGCAACTTACCTGAACCGGACAGCGTGGAAGCGGTGCTGACCATTGATTGTAAGGCGCGGGAAATGGCTCTCCAAAGCGTCAGGTATTACGGGCAGTGACACGACGAGGCGCCGCGACGGCTGATTTGTTCGATGACCGGCAAAATGATATAGTCTGCGCCACTCATTCCGTCGATGAATGCCAGCCGGGTAAAAAATAGTACAGGCCGCGTGCGCCCACCACGGATTTTTTTCACGTTCGTAGCCCTTCGTTCCGGTAAGACGGTGGTATTCTTAGTGAGGAAATACTTAAGCGTGATGTCGTCCGAAAATCAGCAAAAGCCAAAAGTGCCGCCTCCCTCCTCACCACGCCATGTGGCTATTATTATGGATGGCAACGGCCGCTGGGCGAAAAGCCGGGGGAAATTACGTATCTTTGGTCACCAAGCCGGTGTCAAGTCGGTCCGTCGCGCGGTAAGCTTTGCCGTCAGCCATCATTTCGATGCGTTGACGCTGTATGCGTTCAGCAGCGAAAATTGGAATCGCCCCAGTCAGGAAGTTTCTGCGCTAATGGAGCTATTCGTACGGGCTCTGGACAGCGAATTGAAAGGCCTGCACAAGCATAACGTCCGGTTGCGTATTATCGGCGACACTTCACGCTTTGGTATGAGGTTGCAGGAGCGCATCCTCCGCTCCGAGGCGCTGACCTGTAATAATGACGGGTTGACCCTGAATATTGCTGCAAATTATGGTGGACGTTGGGATATCATTCAAGGGGTACGGCAACTTGCCGCTCGGGTGCAAGAGGGAATTCTACGTCCCGACCAGATAGATGAGGACGCTTTATGCCAAGTAGTCTGCATGAACGAGCTGGCCCCGGTAGATCTGGTGATCCGCACCGGAGGGGAACATCGCATCAGCAATTTCTTACTATGGCAGATAGCATATGCAGAGCTGTTTTTTACCGACGTGTTATGGCCGGATTTTGACGATGCTGTTTTTGAAGGTGCGCTGAATGCTTTTGCTCAACGCGAACGGCGCTTCGGTGGAACTACACCTAATGATGCTAATGCATCCTAGGGGGGATTTTGCTGAAGTATCGCCTGATTACTGCTTTTGTCCTGATACCCGCTGTTATCGCCGCACTGTTTTTGTTGCCGCCGGTTGGATTCGCCCTAGTTACCCTAGGGGTTTGTATGCTTAGCACTTGGGAATGGGGGCAGCTTGCGGGGCTGGCCTCCCGCAGTCAGCGCATCTGGCTTGCTATACTCTTCGGCCTGCTTCTGGCGCTGATGATGCTCACCGTACCGTCCTACCGGCCGTTCGTAACCGTCTGGCAGGCACAATATCCCTTATGGGCTGCCCTGGTTTGGTGGCTGGTGGCGCTGTTGCTAGTATTGTGCTATCCCCGCTCCGCCACGCTTTGGCACGAATCCCGGCTACTGCGGCTGGCGTTCGGTATTCTGACTATTTTGCCCTTTTTCTGGGGCATGCTTGCACTGCGTCAGCACTATTATGATACTAACCACTTTATAGGTGCCTGGTGGCTACTGTATGTCATGGTGTTAGTCTGGGGCACGGATTCCGGCGCCTACATGTTCGGACGCGCGCTGGGCCGTCATAAGCTAGCGCCGAAGGTCTCTCCCGGTAAAACCTGGGAAGGGCTGGTGGGCGGTCTGATCACTTCTGCGGTGATAGCCTTTCTATTCGGCAGATATGCGCCCCTTGACGCCGCACCGCTTACGCTGCTGATTTGCTCGATTGTCGCGGCGCTAGCGTCGGTGCTGGGTGATTTAACCGAAAGTATGTTCAAACGGGAAGCCGGTATCAAGGACAGCGGCCATTTAATCCCCGGCCATGGCGGCATTTTAGATCGTATAGACAGTTTAACCGCCGCAGTGCCGGTGTTCTCCTGTCTAATGCTGCTGGTCTTTAACGCTATCTGAAATCGGGACTAGGAGCGCTTATGCTGAACTTTTTCTGGAGTCTTGCCGCGTTCATTGTCGCACTGGGTGTGTTGATCTCGGTACATGAGTTCGGCCATTTTTGGGTTGCCCGCCTCTGCGGCGTGATGGTGGAACGTTTTTCCATCGGCTTCGGGCATGCGCTGTGGAGTTGGTGTGATAAACGCGACACGGAATATGTTATTGCTACTATTCCCCTGGGCGGCTACGTCAAAATGCTAGACGAGCGGGTAGACACTGTCCCACCCGAGCATCGTCACGAAGCGTTCAACCATAAGACTGTCTGGCAGCGCGCCGCAATTATCGCTGCCGGGCCGGCGTTCAATTTCCTGTTCGCCATTTTTGCCTATTGGCTGGTGTTTCTGATAGGTGTGCCGAGCTACCGGCCGGTTATTGGCGAAGTAGCCCCCGATTCTATCGCAGCGCAGGCCGAAATTTCTCCCGGTATGGAACTTAAGTCGGTTGACGGTATCGAAACGCCTGACTGGGATTCAGTGCGCTTACAGCTTATCGATAAGATTGGCGACGGCGAAACTACCATTGGCGTTGCGCCGTTCGGCGCTACGCAGGGCGAGCGGAAAACACTGGATTTGCGCGGTTGGCAATTCGAGCCGAACAAGCAAGATGCCATTGTTGCACTGGGCATTATTCCCCTCGGTCCTCACATTGAGCCAGTGCTTGCCGAAGTTCAACAGGGGTCTGCAGCGATGAAAGCTGGTTTGCAAGCCGGTGATAGGATCGTTAAAGTTGATGGTCAGCCAGTCGCCGCATGGCAGCTGTTTGTGACCCAGGTACGAGATAACCCCGGTCGGCCGATGCGGGTAGGCATTGAACGGCAGGGCAGCTCCCTGGATATCACCCTGCAGCCCGACAGCAAGCCGGTAGGTAAAGGGGAAGTAGAAGGTTTCGCGGGCGTCGTTCCGAAGATCATCCCGCTGCTGGAGGAATACAAAACTGTGAGGCAGTACAGTCCGCTCCTGGCCCTGGCCCAGGCCAGCAAAAAAACTTGGCAGCTGATGCGACTTACGGTCAGTATTTTAGGTAAATTGGTAACCGGAGATGTTAAGCTAGACAATCTGAGTGGGCCTATTTCTATCGCTCAGGGCGCAGGAATGTCAGCGGAATACGGCTTGATTTATTACCTTATGTTTCTGGCACTGATAAGCGTCAATTTAGGGATTATCAATCTGTTCCCGTTACCGGTATTAGATGGTGGCCACTTGCTCTTCTTGGCTATAGAAAAGCTCAAGGGAAGGCCGGTGTCCGAACGAGTGCAGGACTTTAGTTACCGTATCGGCTCGATTTTGCTGGTGCTGCTAATGGGTTTTGCCCTTTTCAATGATTTCTCCAGGCTATCATAGCCTGAGATTATATTAGGAAGAACGCATAACCACGATTAGGAAGAACGCATAACCACGATGGCGATGAAAAAGTTGCTCATAGCGTCGCTGCTTCTTAGTAGCGCCTCCGTATACGGTGCAGACAGGTTCATAGTGAAAGATATTCATTTCGAAGGACTGCAACGGGTTGCCATCGGTACGGCATTACTCAGTATCCCGATCCGTGTCGGCGACACGGCGACCGATGAAGATATCGGCAATACTATCCGCGCACTTTTCGCTACCGGAAACTTTGAGGATATCCAGGTGCTGCGTGACGGAGATTCACTAGTCATACAGGTCAAGGAGCGCCCGATCATTGCTAGCATTACCTTATCTGGTAACAAAGCTGTAAAGGAGGAGATGCTCAAGCAAACCCTAGATGCCCAAGGCGTCCGGGTCGGAGAGGCCCTTGACCGCACCGCTATTTCCAATATAGAAAAAGGGCTCGAGGACTTTTACTACAGCGCCGGCAAATACAGCGCTACGGTGAGGTCTGTGGTCACGCCGCTGCCGCGCAACCGCGTTGATTTGAAGCTGGTATTTACCGAAGGTATCTCGGCCAAGATTCAGCAAATCAATATCGTCGGCAACCATGCTTTCACCACCGATAAGCTGATTTCACGCTTCCAGCTGCACGATGAAGTGCCATGGTGGAACGTGGTGGGTGATCGCAAATACCAAAAACAAAAGATGGCCGGGGATCTTGAAACCCTGCGCAGCTTTTATCTCGATCGCGGTTATGCCCGCTTCAATATCGATTCAACGCAGGTCAGCCTGACGCCAGACAAAAAGGGCATTTATATCACCCTGAACATCACTGAAGGCGCGCAATACAAGCTGTCCGGCATTGTGGTCAATGGCAACATGGCAGGCTACTCCAACGAAATCGAGCAGTTGGCCAAAGTGCAGCCGGGCGAACTGTACAACGGCGCCAAGGTTACCAAGATGGAGAAAGACATAAAGCAATTGCTGGGTCGTTACGGCTATGCCTATCCGCGCGTGGTGACGCAGCAGGAAATCAACGACGTGGACAAAACAGTCAAGCTGCACGTCAGTATTGACGCGGGAAAACGGTTCTACGCGCGCCACGTACGCTTTGAAGGCAACAATATCACCAAGGACTCCGTGCTGCGCCGTGAAATGCGTCAGATGGAAGGCACCTGGCTGAGCAGTAATCTGGTCGATCAGGGTAAAGAGCGTCTCAATCGTCTGGGCTACTTTGAAACCGTGGATACCGAAACCCGGCGTGTACCCGGTTTGCCGGACCAGGTAGACGTAGTCTACAAGGTGAAGGAGCGCAGCACCGGCAGCATCAACGTCGGCTTTGGCTTCGGGACCGAGAGCGGCGTCAGCTTCAAGTTCGGTATCCAGCAGGATAACTGGCTAGGGACCGGTAACTCTGTCGGCTTTAGCGGCACTATGAACGACTACCAGACCTATACCGAACTGTCGATGACCGATCCCTACTTTACGGTAGATGGCGTCAGCCTGGGCGGCAAGATCTTCTATAATGATTTTAACGCTGATGACGCGGATCTGTCGGACTACGACCTACGCAGCTACGGCATGGGTACTACGCTGGGTCTCCCTATTAGCGAAAACCATTCGCTAAGTTTCGGCCTGGACTACGTGCATGACGATCTGACTAATATGGAGCCTCAGATCACAATGTGGCGCTATCTGAACAGTGTCGGTATTAATCCCAAGGTGGTCACTACGGATAAAGCGGACAGCGACGCCGATTTCAGCGCCGATGATTTCTTCTTCTCGATAGGCTGGAGTTACAATAATCTGGACCGCGGTTATTTCCCCACTGCCGGTTCTCGCGCCAGCCTAACCGGTAAGGTGACAGTGCCCGGTTCTGATAACGAATATTACAAAATAACCTTCGACGCCAGCTACTACATCCCTCTTAGCGAAAGCGGCAACTGGGTACTGATGGGCCGGGCGCGCGCCGGCTACGCCGACGGTCTGGGCGGCAAGGACGTGCCTTTCTACGACAACTTCTATGCCGGCGGTTCCAATACCGTACGCGGTTTCCGTTCCAATACTATTGGTCCGAAGGCGGCGTATTATAAGTGCAATAGCGGCAATACCCGTTATAGCGATTGTCCGGTGGACAAATCCAGCGACGCCGTAGGCGGCAACGCGATAGCCATCGCCAGCGCCGATCTTATCGTGCCGACGCCGTTCTTGAGCGAAAAATATGCCAAATCAGTGCGCACCTCGCTGTTTGTCGATAGCGGCACCGTTTGGGACACCGACTGGCAAAATACCAGCGCGACCCGTGCTACCGGTATTCCGAACTACAGAGATCCGGGTAATATTCGTATTTCCAGCGGTATCGCACTGCAGTGGATTTCGCCGCTGGGGCCGCTAGTATTCTCTTATGCTCAGCCAGTCAAGAAATATGACGCCGACAAGTTAGAGCAGTTCCAGTTTAATATTGGTAAAACGTGGTAGTATCACACAGGGTGATGTGCACGCAAGGAGTAGGGCGACAGAGGCGTTGACGTAGGTCAAAATGTTGTGTGAAAAGCAGGGTTACACTGTCGCCTAGCTTTACAATGAAGCAAAACACAATGAGCGGTTAAGGAGTTTATAGTGAAAAAGTGGTTATATGCCGCAGGCCTGGGTTTAGCACTCGCTACCTCCACCGTAGCGCAAGCTGCCGATAAAATTGCTGTGGTTAATGTCTCCAGCATTTTCCAACAGTCGCCGCAACGCGCCGTGGTAGCTAAACAGCTAGAAAATGAATTCAAGGGCCGCGCCACCGAGCTTCAGTTTATGGAACGTGATCTAAAGACTAAGATGCAACATCTGCAGCGTGACGGCTCCACCATGAAAGCCACCGAGCGTAGCTCTTTGGAGAAATCAGTGATGGCGCAGCGCGAAACCTTCTCCACTAAAGCGCAGGCTTTCGAGCAGGACAACCGTCGTCGCCAGACGGAAGAAAGTAACAAAATTCTAAGCCGTATTCAGGACGCGGTGAAGAGCGTTGCTACCAAGGAAGGCTATGATGTCGTTATAGATACTAACGCCGTCGCTTATGCCAGCAACGCCAAAGACATTACCGCTGACGTTCTGAAACAGGTCAAATAAATCATGTTTTCAATTCGACTGGCTGATTTAGCACAGCAGTTGGATGCACAATTGCACGGCGATGGCGAGATAGTCATCACCGGCATTGCATCCATGAGCAGCGCGCAAGTGGGCCAGATTACGTTTCTCTCGGACAGCAGATTTCGTGAAAAACTCTCTTCCTGTCAGGCGTCGGCGGTGGTGGTCACCGAAGACAGTCTGCCTTTTTGCACCGGCGCAGCGCTGGTGGTTAGTAATCCTTACCTAACTTACGCCCTTATGGCGCAGCTAATGGACACCACGCCGAAGCCTGCCAAGGATATCGGCGCGGGTGTGGTCATTGCTCCTGACGCGATCTTGGGACAGCGGGTAGCGGTGGGCGCTAACGCTGTGGTGGAATCCGGCGTGGTGCTGGGGGATGACGTGATAATCGGCCCTGGCTGTTTTGTCGGCAAGAATACCCGCATTGGCGCTGGCACGCGCTTATGGGCCAATGTCACCGTCTATCACGACATTGTCATCGGCGAGCATTGCTTGATCCAATCCGGCACCGTCATTGGTGCCGATGGTTTCGGTTATGCCAATGATCGCGGTAATTGGATCAAAATTCCGCAGCTGGGCCGTGTCATCATCGGTGATCGAGTTGAAATCGGCGCTTGCACCACCATTGATCGCGGCGCGCTAGACGATACTACCATCGGCAACGGCGTGATTATCGATAATCAGTGCCAGATTTCACACAACGTGATTATTGGTGACAATACCGCGGTCGCAGGTGGCGTTATTATGGCGG
>NZ_LECR01000001.1:24983-26821 GCF_001602625.1 Sodalis-like endosymbiont of Proechinophthirus fluctus
ATCGGCCGCTATTGCATGATTGGTGGCGCGAGCGTCATTAATGGCCATATGGCTATTTGCGATAAAGTTACTGTAACCGGAATGGGCATGGTTATGCGTCCGATAACCGAACCTGGCGTATACTCATCCGGGATCCCGCTACAGCCGAATAAAGAGTGGCGTAAAACCACCGCTTTAGTCATGAATATTAGCGACATGAGCAAACGGATGAAAGCCATCGAGCGAAAATTAGCAAAAAACTAATCGCTCCCGCCCCTTATAGAGGATAATGCGCGTCGAGGCTCCGTTTCCCGGCGAGCTATTATTATATTCGCGGCCTGCTTATTTTGTCCTGCCGAGATTAAAGCAGGCCGTGTTATTAATGCCACGTTTTTAGAGACAGGAAGAGTATTTTGACTACTGACACTCATACTCTGCATATTGAAGAGATATTAGTTGAAGAGATATTAGAGCTTTTGCCCCACCGGTTTCCGTTTCTACTGGTGGACCGCGTGTTGGATTTTGAAAAGGGGAAGTTTCTGCGGGCGGTAAAGAATGTTTCTTTCAATGAACCGTTTTTCCAGGGTCATTTTCCGGGAAAACCGATTTTTCCTGGGGTGTTAATCCTGGAAGCCATGGCCCAGGCGACAGGCATTCTGGCGTTCAAGAGCGCGGGTAAGCTGGCGCCGGGTGAACTCTATTATTTTGCTGCCATCGATGAAGCGCGTTTTAAGCGTCCGGTGCAGCCGGGCGATCAGATGATCCTAGAAGTTGAATTCATTAAAGAGCGTCGCGGCGTCGCGCGCTTTAAAGGTGTTGCCAAAGTTGATGGTGAAGTGACTTGTGAAGCGTCGATGATGTGCGCCCGTCGCCGGGAGGCCTGAATACGTGATTGATCAATCCGCCATTATACATCCCAGCGCCATCGTAGAAGAGGGTGCTATTATCCATGCTGGTGCGCATGTCGGTCCGTTCTGCGTTATCGGGCCACAAGTCGAAATCGGCGCGCGCACGGTGCTTAAGTCCCACGTAGTAGTGACCGGTATTACCCGCATCGGTGAAGATAACCAGATTTATCCATTTTCCTCCCTTGGCGACGTCAATCAGGATTTGAAGTATGTAGGGGAGCCGACGCGGGTAGAAATCGGGCACCGTAACCGGATTCGGGAAAGCGTGACCATTCATCGTGGCACGATACAAGGCGGAGAGTTGACTCGGGTTGGCAGCGACAATTTGCTGATGGTGAATACCCATATTGCCCACGACTGTACGGTGGGCAACCGCTGTATCATGGCTAATAATGCCACGCTCGGCGGCCATGTGGCAGTGGACGATTACGCCATTATTGGCGGCATGACCGCGGTACATCAGTTTTGTGTCATTGGCGCCCACGTCATGGTCGGAGGCTGTTCCGGCGTTGCCCAGGACGTGCCGCCTTTCGTTATCGCCCAGGGTAATCACGCTACACCGTTCGGCTTGAACATTGAAGGATTGAAGCGCCGCGGTTTCGATCGCGTCGTGCTTCACGCNATACGCTCCGCCTATAAAATTATTTATCACAGCGGAAAAACCCTCGACGAAGCTAAACTGGAGTTGGAAGAGCTGTCTCAGGAGTATCAGGTGGTAAATACCTTCCTGGACTTCCTGTCACGCTCGCGGCGCGGTATTATCCGCTGATTATGTCGGCACATCCGATTACTATCGGTCTGGTAGCCGGAGAGACCTCAGGAGATATTCTTGGCGCCGGGCTGATACGCGCACTGCGCGGCCATTTACCGCAAGTCTGCTTTGTCGGCGTCGCCGGTCCACGCATGCAATCGGAAGGGATGGAAGCCTGGTATGACATGGAAGAACTGGCG
>NZ_LECR01000001.1:26873-27156 GCF_001602625.1 Sodalis-like endosymbiont of Proechinophthirus fluctus
CCGCCGCTTCGCCGCTCTGCGGCCAGACGTTTTTGTCGGTATCGACGCGCCGGATTTTACGATTACGTTGGAAGGCCGCCTCAAGCGGCTCGGCATTCGCACTATTCATTACGTTAGTCCTTCTGTCTGGGCCTGGCGGCAAAAGCGGGTGTTCAAAATCGGCCACTCCACGGATAATGTGTTGGCTTTCCTGCCGTTTGAAAAGGCATTTTACGACCGCCACAATGTCCCCTGCCAGTTTATCGGCCATACACTGGCAGACGCCATGCCTCTCGATCCGGAT
>NZ_LECR01000001.1:27248-27552 GCF_001602625.1 Sodalis-like endosymbiont of Proechinophthirus fluctus
GCGATGCTGAGCGCGGACTTTTTACGTGCCACCGAGCGGGTAAGCCAACGTTTCCCTAGGCTTGAGATTGTTGTGCCGTTGGTGAATCCTGCCCAGCGTGCGCAGTTTGAGCACATCAAGGCGGAGGTAGCGCCGGCGTTGTCAGTTAGGATTTTGGATAATCAAGCACGTCAGGCGATGATTGCCGCTGATGCCGCCCTGTTGGCTTCCGGCACCGCTTCGCTTGAGTGTATGCTGGCGAAATGCCCTATGGTAGTGGGTTACCGCATGAAGCCAATGACGTTCGCTCTAGCGTGGCGGCTAG
>NZ_LECR01000001.1:27675-32774 GCF_001602625.1 Sodalis-like endosymbiont of Proechinophthirus fluctus
CGATGATGACCAGCGCGCGGCGCTGCTAGCCACGTTTCGCCAATTGCATCAGCAAATTCGCTGTAACGCCGATGAACAGGCGGCGCGCGCAGTGCTGGCGCTGATTAACCGATAATACTCTTGCAGGCAATGATACGCATGACGGGACCTTTTATCTATCCTGTAGCGCCACATATCGACGGCGTCAACGAAGTCGGACGCGGTCCTTTGGTAGGTGCAGTGGTGGACCGCCGCCGTTATCCTGGATCCCGCCTGGACGGTGACGGGGCTGACGGACTCGAAAAAGCTAAGTGAAAAGCAGCGCGAGGGTCTATATGAGGATATTACCCGATGCTTGCTATTCTAGAGTCGTGGAACGGGTCTAATCCTATGAAATTGACCATATCAATATTTTCAAGGCCATGCTGCTGGCGATGCAGCCGGCGGTCTAGTCTGGTCGTCGTGCCTGATCTTGTATTGGTGGACGTCAACCGCTGCTCCCTTTTGCCAATGTCTTCGTAGGCGGTAGTGAAAGGCGATAGCCGGGTGGTCGAAATCAGCGCCGCCTCAATCATTGCCAAAGTGACTCACGACCGGGAGATGGCTGCGATGCACCTGTAGTTCCCTGAATATAAATTCGCTCGGCATAAGGGGTATCCCGCCGCTTTCCACCTGGAAAATATGGTGCTGTATTGGGCAACCATACATCATCGACGAAGCTTTGCTCCAGTCCGACGGTTGCTGGAGCTGGCATGAACCTATCATTGTTGCGCGACGCGATCGTCTCGCCAACACTTCATATCGGGTAGCATTTATGGCTGAACCACGTTTTATTCACCTGCGCGTACACAGCGACTACTCTATGATCGATGGGCTGGTCAAAGTCGGCTCATTGGTAAAAAAAGCCGCGGCGCTGCATATGCCGGCGCTGGCTATCACGGATTTCACTAATTTATGCGGGCTGGTTAAATTTTACGGCAGCGCCCATGGCGCCGGCATCAAACCGATTATCGGTGCGGATTTTTTTGTGCAAAGCGAGATACTGGGCGACGAACTGGCGGAATTGACTATTCTGGCAGCCAATAATGTCGGCTACCAGCACTTGACCCTGCTGATTTCGGACGCCTACAAGCGCGGATATGGCGACGTCGGGCCAGTTATCGATCGCGACTGGCTGATTGAGCATCACGAGGGATTAATTCTGCTCTCCGGGGCGCGAAAAGGGGATGTCGGCAAATACCTGATACACGGCAATATACCCCAGGTGGAACAGTGCCTGGCGTTCTACGAGCGCTATTTCCCGGACCACTATTATCTGGAACTTATCCGCACCGGCCGGGTGGACGAAGAAAGCTACCTACACGCAGCTGTGGAGTTGGCGGCGCGCCGAGGCCTACCGGTAGTAGCCACCAATGACGTGCGTTTTACCAGCGCAGACGATTTCAACGCGCACGAAATCCGGGTAGCGATTCATGACGGCTTTACCATCGATGACGCCAAACGGCCGCGTAATTATAGCCCGCAGCAGTATATGCGCAGCGAAGAGGAGATGTGCGAGCTGTTCGACGATCTGCCAGAAGCGCTGGCCAATAGCGTGGAAATCGCCCGGCGCTGTAACGTCACCATTCGCTTCGGGGAATATTTCCTGCCGCAGTTTCCGACCGGCGAAATGTCCACCGAGGATTATCTGGTCAAATGCGCGCGCGAAGGCCTGGAGGAACGGCTAGCCTTCCTATTTCCCGATACTGATAAGCGGCGCGAGCGTCGCCCAGACTACGACGAACGTCTGGACACGGAGTTGCAGGTGATAAACCAGATGGGGTTCCCTGGTTACTTCCTGATAGTAATGGAGTTTATCCAGTGGTCGAAGGATAATGGTGTACCGGTCGGGCCGGGGCGCGGATCCGGCGCGGGCTCGCTGGTAGCCTATGCGCTGAAAATCACCGATCTTGACCCGCTGGCGTTCGATCTGCTGTTTGAACGTTTCCTGAACCCGGAACGAGTATCGATGCCGGACTTCGACGTCGATTTCTGCATGGAGAAGCGCGATCTGGTGATTGATCACGTGGCCGAGACCTACGGCCGAGATGCAGTTTCGCAAATTATCACTTTCGGCACCATGGCGGCTAAAGCGGTCATCCGAGACGTCGGCCGGGTGCTGGGCCATCCTTACGGCTTTGTAGATCGCATCTCTAAGCTAGTGCCGCCCGATCCCGGCATGACACTGGAAAAAGCCTTCGCCGCAGAGCCACAATTACAGGCTATCTATGATGCCGACGAAGAAGTTAAAGCGCTGATTGATATGGCACGCAAGCTCGAAGGTGTAACGCGTAACGCCGGAAAACACGCCGGGGGTGTGGTGATCTCGCCCACCAAAATTACCGATTTCGCGCCGCTTTATTGCGATGCCGAAGGCAACCATCCTGTTACCCAGTTCGATAAAAACGATGTGGAATACGTTGGCCTAGTGAAGTTTGACTTCCTTGGCTTGCGAACGCTGACCATCATCAATTGGGCGCTGGAAATGATTAATGCCCGACTCTCCCGTCAAGGTTTGAAGCCCATCGATATTGCGGCTATCTCCCTGGAGGATAAAAAAAGCTTCGATATGCTGCAGCGCTCCGAAACCACCGCGGTATTCCAGCTGGAATCTCGCGGCATGAAGGATCTGATAAAGCGCCTGCAGCCCGACTGTTTCGAGGATATGATCGCGCTGGTGGCGCTGTTCCGGCCAGGCCCGCTGCAATCGGGCATGGTGGACAACTTTATTGACCGCAAGCACGGCCGCGAAGCCATCTCCTATCCTGATATCGAGTGGCAACACCCATCGCTGCAACCCGTGCTGGAGCCGACTTACGGTATCATCCTTTACCAGGAACAGGTGATGCAGATAGCCCAGGTGCTAGCGGGTTATACCCTAGGAGGCGCGGATATGCTGCGCCGCGCCATGGGAAAAAAGAAGCCGGAAGAGATGGCCAAACAGCGTTCAGTATTCAAAGCCGGCGCGGAAAGTATCGGCGTCAACGGCGAACTGTCGATGAAGATCTTCGATCTGGTGGAGAAGTTCTCAGGCTACGGCTTCAACAAATCCCACTCTGCCGCCTATGCGCTGGTATCGTATCAGACGCTGTGGTTGAAAGCCCATTATCCCGCCGAATTCATGGCAGCGGTAATGACCGCTGATATGGACAACACCGAAAAAGTCGTGGGGCTGGTTGACGAATGTTTGCGCATGGGCCTGAAAGTCTTGCCGCCGGATATCAATAGCGGCCAGTACCATTTTCACGTCAATGAAGAGGGTGATATAGTCTACGGCATCGGCGCCATCAAAGGCGTGGGGCAAGGGCCTATCGAAGCGATTATCGAGGCGCGCAATCAGGACGGTCATTTCCGTGAATTGTTTGATCTGTGTGCGCGTACCGATATCAAAAAACTCAATCGCCGCGTGCTGGAAAAGCTGATTATGTCCGGCGCTTTCGACCGCCTGGGGCCGCACCGCGCTGCGCTGACGAATTCTCTCGGCGACGCGCTCAAGACTGCCGATCAGCATGCCAAAGCCGAGGCTATTGGTCAGGGTGATATGTTCGGCGTGTTGGCAGAGGAGCCGGAAGCAGTAGAATCCTCTTACAGTACTGTGGCGCCATGGCCGGAGCAGGTGGTGCTGGACGGCGAACGTGAAACTCTCGGCCTGTACTTGACCGGTCATCCCATCACCCAATATCTACGCGAGATTGAATGCTATGCTGGCGGAGTTCGCCTGAAGGATATGCACCCTACCGAGCGCGGCAAAATGGTGACCGCGGTGGGGCTGGTGCTGTTCGCTCGGGTGATGATCACCAAGCGGGGCAATCGGATCGGTGTTTGTACGCTAGACGATCGTTCCGGCCGGTTGGACGTGATGCTGTTCACAGATGCACTGGAAAAATACCAGCATTTATTGGAAAAAGACCGTATTCTTATCGCTCGGGGACAGGTTATCTTTGATGATTTCAACGGTGGACTGAAGATGACCGCCCGAGAATTGATGGATATTAGCGAAGCACGTGAAAAATATGCGCGCCGGCTTGCTATCTCACTGACCGACAGGCAAATTGATGACCAGTTTTTAAACCGTCTCCGTTTATCATTGGAACTGCATCGATCGGGGACGATTCCAGTACACCTTTATTATCAACGGCAAGATGCGCGAGCGCGGCTGCGCTTTGGAGCAGCTTGGCGGGTGACGCCGACTGACCGTTTACTGAACGACCTGCGAACACTTGTAGGAAATGAACAGGTGGAACTGGAATTTGACTAATTATAGGAATACTGTGAGTCTTAATTTTCTTGATTTTGAACAGCCGATTGCAGAGCTGGAGGCGAAAATTGACTCGCTGACCGCAGTCAGCCGTCAAGACGAAAAATTCGATATTAATCTTGATGAAGAGGTGCAGCGCTTGCGTGAAAAAAGCGTAGAGCTGACACGGAAAATTTTCTCCGATCTGAGCGCCTGGCAAATCGCTCAGCTGGCGCGACATCCGATGCGTCCCTATACGCTGGATTATGTGCGACATATCTTTACCGATTTTGACGAATTGGCAGGCGATCGCGCCTATGCCGATGATAAAGCCATCATCGGCGGCATTGCGCGTCTGGATTCACGGCCAGTTATGATTATCGGCCACCAGAAAGGGCGGGAAACGAAAGAGAAAATCCGCCGCAACTTCGGGATGCCGGCGCCGGAAGGTTACCGCAAGGCGCTGCGGTTGATGGAGATGGCGGATCGGTTCAGTCTGCCGCTGCTTACCTTCATCGATACGCCAGGCGCCTATCCGGGTGTCGGTGCCGAAAAGCGTGGCCAATCTGAGGCTATCGCGAAAAACCTGCGCGAAATGTCTGGCCTGAGGGTCCCGGTGATTTGTACCGTGATAGGCGAGGGTGGCTCCGGTGGCGCACTGGCGATTGGCGTGGGAGATAAGGTAAACATGTTGCAGTACAGCACCTATTCGGTAATCTCCCCGGAAGGCTGCGCCTCTATTTTGTGGAAAAATGCGGACAAAGCGCCAATCGCCGCTGAAGCGATGGGCATTATCGCTTCACGTCTGAAAGAGCTGAAGCTTATTGATAGTATCGTGCCGGAG
>NZ_LECR01000001.1:32783-35957 GCF_001602625.1 Sodalis-like endosymbiont of Proechinophthirus fluctus
GATGTGCCGGCTATTGCCGCCGCGTTGAAAACGCAACTGCTGGGCGATTTGGCCAAGCTTGACGGTTTCAATGAGGAAGAGTTGCTCAACCGCCGTTACCGCCGTCTGATGAACTATGGCTATTGCTGAATGAACGACGCCGGACTCCAGCGCTCGTTCGTTGCTCGGGACAGACCTGCGATATCTCACACCCCGCATGTTCGTACTTGCGGGGTGTTTTTTGTGGCCGGAGATGTACTTTGGTGGCACCCAGCCAGCCGCAATGCCGGCTACGCTTAACGTTTGGCCGAGATAACTGAGCAAAGGACCCACGATAGGATGCGTTGAATGAACATCATTGCAATGCTTTTGCCGAAACATATATTTTTACAAAGCTACACAGTTGTGGGAGCTGGCACAGGTGCTGACCGAATAGCTATCATATTGTCTATACCACCGGTAGCTAGGATTTGTTGATCCTTACTTGAGCAAAATTCGCGCATTGCAGGCATTATTTTCTATTGGGAACAATACTAGATGGATATCTTCCTAACCATTAACGAGATCAATGAGTATCTGCCGTTGTATGTGTTTATCAGCACCCATTCGGTGCTTGACGTCAAGCGCCAACGAGATGTGCATTGCGCTCTATTTTTTGAATATGGCTTTAAATTTCGCCACCGATATTAGCCAGCGTATCCGGCAATATACCGCTGAATATATTGATGCCATCATGCCGTCTTTGACTAATGCGTTCTTCCATCCATTATGTAGAAGAAGGAAAATATACTTTTTGCATACCGGGCCAAATGGCTACCGCCTATCGGTTGGCAGCTTGTTCTATGACTTTTTCGGCGGCAATACGCTGAAGTAGGATGTGTCGATTTCGGTGACCGAACTGGGATCGCTGTTGGACCATACCTGGCGCCAACCTGAAGGCGGAGGAGTGTATTACCCGTACTTTCGTAGCCGAGCAGAATTATATGGTCACTAAAGGGACCTCCGACAAAATCGTCAGTATGTACACCAGGCCCGCCAGCAGTATGCGGTGCTCATTGACTGCAACTTCCATAAATCTCTGGCCCACCTGCTGATGATGAGTGATGTGGCGCCGATTTACCTGACGACGAACTGCAGCGCCTGCGGCATTTTGGGAGAATTCCACAGCGGCAGTTCAGCTGCGCGAAAATCGCGCAGAAGGTAGCGGCAAACCCGCAGACCAACTATCCTGTACTACACGGTGATTATCAACTCCACCTATGACGGCCTGTTGTATAACATGCAGTACATTAAACAGACGATGACGGTGCTGTCGATCCATTTTGACTCTGCTTGGATGCCGTACACTAATTTCCATCCTATCTATTCTATCGCGGCAAAATCGGCATGAGCGGAGAGAGAATTCCTGACAAAGTCATCTTCGATGATGCAATCGAAGAACAAACTGCTGGCGGCCTTTTCTCAGGCGCTAATTAACTATCTAAGGTTATTATGATGAACGCACTTTTAACGAAGCGTACATGATGAACACCACCACCTCTCCCTATTAAAGCATCCCGGCGTCCATCGAGATGACAGCGGCGATGGTGCGCGAAAAACCTGTGCTGCCTTATTCAATGCTTCATTGAGTGGGCTCTGAATTTTCGTAAAGAGGTTTACCATTTACGTCAGAAGAGTCGGATGGCTGGTTTTCGATATCTGGCAGCCTGAGATCATCGAAGACACCGTCTGCTTGGTCGGTGGTGCCGTGGCACAGGCTTTGCGATGCTGACTCTGATCATATGTACCTCGATCCCATCAAGGTCACTATCCTGACGCCCGGAATAGACGAGACCAGTGAAATGGCGTCGGAGGGGATTCCGGCTTCGCTGGTGGATAAGTTTATCTATGAGCGGGGCGTGTAGTGGTAAAAAACGTTATAATCTGCTGTTTTTTTAGTATTAATATCGATAAAATCAAGGAGATGAGCTTGTTGCACGGGTTGACCGAGTTTAAGCGCGCCTACGATCTTAATCTTCAGGTGCGCAATATGTTGCCGGACTTGTACACGGAAGATTCTGATTTATAACGCCATACGCGTATTTAAGATCTAGTGCAGGGTATCCACGGGTTAATTCATCAGCATCATCTACCGCAACTGATGCTCAATTCTTTCGCGGTGTTTCCCGGGATGAAAATGGTGCCTTACGCCACGTGCCAGTAGCATGTGTACAGCAACGTAAAAACCGTTGAGCTATCGCAAGTGGTCGGTCGCATCTATGCTAACATGCTGTTGCCGTACCTGCCTTGGTGGGGGTACCCGGTGGTGATGCCTGGCGAGATGATCACTGAAGGCAGTCGGGCGGTGCTAGATTTGCTACTGATACTATACTCAATCGGCCAACACTATCCGGGCGTTGAGACCAACAACATCCACTGTACTGAACTGACTGAAGATGTCCTTTATTGGGTGCGATATTGAAATAAACCGCCACTTGGTGGTTGGCCTGGTCACAACCACCTTGTACGATGCATAGGAAAATTGGTACAAAGACGGGACGCTGGTTGTGGGGGCGGGACGACAATGGCGTGAGTAGGGCTCACTGTCGGGATACAGAACGGAGGCGGGGATTTTAAAACATGATTAGCACAAAATGGATGCAACATATCGCCATCATCGCCAGTGATTATACACGCAGTAAACATTTTCACTGCCTGCCAGGTAGGTAGGTACTGGGCTTTATGCTTATCGGCGAAAATTACTGCGCCGAACGGGACTCCTAGAAAGGGGACTTTGCGCTGTAGGAGGAGTCTTATTGAGCTGTTCTCTTTTCCCGACGCGCTGAGGGGCTGCTTAGCCGGCCGGAAGCCAGGGGTGCGCCAGTTATCCTTCATCGTCGCCGATATCGATAGGGTAATTGCCAGCATTGAGGGCGACGGCCTAGCCTAAGAGCCAGTGCAGGTTAATGTGCTCACTGGCAAGACATTCACCTTTTTCACCGATCCTGATCGGTTACTGCTGGAGCTGTATGAAGTATGATGTCGGTGGACAGATGCAGGCGCTGCGCCGCCTTGTCGCAGTCCGTGTCACTCCTTATCGCGCACTGCTGCTGGCCTTCAGTGGTGGGCTGGATTCCACGGTGTTGTTAGATATCCTTGCCGCGCTGCGCAACGGCGATTATGCCCTGGATAGCGTAATCACGCCGGCGCTGCGAG
>NZ_LECR01000061.1:0-3685 GCF_001602625.1 Sodalis-like endosymbiont of Proechinophthirus fluctus
TGCGCGGCTCGTCGGTCATCCGCGCACTGAGCGCCTCGCCTCTGGCGCTGCACGCGTTGAAAAACGACATCGCCGCCCGCGGATTGTCTGTTCATTTTTCTCCCAATATCGCAATAATCAGTTATAATGATTTCGTCAGGCTGACCGAAAAACAGCCGCAGCAGATGGCGTGGTAAGTCAGGGTAGGTTTGTATATTTCTTGACACTTTTTACCCGTCAGCCATAGAATCCCGCCTCTTCGTATTTTACCCCGAGGCATCACGAGGCAATTTATTACGTGTTTACGAATAAAAAACCTAGGAGCTTTATCGAATGGCAACGATTAACCAGCTGGTACGCAAACCGCGCTCCATGAAGGTTGCGAAGAGCAACGTTCCGGCGTTGGATGCCTGCCCGCAGAAGCGTGGCGTATGTACCCGCGTATATACCACTACCCCGAAAAAACCGAACTCCGCGCTGCGTAAAGTATGCCGTGTTCGTTTAACCAACGGATTTGAAGTCACCTCCTACATCGGCGGTGAAGGTCATAACCTGCAAGAGCACTCTGTGATCCTGATCCGCGGTGGTCGCGTAAAAGACCTGCCGGGTGTGCGTTACCACACCATTCGTGGTGCCCTTGACTGTTCCGGTGTTAAAGACCGCAAGCAGGGCCGCTCAAAGTACGGCGTGAAGAAGCCAAAGGCTTAATGCCTCTCCGTTAAGTTAAGGACAAACATTTTATTAACTCTGTCAAAGAACTTATTCAAGTTTTAGACAATCTTGAATTAATAACGGAGTATTTCCATGCCACGTCGTCGTGTCGTTGGTCAACGTAAAATCCTGCCGGATCCGAAGTTCGGGTCTGAGCTTTTGGCCAAATTTGTTAACATTCTAATGGTAGATGGAAAAAAATCTATCGCAGAAAAAATCGTCTATACCGCGCTGGAGACCCTAGCTAAGCGTTCGGGTAAAGGCCATCTAGAAGCTTTTGAAGTAGCACTGGACAACGTGCGTCCGACTGTCGAAGTCAAATCGCGCCGCGTCGGTGGTTCTACTTATCAGGTGCCAGTAGAAGTTCGTCCGGTTCGCCGCAATGCCCTAGCAATGCGTTGGATCGTTGAAGCTGCTCGTAAACGCGGTGACAAATCTATGGCTCTGCGCTTGGCGAACGAACTTTCCGATGCAGCAGAAAACAAAGGTACTGCTGTGAAGAAACGTGAAGATGTTCACCGTATGGCAGATGCTAACAAGGCGTTCGCCCACTACCGCTGGTAACCGTGCCGCAGTAGTTACGCTAACCTGGCGGACGCTCATGAACTGTCCCTGCCGGGGGACGGCTTGGAATGAACACCCAGTAATCGAGGATTCAAATGGCTCGCATAACACCCATCGCACGCTATCGTAATATCGGTATCAGCGCACACATCGACGCGGGTAAAACCACCACGACTGAACGTATTTTGTTCTATACGGGTGTGAACCACAAGATCGGTGAAGTTCATAATGGTGCAGCCACCATGGACTGGATGGTGCAGGAGCAGGAACGTGGTATCACCATAACGTCCGCCGCGACCACCTGTTTTTGGGCCGGCATGGCCAAACAGTTTGATTCGCACCGCATCAACATCATCGACACCCCGGGGCACGTTGACTTCACCATCGAAGTAGAACGTTCCATGCGTGTGCTCGATGGCGCTGTTATGGTCTACTGTGCGGTGGGCGGCGTTCAGCCGCAGTCTGAAACCGTATGGCGTCAAGCAAACAAGTATAAAGTGCCGCGTATCGCGTTCGTTAATAAAATGGACCGTATGGGAGCCAACTACCTGAGCGTGGTTGAGCAGCTGAAAACCCGTTTGGCCGCTAACCCGGTTCCGATTCAGCTAGCTATCGGCGCGGAAGAAAAATTCACCGGCGTCGTCGATCTGGTGAAAATGAAGGCTATCAACTGGAGCGAAGCGGACCAGGGCGTGACGTTCACTTATGAAGATATCCCTGCCGATTTGACCGATCTGGCTGACAAGTGGCACCAGCACCTGGTGGAATCTGCAGCTGAAGCGTCTGAAGAACTGATGGACAAATACCTGGACGGCGAAGAGCTGACCGAAGAAGATATCAAGACAGGTCTGCGCCAGCGTGTTCTAAACAACGAAATCATTTTGGTCACCTGTGGTTCCGCGTTCAAGAATAAAGGGGTGCAGGCGATGCTGGATGCGGTCATCGAGTATCTTCCGGCGCCGACCGACGTTGCTGCCATAAACGGCGTACTTGACGACGGCGAAAACCACGCTGAGCGTCATTCCAGCGATAATGAGCCGTTCTCGGCGCTCGCGTTCAAAATCGCAACCGACCCGTTCGTCGGCAACCTGACCTTCTTCCGTGTTTACTCAGGTGTCGTCAACTCCGGCGATACGGTGCTGAACTCGGTGAAGGACAAGCGTGAACGCTTCGGCCGTATCGTACAGATGCACGCTAACAAACGTGAGGAAATCAAAGAAGTGCACGCTGGCGATATCGCCGCGGCTATCGGCCTGAAAGACGTAACTACCGGGGATACCTTGTGTGATCCGTCCGCGCCCATCATCCTTGAGCGGATGGAATTCCCAGAACCGGTTATCTCTGTCGCAGTGGAACCAAAAACCAAAGCTGACCAGGAAAAAATGGGTCTTGCTCTGGGTCGTCTTGCGCAAGAAGACCCGTCGTTCCGCGTCTGGACAGATGAAGAGTCCGGTCAAACTATCGTCGCTGGTATGGGTGAGCTGCACCTTGAAATTCTCGTCGATCGTATGCGTCGCGAATTCAACGTAGAAGCCAACGTCGGTAAGCCGCAGGTAGCTTACCGTGAAACGATCAGATCCACCGTCGAACAGGAAGGTAAATTTGTTCGTCAGTCCGGTGGTCGCGGCCAGTTCGGCCACGTATGGCTGCGTATTGAACCGATGGAGCCGGGTGGCAAAGGCTACGAGTTCCTGAACGAAATCGTCGGCGGTGTGGTGCCCAAAGAATACGTTCTGGCGGTGGATAAAGGCGTTCAGGAACAGCTGAAGAGCGGTGTACTGGCCGGCTATCCGATCGTAGACGTCCGCGTTGCCGCCTTCGATGGTTCTTACCATGAAGTCGACTCCTCGGAAATGGCGTTTAAGATCGCCGCTTCCATAGCCTTCAAAGAAGCCTTCATGAAGGCGAAACCGGTGCTGCTGGAGCCTGTCATGAAGGTGGAGGTTGAAACGCCTGAAGATTACATGGGTGACGTGATTGGTGACTTGAATCGTCGCCGCGGTATGATTGACGGTATGGAAGACACCACGACCGGTAAAACCGTTTGTGCGCAGGTCCCCTTGTCTGAAATGTTCGGTTATGCTACTGATCTGCGTTCACAAACTCAGGGCCGTGCTTCTTACTCCATGGAGTTCCTGAAGTACAATGAAACACCGAACAACGTTGCTCAGGCCATTATCGAAACCCGTAGAGCCAAGTAAGATTTAAGGGTTACAATTAATATCCCGTGTCTCGCCCCCCGTTGGGGAGAGCAGTAAGAGTAAGGAATATAGCCATATGTCTAAAGAAAAGTTTCAACGCACAAAACCACACGTTAACGTCGGTACTATCGGCCACGTTGACCATGGTAAAACGACCCTGACCGCCGCTATCACTACAGTTCTGGCCAAAGCCTACGGCGGCAGCGCGCGTGCCTTTGATCAGATCGACA
>NZ_LECR01000061.1:3750-4715 GCF_001602625.1 Sodalis-like endosymbiont of Proechinophthirus fluctus
CCCGCCACTACGCGCACGTAGACTGTCCAGGGCACGCCGACTATGTGAAAAACATGATCACCGGCGCGGCTCAGATGGACGGCGCGATCCTGGTCGTTGCCGCCACCGATGGCCCGATGCCGCAGACCCGCGAGCACATCCTGCTGGGTCGCCAGGTTGGCGTACCGTACATTATCGTATTCATGAACAAATGCGATATGGTTGATGATGAAGAGCTACTGGAACTGGTAGAAATGGAAGTACGTGAGCTGCTGTCACAGTACGACTTCCCCGGCGATGATACGCCGGTTATCCGCGGTTCCGCATTGAAAGCGCTGGAAGGTGACGAAGCCTGGACGCAGAAAATCATTGAACTAGCGGAAGCATTGGATAGTTATATTCCGGAACCGGAACGCGCCATCGACAAGCCGTTCCTGCTGCCGATTGAAGACGTATTCTCCATCTCCGGCCGCGGTACCGTGGTCACCGGTCGTGTAGAGCGTGGTATCGTCAAAGTGGGCGAAGAAGTGGAAATCGTCGGTATCAAAAACACTACCAAAACCACCTGCACCGGCGTTGAAATGTTCCGTAAACTGCTGGACGAAGGTCGTGCCGGCGAGAACGTGGGTGTGTTGCTGCGCGGTACCAAGCGTGACGACGTCGAGCGTGGACAAGTTCTAGCCAAGCCAGGCTCGATCAAGCCGCACACCCAATTTGAATCGGAAGTGTATATTCTGAGCAAAGATGAAGGCGGCCGCCACACGCCGTTCTTCAAAGGCTACCGTCCACAGTTCTATTTCCGTACCACTGACGTGACCGGTACTATTGAACTGCCGGAAGGCGTTGAAATGGTAATGCCTGGCGATAACATCAAGATGGTTGTCAAACTGATTGCCCCGATCGCCATGGACGACGGTTTGCGTTTTGCCATTCGCGAAGGTGGCCGTACCGTTGGCGCGGGTGTTGTTGCCAAAATTATCGCTTAA
>NZ_LECR01000068.1:0-310 GCF_001602625.1 Sodalis-like endosymbiont of Proechinophthirus fluctus
GCTGGTGCTGGTGGACCACGTAGCACGGCATTTCACCCCTGATCGCTCGCTAAGCCACCTCAATATCATGATAACTGCCGGGTCGACCCGAGAAGCGCTGGATCCAGTACGTTTTCTCAGCAATCACAGCTCGGGAAAAATGGGATTCGCCATCGCCCGAGCCGCCGCAGCCAAAGGCGCGCGGGTCACGCTGATAGCTGGCCCCGTCTCCCTGCCAACTCCTGCAGATGTGGAGCGTATCGACGTGACCAGTGCTCTGGAGATGCAGGACGCGGTGATGCACTCCATCCACCAACAACACATTTTCATC
>NZ_LECR01000068.1:319-1426 GCF_001602625.1 Sodalis-like endosymbiont of Proechinophthirus fluctus
TCGGCTGCGCGGCGGTGGCAGACTATCGCGCCAGCTGTTTTTCACCGGAAAAAATCAAAAATCAGGGTGATGACCTTATGATCACCCTGATTAAAAATCCTGATATTGTGGCGGCCGTGGGCGCACTAACAAAACAACGTCCTTACGTCGTCGGATTTGCCGCAGAAACCCACAATATAGAAGAATACGCCCGGAAAAAGCGTATAAATAAGCAAATGGATTTAATTTGCGCTAATGACGTTTCCCAAACAGGCCAAGGGTTTAACAGTGATAACAGTGCATTGCATCTGTTCTGGCAGGATGGGGAAACCATGTTACCTTTGAGCGGTAAATCACTGCTCGCTCAACAACTAATTGACGAGATTGTTAACCGTTATGATGAAAAAAATCGACATTAAGATCCTGGACCGCCGCATTGGCGATCGATTCCCGCTGCCGGCTTACGCCACTACAGGGTCTGCCGGTCTGGATTTACACGCTTGTATCAATGAGCTGGTGGTGCTGACGCCTGGTGAAACCACCCTGATCCCGACCGGCCTGGCGATTCACATTGGCGATGCCAATCTGGCGGCAGTTATCCTGCCGAGATCTGGTCTGGGTCACAAGAATGGTATCGTGCTGGGTAATCTGGTGGGACTTATTGATTCGGACTACCAAGGGCCGCTGATGGTCTCGGTCTGGAACCGTAGCCAGGACATTTTTACCGTTGAGCCGGGGGAGCGCATGGCACAAATGGTCTTTGTGCCCGTCGTGCAGGCGGAATTTAACTTGGTAGAATACTTCGATACCAGCGAACGCGGCGAAGGGGGCTTCGGCCACTCTGGGCGATCATAGCCCCTGACGATTCAGCCCATTACCTGGCATCGAATACAAATCCATTAACGCCGTAGCGCCGCGCGCTACAGCCGATGTATGGTGTTTAACCATATATTGACAGTGATTACTCAGGGACCCTATATTCAGCATGGCAGAAAAAGAGAATACGAAATGCAACCGGCGCGAGGATATTCTGCAGGCATTGGAAAAGATGCTTGAATCCAGCTACGGGGTAGCTAACGTATTACCACCGCAAAATTGGCAGCCAATGTTGGCGTTTCGGAAGCCGCA
>NZ_LECR01000068.1:1438-10031 GCF_001602625.1 Sodalis-like endosymbiont of Proechinophthirus fluctus
ACTTTCCTAGCAAAACTCAGATGCTTGACATCCTTATCGAATTTATCAAGGATAGGCTAATTAACCGAATTAATTTTATCCTATAAGATGAGAAAGAGACTCTGAATCGGCTTCGTCTAATATTATTACTGTTTTGGCTTCGCTGAACGAAATCTAGGGCTCGCGCGCATTATGAGCGGCCACGCGCTAGCGTTTGAACAAAACTGACTTCAGCGGAGAATAAATTAGTTGTATGAGCATATCGAAGTACAACTGCGCCAGGTATTGCACGAGCACAAACTACGCGAAGGGGAAGCGATTGAGCTGGATGAGTCGCTGCTCGCCAGCCAACTGCTGGCCTTTTGCGAAGACATGCTGTCGCGCTTTGTGCGTACTGAATTTAAATACCGGCCCACGCAGGAGTTCGAGGTGCGCTAGCCACTTCTGGTAACGCAGTTGCACTGGGTTGCCGCGGCGCGGTGGATAACAGCGCTACACTGCTTGTCAACGTGAGTGCTTCACTGCCCGGCATTAAAGTGGGACGCCCATCTCACCCGTCCATCCTATATGCCATATTGTTGCTGATAAGCGATCAAATCTGTCAACGTTATGATAGCAAGAGCCTTGTAATGATAATCCCACTCCACTTCCTGAATAGCAGAAATCTCACTACTCCTTTTTTCCTACCGGTCTAGCGAAATAATCACCCGGCAAGCGTTGCCTAGTGGGCGGTAATAATGGCCATTGACTCGCGGATAGCGGTGCCTGCAGCAATAACGTCATCGATCAGCATCACTTTACCCTGGAGCGGAATACTGACCAGCGTTCCGCCTTCACCATTATCCTTAGCTTCCTTACGGTTAAAACAATAAGGGATGTCCCGTTGATACTACTCTGCCAGCGACACCGTAGTGGCGGTCGCAATCGGGATGCCTTTTCAGGCCCGAATAATAGATCGAATGGCATGGCTGAATTCACCAACGCTGCGGCATATAAACCCGCCTCAAAAATGCCAGATCTCGCCCGGTATTAAATAAACCGGCATTAAAGAAATAAGGTTGATACGTCCTGATTTAAGCGTAAGTTTGCCGAATTTTAATATCTATTTATTTAACGTATACTCGATAAATTTATGTTGGTATTCTTTCACGGACTGTAACTCCTTACCATTGGGTTGGACAAGCTGTGGAGCACAGTATTTGAAAGGTATCAGAGATGGAACGATAATAAAGTGCCTGTTACCAAGTGCCGGTATTAAAATAGCCCGGCTCTCGTTTCCATAACTATACTGTTACAGCGTCGCATTGCTAATACCGATAAGAGAGTTAGCCAGCGCGCAGGGTATAAATGTGTGATAACAGCAGAGTCTATAAAAATCTTATGCCCTCTCTCTAAGCTAAACTATTATACAATAGGTGGATTTTAAAGTGCCTGAAGTTGTCGCGCGCAACGCGGGAGAGGATATCGACGCTGCTTCTTTATCAGGATAAATCCGTAATATGTAATTGACTAAGGCTAGTACATCACTTTTCTTCATCATACGTCGTTATCATACGCCGTTAACACTTTATCAAAAGTTATGGGTAATAAATTATTATCTATAATTGTTTTTGTAAACTCCTTTGTATCTCTATCAGGAGCAGATTTATAGCAATAGCTAAGCGTTTCAAACTGCTTGCAATAGTGATTTTATTTAATGTAATCCTAATAAAAATTAATAGGATATCACAACATCAACAATATCATTCAATCCATCAATATCATTGGATTTTTTCTATCCAATTTAATACAACCAACTTTACCATCTCAAAGTAATCAATTTCTGCGATAGTAATTGTCTCGTGTATTTTTCTTTTAAATAGCGTCGCTATCCCTTAGACTGATTCATGTTCCAAATATATCTGGAACCATTTATAGAGGTTATTAAGAATTTATTTTTCCTTTACTTTTCCTACTATATATGGAATAAGATATCATTCATATTCGGATCACTAGGAATAATTTTTAATGTTTCTTAAATATTATCAGTATTATTACTGTCTATTGACTTTCTTTTTCCATCGGATCCCAATGCACGTTTTCCAGTGAAATCCGTCGTACCGTCGGCCTTCGCTTCACCTCATGCCAGCATGAGTGTTCTGAACAAGGCCGGTAGATCTTCGTTACTAGTGCTCTCGTCCACTGACGCTGTCTTGTTAGGCGATATGGTAGTATCCTTCCATTTTTTAAATCCTCTGCGCTCTTGCTCTTTAACTTCTTGATTGTAAAAATAGCTTAATATATTCTCTAAGCTGCATCTTGTCGTCAGCAGTCAACTTCGCCAACTCATTAATAAGTTCTCTCAGTGCTTTTTTCGGTTGTGACTCAATGCTGGCAAAGTTATCCGGCTTTACTGGCGTTAACTTAGCGATAGTCATATGAACAATCGTCACCACATCATCGTCGGTATGTTCGCTGCTAACGAGTTTCTGATAACCCATGTTGCCGATTACGCTTTTACACAGTTTCTTATCTTTCGCATGGAAAAATAAAGACATCGTGGAATCGACACTCCTAGCCGCAAACATAATCCGTTTACTTATCATTTCGATATTACTCTTCAAAAGAACATATTTGAACAAAAATAATTTAACTTTTTTAACTCCAATAATAATGTCACCTATCTGATCTTTTTTCTATAGGTATTATTACAGTATGCTATACTAGCATAGGTCCTCCATTTTATTATAGATTACCACACCTATCTTAATTTCTCTGAGGTCACTCAGAGAAATATATTATCTTTGCTATTTTAATTCTATCATAAATTTTAATTCATGGATAATTTTGCCTACCTATACAATTCCAACTTTTTATAGATATAATACCATTCTGCTCACGTATATAACGCAAGGATTGACTAGTCGGATGGATAGAGAATGTAGAAGATATATTATAATGGTTCATGGCCTGCTTCTTATTTATTTATAGTCAGCTATAATATATCTACATGATTTTATCTATAATATAAAAACGTTACCTGAAAATTATGCTTTTGTCATCATTAGGAGTTTATAATAATGATAGTTATTATAAACTATAATCAAAAATGCCTTTAAAAAAAAGTTAATTAAATTAATGACTTAATGATTAATTAAAATAGATTATCAAAAGTTTCTTAGCGTTATATTCTATAATACAAATTGGTATTGAATAAACTTATCATACCAGCAACGATTGGCTTATCGCCAACCAAAATTTCTCAGGCAATTTCATTGCCTAGGAGATATCGCAGGGATAAAATACCAACAGGCGTCGTGAATCAATATTCCACCAGCGCGGCTTTTTGCGCCTGGATCAAGCTACTAATGCCGCCGCGCGCCAATTTGAGCAGCGTAATAAGCTCCTGCTGACTGAAAGGCTTACCTTCAGCGGTTCCCTGCACCTCAATCATGCGACCGTCTTCCATCATCACTACGTTCATATCGGTTTCAGCGACTGAATCTTCCACATATTCCAAATCACACACCACCTCACCGGCCACGATACCGACGGAAATCGCCGCGACGAATCCTTTCATCGGGTTGGTCTTCAACTGACCTTTTTTCTGCATGCTGGCCAGGGCGTCAGCCAGTGCCACGCACGCACCGGTAATAGACGCGGTGCGGGTGCCGCCGTCAGCCTGTAGAACATCGCAATCCAGAGTAATGGTATATTCACCTAATTTGCTTAAATCCACCGCCGCGCGCAGCGAGCGAGAGATAAGACGCTGGATTTCCAGGGTGCGGCCGCCTTGCTTGCCTTTCGTCGCCTCGCGGGGACTGCGGATATGTGTCGCTCGCGGTAGCATACCGTATTCGGCGGTAATCCATCCCTGCCCCTGCCCCTTAAGAAAACGCGGCACACCCTCTTCCACCGACGCGGTACACAGCACACGGGTTTCGCCGAATGCTACCAGCACCGAACCTTCCGCGTATTGTGTAAAATGGCGGGTAATAGTTACTGGACGTACTTGCTGTACGCTTCTGCCTGCTGGGCGCATAGGGATATCTCCGGCTCGCAAATCATGGGTTGGCTGTGCATTATACGGACTTCCCCGCCTAATGCCTATCTTGTCTACCGATGCGGGGCTATAATCGCAGCAACTTCCTAATAAACGGATACGCCTATGATCCGCAGTATGACCGCCTTCGCCCAGCGTGAAATTAAGGGCACTTGGGGCACTGCCGCCTGGGAGCTGCGCTCCGTTAATCAGCGCTATCTAGAAACCTACATACGTCTGCCGGAACAATTCCGCGGTCTGGAGCCCGCCATTCGCGAGCGCATCCGCCTACACCTCACCCGAGGAAAAGTGGAATGTAATCTGCGCTTCGACATGAATCCTGACGTGCAAAGTGCACTGATCCTCAATGAAAAACTCGCTAAACAACTAGTGGAAGCTGCGCAGTGGGTGAAAATGCAAAGCGATGAAGGTGAGATCGACCCGCTAGCCATTTTGCGCTGGCCTGGCGTCATGACCACGGCGGAGCGGGATTTGGACACCATCAGTGCCGAATTACTCTCCGGACTGGACGCTACCCTAAACGGCTTTATCAGTGTCCGAGAAACCGAAGGCAACGCGCTCAAGACATTGATAGAAAAAAGGCTAGAGGGCGTCAGCGCTGAAGTAGCCAACGTGCGCCAGCAAATGCCGGCGGTGCTAGTCTGGCAGCGTGAAAGACTGCTTAGAAAACTTGAGGAGGCCCAGGTGCAGATGGACGGTAATCGTTTGGAGCAGGAACTGGTAATGCTGGCGCAACGGATAGACGTCGCGGAGGAGCTGGATCGCCTCAACGCTCATGTTAAAGAGACCTACCAGATTTTGACAAAAAAAGAGGCAGTAGGCCGCCGGCTGGATTTTATGATGCAGGAATTTAACCGCGAGTCGAACACGCTGGCATCGAAATCCATTAACGAAAGCGTGACGGCATCCGCCATTGAATTGAAGGTATTGATTGAACAAATGCGCGAGCAGATACAAAACATCGAGTAATTTCCGCACCGGTGTATTAACTATACAACCACGCCCTTTTTCTAGGGCGTATATAGTGCTACTCTTCTGGGCAATCCGACCTGTCATTGGCCGATACTCGCTTCTCGACCGAATAAACCCGAAGAAAAGTAGTAAAGGCGGCCATTCAATCGCCGAACATCAACGTCAATGGCCCGACGGAATCCAACCGTCGTAGTGAATTTTGTTTTTCCTATTTCAACGTTTTTGGCCTAGATGACACAGATCTTTATGGCATGCGTCACACTCCATAAAAGATCTGTGAGGTTACATTGTCTATGGCAGGTGGATGAATGTTTATCTAGTGACCACCTTAAACGTAAGGTTCCTAACCGGGAAGTATTGCGATTTCCTTTGAGACTGTTTTTGCTATGGTCAATATTACCTGAATGTACTCTACATGAAGAAATAAATAAAAAAGAGAGAAAACTGTAGCAGTAGAAACTTAATGCGGTAACCATCTTGAGTAACGAGTAATAATTATAATTAATCTAGCGCAATTGCCTCCTAATGTAATCTCCAGCAAGAACTACGCCGCCTACCTAATAATGCCGAGCGGGACGAAAGCCGCCTACAGAGATGATCGTAATCCATCACCTCACTGCGCTTCCAGGCCTACTGCTTCCTGGCACTACGCTTTACCTTCCTGTAGGTATTCCCCTCTGAGGTTATTCTCATCTACAATGATGACGTAATATAAAAATGTTCGTTAATATTCCCGTCTTCTCTCCTCAAAGAAATTTGCTATTTTCCGAAGGCAGCAGGAAGAGTATGGTCTGCGGATCGTTAAGCATCCTCTTGCGCTTTATCGGATGGACGCCCCGCCAGATTATGTATAAAGATATTTCCACATAGAATGTGTATTCATTAATATTTCAACCAGGACTAGTTGATTTTCTCGTTATTCTTAATAAAAACAAGAAAATCATAGAAAGAGGGTGCTATTTTCGGTGAAGTGATAGTTTCTTTTTTTCGTAAAAGCAGCACTGGAAATTTTTGTCAGAAAGATAATTAACTATGGTAGTCTTTTCCTCAGCGGATTGGCAATGGGGTTTACTTCGTAAATAAATTTTCATAGGTGAAGCCATATGGTCTTCCAATATACCCGTACACGTTTTCGACTGAGTCGATCTCTTAGGTGTAGCGTGAAAATCATTTTTTATTTTTTAGGCACCGATATATATTTATAATCGATCTATTTCCATACTTAATTTTATTGTTAAAATTAACATAGGTATTTATTACCTCTACTTATACAATCCAATCTGGAAAGTACGGCATGATTGTCCTTTATTAAAAGGTTAACTCATGAGGCAAGAGCCATCTACTTTTATCGATATAGTTGTTGAGTGATATAATAGACATCATAAACTCTTTATGTATTTTAATATTCGTATGGATTCTCTATTATTTGTAATACTAATAATTATAAAAAACATCACGATGGGAAGTTTCTCACTTGATAATGGGTATTAAATCCTAACGGGGAAATAATGCTACTCTACCTATTTAGACACTTTATTATATAAAGTCGTTACAGCGCCATTCATCTTCATTGTAAAAGAAAGAGGACTAATAAATGGTTCATAGACAGTTATATGGTTTATGAAAAATAGTGCTAAGTAGCTTAGTTTGATTACTAGTTTCAATTTATTCTACTCACTGCAGGAAAATATTGATGACATTCTTTAATTAAAGAGGTATCGTAATCATCGATATAAGTATAATGGCGCATCATGATCCTATCCATTTATTATAGTCGCGTGAATAGAGGATACGGGTAAACAATGGCTATGGTTCGGAAGTAGGTGAGTATTACCGGCAATAGAATCCGAGCTGAGGGGTAAAACTATGCCGAAAAATAAAACCAATAATCGGCCACAGACAATGGGTAATCATTAATACTAGCAATGCCTTTTACCAAATTATTGATATTGATTACGTTCAACAACTCACACCAGGCGGAAGAACCTAATCACTCAGACTCTGTACGTCACGCTTTTTCTGGAGGTAGGCATTCTATTGAAGTCGAGAATGTCATGCTGTGTTCCCTTAAGATTGTCCCATACTCAAACTCTAGGTACGGCGTATTCCTGTCCCCAGGAATGCAGTAGTATGAATACCATCCATCCCCATGACAATGCACCTACATTTCAACGCACAGATTTAATCTGAATAATCTATCAGCATCATCATCTTTCACTAATTTTTCTATAAAATAAAAATCTGTATCTTGGATCATACGGAATCTGATAATATTTAATTCTGCAAGTAAAACTGCGTTCCAGGCATTAATTTCATTGCATGTTTATTTTGCATATTGTAATAATTACTCTTTCAAAAAGACTGAAAAACTATTGTGCCGCCTCATCAAGTAAATCTAAATGGGTAAATCGATTGTAATCTTAGTCACCATGAACATGTTATAAATCGGGAAAATTTATCTAACATTTCTCATCTAGCCATCAGGCAAAATATTTTCTTTTACAGGTTATTATCAATGGCCATTTTCGCGCTATTTCTTTTGTAGCCGCGCTGTAAATTCAGTACCTGTGACAAAATGAAAGCGACTTGCTTAATAGATATATCAATACCGCACAAGGAATCACAGAGTGATATGTCATTTGTTCTTATAAATTTTCTATATAAAATAATATGATAAATCATAAATGAAATGATCTTTATCATGACATCTAACCGGTGGCAGAATAGAGGACATTTATTGGCATCTGTACTTACTAATAGGATAAAGTTCATTAGTGCTGATATATCAATGGGAAGTTTAATGCTGTCGATTAAATATCGATTCAGAGTTAATTAGTCTTCATAGAGCTTAAACGTTAGCGCGCAAAAACCTCAAGCGGCAGAGTAATGAGATTGCATGATTGTAAGGGTGCCATGCCATCCTGGCCTAATCAAATCCTACTTTGACGGTAGCATTCACGATAAGCATGCATAAGGAGGCATAATAACCACCCCTCCGTTGTGACTTTCTGGCGTTCCCGTTTCAAGTAGGCATAATGCTTATGTCGCCAGTAAGCAGCTTCTCATGCAAATAGCAAGTGACCCAGAGCCCATCGCCCCTATCGCTAAACGTCGGCTCAACCGTGAGTCACTTCTCACCTACGAAAGCAGTATTAATAGCGGCGGGTATGGAACCGTCACCCTCTTGGGACATTAAGCGACGAGGGGAATATCCCCGCCAGAATAATGCGATGACGCTTTACGGTCGAGTCTTGGAACCGGAATGACCGATACTAGCGCTTCGCTGTAAGGGTGCAACGGCGCGGCCATAGAGCAGGTTCGTCGGTGATATTTCCATAATTTTTCCTAGATACATCACTGCCACCCGAGTCCCGGTACGGGAAAATATTTTTCAGGTCATGTGCCTGCAAAAAAGTGAGTCGCCGGCCTGCGGTGAAAAGTTGATGTCATCGTGCTTAATCTCTTTTCAACAGCGGCGTTTTCATGGCTGCATTATCAGGGTTGCGCGGAGGAGACCAGATCCGATAGAAGCGGGGGAACAATAGCAGGGGGATACCCGGAATGAAATCGGTATCCCTTCAAGACGTTCCTGGACAAAAT
>NZ_LECR01000068.1:10129-11273 GCF_001602625.1 Sodalis-like endosymbiont of Proechinophthirus fluctus
CAGCCACTCGGGATTATGCTGCGGATTCGGCACGTTGCCTTCAATAACAAACAAGGTGTCCTATTTAATATCCATGTGCGGCATGGGGCGTTGAGCTACTCTTCGGTATAAGGGAAGGGTAGCCGGGACGAGCAAATAGGGAAAAAACATCCGCGCTTTCCACCACACGGCCGCAGCACATAACAATAACCCACTCCACCATCTCCTCCACCACGACAAGATCGTGGGTCACCAGGATAATCGAAATGCCGAGCGTCTGTTTCAGTTGCTTCCTCAACTCAAGCACCTCTGTTCCTGGATGGTGACATCCAGAGCAGTGGTTAGTTCATCAGCGATAAGCAGGTCAGATATAGGTAAACAGCGGCATCGCAATCATAACCCGCTGTCGCATTCTGCCAGAAAGCTGGTATGGGTGGGTAATCCCGCACGCTCCGTTCCGACGAAGGAGAATGTCACCAGGTACAGCCAGCGCCTCGACGGCGTGTCTTGCCGCAACGCGACGCGACATGCCGTGATGCAGGGATAGCCTCGGATAATTGTGAAACCTACGGTGAAAATGCGATTCAGCGAGTCATCAGCTCTTGAAAGATAATAGATATATGGTTACCGCGCTGGTCAATCATCTCTTTTTCCGAAATAAGCAAGCAACGGCCGCAAACCAATCGTCACGCCGGTAATTCTCCCCGATTTCTCAATCAAACGCATAATGGATAGGTAAGTTTGCCTTTTGCCGTAACCGGACTTACCGACAAATAGCCAGCTTCTCTCCCGCCTGAACCTGGAACCTGACGCCATCAACGGCCGCACCACACCGTCTTCGGTGTCATAGACCATTTGCAGGTCGTGAGCATCAATGAGTGGTTTTAGCCTGGTCATCCATCGCTTAACCATCCTCGCGCACAATAAGATTGCCATAAGCGTCCACCCGACCGATTTGTCACGGCAGCAGATAGTGGCTGCATCCAATTGTTCGATGGTGGATATAGCGCATACCCATAAATACTGCTTAATTGTGCAGCCCTCGGCCGGCACCTGTTCTGCATCAAGCCAGGCGACAGCGACGGCGTTCAGTTCGCTAAATGCACGCGCCAAACGTTCAAGATCATAATCTGGCGCCCGCAGGATACAAGTCACGAAAAAACCA
>NZ_LECR01000068.1:11313-11911 GCF_001602625.1 Sodalis-like endosymbiont of Proechinophthirus fluctus
TTCATGATACTAACAAGAAGGTCAAAAAAACCGCTGTGCAACGGCCTAGAGCCGCCAAACAGCACCAGAGCAAATTGGCCGGGGTAATAGCCGCGCACCACCGAAACTTCGTGTATGGCGCCCATCATATTATTATATCTATGATGTCGCTTGCGGCGTCTTCCACGGTCAGTTCCCAGCGGCTTGGCAATGCATTCTTCAATCGATTTAGCCACCGCTGTAACATCCAGAGTCATTTTAACATTCAACAGGAGAGTCGTTAAATGTTCGAGTACCAGATGCGCGTCCGTCACTGTAGACTTGGTGCCGCCGCGGCCGTAGCAAATAGGCCACGCCATGGCGCTCGCGCTCATAGGCCCTGCCATTACGCGCCTTTGACGAAGCGAGCAATAGAACTGCCGCCGGCGCCAATGGTGTGGATATCGATCATCGGTAGGTTGAGTAGCCAGTCGCCGGCGTGACCTTCGGTGGTAACATTGGTATCACCGCCGTTGATAAGGAAAATATCCGCTGAGATGTCACAGACATCAAAGGAAATCAACTTGTTCTCCCCTCTGCCAGTCGACCCACCAGCCCGCCGCCCGACCCGACAGCGCGG
>NZ_LECR01000068.1:11919-17571 GCF_001602625.1 Sodalis-like endosymbiont of Proechinophthirus fluctus
CGAATCGTATCCACGCCGGTCACGGCGCCTCTAGATTTCATCAGCAGCAGACGGCCATTAACACCCTCGTCAGAGATACGTTGTTCCAGGCGGGTGACATAGCACGAGACTTTTGGTATCAAGTAGCAGTTCAGCAGCGTCGCTATGCTGGAATCGAACTCCAGAAAGGTGGGCAAGACATCAGATGATAGGGAAACCAGCGCCTGTGGGTACTCTTGCGTGATAATATCGCGGATCCGCTTCTCATGGCGGGCATTGGCGTAAGAATGCAGATAGCACACCGTGATAGCCTTGATGTTGCGTTACTTGATACGGGCAATGGTGGCATGCACCTACGCCTCACAGAGCGTTGCCATTTCATGCCCTTTAAAATCCATACGGCTGTCCACTTCATAGACGCGTTCCGTCGGCACCGGTCGCGTCGGCTCTACCCATGAGTAGATATTCTCTTTGCGTGGAATATCGTACCGGCCGATTTCCAGCACATACCTAGAGTCAACAAGGCACATTCAGCGCTGTCCATTTCCAAAATAGTATTGGTGGCAACCGTTTTGTCGTGAAACATGTGAATGACCTCTTGCGCCCGCACACAGTATCGGCGAATATTCACCGCACGCCCATCAAAAAAACCCAGCGAGGGATCCTCAGGCGTCGACGGGTTCTCGCCTTGAAGAGTTTGCTGGTACAGCGATCCATCAATGTAATATTGGTAAAGGTGCTTCCAGTGTCTACGGCAACGGAAAGCAGGTGTTCCATGATAGCTGATCCTTGGGTTAAACGCGCGATGGACGAGAGGAGCAGAGAGCGTCAGCAGAGTTCCACCATTCTTCGGCATCAAATAACGGCGACAGTGAAATAATTTGGTTGGTCAACGGTGCGCCGCTCGGCGATCGCGGGTCTCGGCCAAATCGACAGATTCCAACTCGACATCAAGGACGACGCCACGGATCGACAAAACTGCGTTTGGCCATTCCCGCGCGGTATAGCGTCCTGCCGTCCCACAGACATATGCTGATCCGGTGCGTCACATAATCAAAGCTATCCCCCTCGGTGGGAGCTCTCACCGCATATATATTTTGTTAACGGCAGGAGACGGCGAATGGCCGGATCAAAATCCTCTCGCGATCAAAACATCCTCTCGCGATCAAAACCCGCCAGGCGCAGCTGGTTTTTGGCCAGGGCTACAGCGAGACTGTAGCGCATCGAGAAGCACACCTGCATTTCGTTGGTCAGCTCGGCGTACGGCAGGTTATTCTGGTTAATCGACCCACCAGACAATCTAGCAACATAACGTCTTCCGCCGCAAAGTCGTGGGCGGCTTTTAGATCCAGTAGCATATCAATCCCACTATGGGCGGGAAGCTAAGCAGGGATGCCGTTTCAGCATCAGTCCCAGAGTTTCGATGACATGCCTCTCATCGCTCGCGTTTGTCAAGGCGGCCAAAGGGGACTGCTGACCGCGAGCGCCGCGGCCTTCCCACCGCCGCTGGCATGCAGCGGTTTGGACTCGGCGCTAAATTGCCCCTTGACGTCGGCGGCCATGCTGATGGTGAGACACATGGCCTTCAGAATGCCCTCTTCGTTCAGCCAGCAACCAAGCGGAGCCCGTTGCTGCGCCGTGGCCAGCAAGGCGGGAACCAGGATCGCGGAAACATGTCCCTTCAAAGGAAGATAAGGTGTCATCGTAATCAAGGGAGTACGCCGCCGTCGCGTTTATCAGTACTGCCACGCCGGGTGAACTGGGTACCCCGACACCGATCGTACCACTGACGCCAGCGCTGAAACTTGTGCGATAGGACTGTTAGCCATTCCCACTGCAGGATCTTCCCGGCGCCACATGCAGGCTGACGCCGGCCAGGATATCCACATAGCGCACAGCGCCCGATTTGAACCAGCTTAGGAGGTTACCGGTGTAGTAGTGCACCAACTCTTTAATCGCAAACATGCGGACCCACCTTACGTGGCAACGTACCGTCCAATTGCCTTGTCCGAGAATGGTCAAGGCCAGCGTCACGCTGAGACAGGGCCAGAAAGCCGAGGCGCAGCGTGGCTAGGATAGAAACCAGACCCGCTCGGCAGGACCGCGCTGGCGATAAACAGTAACTCACGGCTGACGCCGGGAATACGCGCCGCGATTCCTGGAGGCGCCAGGATCAATTATAACCTCCCAGACACAGCTTCATTTATACAGCGCTTTTACAGTGCGTTAGTGAGCATCTTTACTATTTTTCCGCTGCCTCTTCCTCTTCGTCTGCCTATCGCCGCCGATGAAAGCAGTAAGTATTACTACCCCGGCCACGTGGGTTAAAATTCTGGCGACATCGGCGCGGCGATGCATTGTGTCATGGCATGCCGAACCCCTCAGCGGCAACGGCGGCAGGCTAACGCTTCGCGAGAATAGCGCCAGGGTAATCCGCCATTTGCCGAACAACAGCACACGCCCGTCTAAATAGGGCGGGAGAAACCCATAGCAACTCCCATGATGGACGGGGAGAATATCAACCGCCGCCGTCTGTTTTATCCCGTGCAGTCACTTACACCGAAAATAGTATGTAGCCATACTAATAGTTATTTTACTCTTTTCTGACGGCAGTCGCACTACCCTTTATAACGACAGCGGCATCGCCTGCAAGCAAAAACTAAACTTACGCCGTGCCGTTAACCTGATAGAATCAGGTCGTCAACATGATGTTAAGGGATATTTCATGGCTGAATTTTGCATTTTCCATCTCCTATCAATGCCTTTTCTATCTCCTATCCATAGGTAAGAGTAGACCCTGACCGCTTTAATTATTGCCTGAAAAGAAGCATTTTTACGGGCTATTTCTGCCGCTTTTTCCGCCGTGCGACCAAAAATGAGGGATTGTGTCCACCAGATGCTGTTTTCTCGCCAATAGATTATGAAATCAACAATTATTTGATTTTAATGATAAAAATACCATAATTCTTTGCCAAATTTAGATTTTTAGCGAACGAAAAAAAATAAAAAAAATAATATTACCAATTAATACAATAAGTTAACCACTTTTCGCTAAACAGACTCAAGGTGTATTGAAGGTTTTCATCCTTTTTGTGAGTTTTTAATTTACGATTATTTTTTAGCTCGATTTTTGCGTGAACTACTACAACGAAATGGGAACAATATTTCATATAAAAAATTATAAAAATCATTTCTTAACAACATGTTGCATCTATCATATCTGTAAATTTAGCTAAATATTACTATGTTATTAACATATATATTAACAAATAAAAAAAATATGTATTTGCCATTATATTTTCATAATATATGCGCCTTTCTTCTTATAGTCATATTTCAAATTTAAAAAAACTTCGATAAAATGCTCGAGAAGTTAGTAATGAAGCAGCAAGGGTCCGATCATACTCCGATTGGGTATTAATAATAACCTGGAAGTAGCCCATACTCTTCTGTCTCCAGGATGCCCCTATTTAATAGGGGTTGAGGAAATTTTAATATTTTTGTTAAGAAAATGTATTTCTTGTTAGCGTAAGCTGATAACATTGCTTGCTTGGAATATTTCCCATCGTCGTCGATTCTGATTAAGTGTAATGTTTACCCGATGCTATTAAAATTATCTGTAATACTAAACGGAAATCTAACATTCTTTGGGAATAACTGATAGTGAATAAATAACATATAGAGATTAGAACATGAATAAATCAACCGATATTTCAGTAATGGTAGAGTCCCTATCACGTATCTATCACCGTCTGAGAAAAGAAGTGAATGGTCAACTGGTGAACGAAGGCCTCTCGATGTCGAAAATGAAAATTTTGCGTCTGATTACTACCGGAAAAACCAGCGCCACCGATATCAAGAACTATATGGGCTTCTCATCTCGTACCGTAGTCACCTTGCTTGATGCATTGGAAAAAGAGGAGATGGTGCAGCGCCAGCAAAGCCCTACTGATCGCCGGGTGAAGTATGTCTATATCACGGAAAAAGGTCGTGAAAAATTGCGTATCGCCGAACAAATCCACAAAGTAATTCTGGATCGCATGTTTGCTCCGTTATCCGAGATGCAGTTAGAGAAGTTCGGCGAAGTCTGCAATGTACTTGAAGCTCAGCAAAAATAGCAAGGCTTATGATGTTATGTCAGCATTGAAATCCGCAGTAAAAAATGGCTGAAAAACTATAGTCATTTATAGTGACCGGACTTGACGGGCCGAACGGCTATTCCAGCTACCAGCTAATAGGCACTTTATCGCGATTTTTAAATACTCAAAGGTGGTTTTAGCTGATGGATTATTTGCAAATAAAGATATGAAAAGTTCAGGGAGGTCACGGGGTCTGCGTCTTCTACAGGTACCTGTGCTTCCTTAAATTCCTCCACAACCGATGCCTCCCTCTCTGCCGGACGTGGCGTTACGTTGACAGCTGCATCGCCTTTCAATGCCGTGTACAATAGAAACATGCCCTGTCGTTCTTCAACCTCAGCTGACTATATTAATGATGATTCAAGGTGCGCTCTATATCGTTTCCGCCCCGAGCGGCGCGGGAAAATCCAGCTTGATCCAGGCGTTGCTGAAAACCCAGCTGCCTTATGACACCCAGGTGTCGATCTCCCACACCACCCGCGCCATGCGTCCCGGCGAAGCGCACGGACAGCACTACTTTTTCGTGCCTGTGGCGGAATTTGAGCGCATGATTGCCGAAGATGCCTTTTTAGAACACGCCCAGGTGTTTAGCAATTACTACGGCACCTCGCGCGAAACCATCGAGCAGGTGCTGGCCACCGGCGTCGATGTGTTCCTTGATATCGACTGGCAGGGCGCGCAGCAGATCCGCGGAAGAGTGCCCGACGCACGCAGTATTTTTATTTTGCCGCCATCCAAGGAGGAGTTAAATCGCCGGTTGCGCGGGCGCGGTCAGGACAGCGAAGAGGCCATCGCCCAGCGCATGGCGCATGCAGTAGCTGAAATGACTCACTTTGCGGAGTATGATTATCTCATCATCAATGATGATTTCAATGCCGCATTACTTGATCTGAAAACTATTATCCGGGCTGATAGCATGCGCCTTAAACGTCAGAAATTACGCCATGGCGCATTAATCAGCAAATTGTTGGCAGACTGACCCAACTTTCAGTATGATGCCCAGTCATTTCTTCATCTGTGGAGTAGCTCACATATGGCACGCGTAACTGTACAAGACGCTGTCGAGAAAATTGGTAACCGTTTTGACCTAGTACTGGTCGCCTCGCGTCGCGCCCGTCAGATTCAGGTAGGCGGTAAAGATCCACTGGTTGCGGAAGAAAACGATAAATACACCGTTATCGCCCTGCGTGAGATCGAGGAAGGCCTGATCACCAGCCAGATCCTGGATTTACACGATCGCCAGGAGCATAAAGAACAGGAAGCCGCCGAGATTCAAGCGGTCACCGCGATCGCTGAAGGCTGCCGTTAACAGCAGGTTATAACCCTACCTTGCATCTGTTCGAAAGTTTGAATCTTCTGATTCAATGCTATCTGCCCGAGGATCAGATAAAACTCCTCCAGCAGGCCTATCTTGCCGCTCGTGATGCGCACGAGGGACAGACTCGTTCCAGTGGTGAACCTTATATCACCCATCCGGTAGCGGTCGCCTGTATTCTGGCCGAGATGCATCTAGACCATGAGACGCTAATGGCGG
>NZ_LECR01000068.1:17586-21103 GCF_001602625.1 Sodalis-like endosymbiont of Proechinophthirus fluctus
CGTTATCGAAGATACCACAGCCACCTACCAGGACATGGAACAACTGTTCGGCAAAAGCGTCGCCGAGCTGGTGGAGGGTGTATCGAAGTTGGATAAGTTGAAATTCCGCGATAAGAAAGAAGCTCAGGCGGAAAACTTCCGTAAAATGATCATGGCGATGGTGCAAGATATCCGAGTAGTACTGATAAAGCTTGCCGACCGCACCCATAATATGCGCACCCTCGGCGCCTTGCGGCCGGAAAAACGGCGTCGCATCGCGCGCGAAACGCTGGAAATTTATAGCCCGCTGGCCCACCGGCTGGGTATCCATCACCTGAAAACCGAGCTTGAAGAGCTGGGGTTAGAGGCGCTGTATCCCAACCGCTACCGGGTTATCAAGGAAGTAGTTAAAGCAGCGTGCGGTAACCGCAAGGAGATGATCCGGAAAATCCTCGCCGAGATAGAGGGTCGCTTAACCGAAGCAGGCATTCCTTGTCGCGTCAGCGGACGGGAAAAACATCTCTACTCTATCTATTGCAAGATGCACCTGAAAGAGCAACGTTTTCATTCCATCATGGATATCTACGCTTTTCGGGTGATCGTCAGCGACGTAGATACCTGTTACCTGGTGCTGGGGCAGATGCATAGCCTGTATAAACCGCGCCCCGGGCGGGTGAAAGATTATATAGCCATCCCCAAAGCCAACGGCTACCAATCGCTGCATACCTCGATGATAGGTCCCCACGGCGTGCCGGTGGAGGTGCAGATTCGCACAGAGGACATGGATCAGATGGCGGAGATGGGAGTTGCGGCGCATTGGGCGTATAAAGAGCAGGGCGAAACGGGTACTACGGCGCAAATCCGCGCGCAGCGCTGGATGCAAAGCCTCCTTGAGCTACAGCAAAGCTCTGGCAGCTCCTTTGAATTCATTGAAAGCGTTAAATCCGACCTTTTTCCCGACGAAATCTATGTGTTTACCCCGGAAGGGCGCATCGTCGAATTGCCGGCGGGCGCTACGCCGGTGGATTTCGCCTATGCTGTGCATACCGATATTGGCCACGCCTGCGTGGGCGCGCGGGTGGACAGGCAGCCCTATCCGCTGTCGCAATCGCTCACCAGCGGCCAGACCGTGGAAATCATTACCGCTCCCGGCGCGCGACCCAACGCCGCTTGGCTGAATTTCGTTGTAAGTTCCAAGGCGCGGGCCAAAATTCGCCAAATGCTGAAAAACCTAAAGCGTGATGACTCCGTTAGCCTCGGTCGTCGCCTGCTTAACCACGCATTGGGTGGCAGCCGCAAACTTGTTGAAATGCCGCCGGAAAATATTCAGCGCGAACTGGACAGGATGAAACTGACAACGCTTGAAGATCTGCTAGCGGAAATCGGTCTCGGTAACGCCATGAGTGTGGTCATAGCCAAAAATCTGCAGGGGAATCAGTCTAACCTGACGCCCCCCCCCGTCGGCCAGCGTACGCTTCCAATTAAAGGCGCCGACGGCGTGCTCATCACCTTCGCCAAATGCTGCCGGCCTATTCCGGGCGATCCTATTATCGCCCACGTCAGCCTAGGCAAAGGGTTGGTGGTGCACCACGCGTCTTGCCGCAATATCCGGAGCTATCAGAAAGAGCCGGAGAAATTTATGCCATTGAAGTGGGGGATAGTGAGCGAACAGGAATTTATAGCCGAAATCAAGGTAGACATGTTCAACCATCATGGCGCGTTAGCCAATTTAACCGCGTCGATTAACGCCGCCAATTCCAATATCCAGAGCCTCAACACCGAAGAGAAAGACGGCCGGGTATATAGCGCATTTATTCGCCTGACGACCCGCGATCGCATCCATCTGGCGAATATCATGCGTAAAATCCGCATCATGCCGGATGTCATCCGGGTGAACCGCAACCGCAATTAAGCCATGATGCAAGAACTTTTTGCCCGGCGAGGGGACATGCCGTCGGCCCAACAGCCCGACGGCCGGTTCTGACGCCGCTTCTCTTATGCTGCGAGGCGAATTTCCACCCCCTTGATTATTGCTGTCAGACCTGTATTCTTATGGAGTGGGGTCGTCGCGCGCAAACGCTCCCCCAGTAGGACAGCAGCCCCAGCGGCGAGAAGACCTCTCCCTTAGAAAGGTGGTCCTGATGACAAGCTACGGAGAGCTGGTATGATCGAAGGCCGCCTGTTAAATGCCATTCCCCTGAATATGCTATCAGGGGTCGGCCCAGGTCTAGTCAGAAAGTTTGCCCGACTCGGGCTGGAGAGTCTGCAGGATCTGCTACTGCATCTGCCAGCCCGCTATGAGGACCGCACTAAACTTTATCCTATCGGTGAGGCGCTGCCGGGGATGACGGTAATCGTGCAGGGCGAAATCCTGAATAGCGATATCAGTTTTGGCCGCAAACGCATGCTCACCTGTCGCCTGAAAGACGACAGCGGCGTCTTGACAATGCGGTTTTTTCATTTCAACGCGGCGATGAAAAATAGTCTCTCTCCCGGCCAGAGGGTGGCTGCCTATGGCGAAATCCGCCGCGGCCAACTCGGCGGAGAGATGATTCATCCAGAATATCATGTCATCAGAGAGCGAAGCCAGGTCACGCTTGCCGCTGCGTTAACGCCAGTATATCCTACTACCGAAGGTGTTCGACAGACTACGCTGCGCCGCGCGATCGATCAGGCCCTGAAACTGCTCGACATCACTCCGGTACCAGAGCTGCTGCCGCCGGAGCTAAGCAGCGGGTTAATGAGCGTGGCTGATGCATTACAGATGCTCCACCACCCGCCACCGGAAATATCCCTTGACGATTTATCGCTGGGCCGTCACCCGGCGCAGCGCCGGCTGATTATCGAAGAACTTTTGGCCCACAACCTTAGCATGCTGGCGGTCAGAGTCTGGGTACGAAAAGACCGAGCGTTTCCGGTGTGCGCCGATAACCTTCTGTCCCAGCGCTTTCTCGCTGGGCTGCCATTCTCCCCCACAGGCGCCCAACGGCGCGTACTAGCAGAAATTACACAGGATCTAGCGCGAGATGTCCCGATGATGCGGTTGGTACAGGGGGATGTTGGATCCGGCAAAACGCTGGTGGCAGCGCTAGCGGCTCTGTGTACCATTAGCAATGGCCGCCAGGTAGCGATGATGGCGCCTACCGAGCTGCTGGCCGAACAGCACGTGCAAAATTTCCGTGACTGGTTCATGCCGCTTGGAATCGAGGTCGGCAGGCTGACGAGCAAGCAGAAAGGGAAAGAGCGTCAGACACAGCAGGAGGCTATTAGCGATGGCAGGGTGTCGATGGTCGTGGGCACTCACGCTATATTCCAGGAGCAGGTGCGCTTTGCCGGGCTGGCGCTGGTTATTATCGATGAGCAACATCGTTTCGGCGTTCATCAGCGGCAGGCGCTTTGGGAGAAAGGTGTAGCGCAGGACTTCCATCCGCATCAGTTGATTATGACCGCCACCCCCATTCCCCGGACGCTGGCGATGACCATCTACGCCGACCTGGATACCTCGATCATAGATGAGCTGCCGCCGGGTAGAACGCCG
>NZ_LECR01000068.1:21170-21787 GCF_001602625.1 Sodalis-like endosymbiont of Proechinophthirus fluctus
GGCCTGCCTGCATGAGCAACGTCAGGCTTACTGGGTCTGCACGCTGATAGAAGAATCGGATGTGCTGGAAGCACAGGCGGCGGAAGCCACCTGGCAGGAATTGCAAAGCGTGCTGCCAGAGATTCGGGTCGGGCTGGTGCATGGACGTATGAAAGCGCCGGAAAAGCAGCAGCTGATGAAGGCCTTCAAGGCGGGCAAGGTACAATTACTGGTGGCGACCACAGTTATCGAGGTGGGCGTCGATGTGCCTAACGCCAGCCTAATGATCATTGAAAATCCCGAGCGACTCGGGCTGGCGCAACTGCATCAACTGCGTGGGCGGGTTGGCCGTGGTGCGGTGGCCTCTCACTGCGTACTGCTGTACAAGTCACCGCTCAGCAAAACCGCGCAGTCGCGTCTACAGGCTCTACGCGACAGTAACGATGGCTTCGTCATTGCCCAGCGAGACCTGGAAATCCGCGGCCCTGGCGATCTGCTGGGCACCCGCCAAACCGGCAATGCCGAATTCCGGGTCGCAGATCTGCTGCGCGATCAGGCGATGATTCCGGACATACAGCGCCTGGCGCGGCATATTCATCAGCATCACCCTGACTCGGCCCGCGCCCTGATTGAACGCT
>NZ_LECR01000068.1:21799-22206 GCF_001602625.1 Sodalis-like endosymbiont of Proechinophthirus fluctus
ACTATACCTTCGCCTGAACGGCGTCTGCTACCATTATATAGTCCCATAGAACTGCTACGATGCGGTTACAAGGATGTATCCACGTTTTCTCAAGGTCGATATCCCCTCGGCGAAACTGGCCTTCACATCCGCGCGGCAATCCTATTGTAGGTAGGGCGCACGCCGACCTGTTGATCGACGTTAATGACCCGCTATCGATGGCATTACAATTGATTATTTTCCCTTCAAGATATTAAAATGCCATCTTTAGCCGCTCAGGAGTGTTGCTTGCTATGACATCGCCCGTGATTAACACCACCCACTTCTGCTGACAGCGCGCCCCCAGCGGAACTGATTTACCGCTTCGACGACAGTCCGCTTCTGCCGCAAACGTTATTCGCCGCCTATCAGCATCTGCTGGCGATGTT
>NZ_LECR01000068.1:22264-23501 GCF_001602625.1 Sodalis-like endosymbiont of Proechinophthirus fluctus
CCAGCCATATTATTAGTGTGTCGATGTTCACCTTAGGGCTTGCATCCATCCTGCAAATCAAAATCTGGGGGCCTGTGGGGATCGAGTCTGCTCTTCTATGCAGGGATCCTGCTTCAATTTCATGATGCCGCTGATTATGGGCGGTCTGACGATGAAAAACGGCGGCGCCGATGTGCCAACACAACAATGATGGCTGCTCTGTTCAGTACCCTTTATGTTTTCGAACCAGTGCTGGGGGCGCAGCGCGACGATTGTCATGTTCGGCACTACTATCGCCGCGTCTAGCGTGCGTATCGTGTCGTGAGAACCTTTCAGCCTCCGAGCGATTAATAATTATCTCGCTGTCGCTGGCGGTCGGTATTGGCATCTTGCAACAGCAGCTAATCCTACAATTCGCGCTGTAGTGGCTTAAAATGTTCTTGTCGTCCGATATCGCCGCGAGCGGTATTTACTGTGATTTTCCTCAATATCCTGTTTCCTCAAAAAACTAGCTTAGGAAAGCGAATAACGATCCAGACTGCGGTGGTGTGACGTTGCGGTCTTTTTTTTTGTCTACGGGCACCACTTTGTCGATTTAGATAGCGGGTTAACTACGGCATAAACAGTATATACTGCGGAATGTGCAATAAAATTTATTATCAACTTGCTGATCTCATTGCTTCTGATCCTGTTATTGCTCATTGTGCTTATCTATTATGTATATCTATTATGTATGCTGCTGCAAACCACCTATGCTGCTGAAAACCACCTGGGGCGCCAGCTGGCTGGGCCAACAGTTGACTCGACATAGCGATTAACAGGTTTCCCTCGGCAATATTAATCGCAGCTGGACGCAATTCAGCGAGATCCAACAACTCGATAACGTCAGCCTCGGCAAAAAAGGCACGCTGATGACGCTGGTTGCCAAGCGGTATTGGCCGAGCTTGACACACAGCAACTTACCGATCCCTTTGCATGTTAACCGCTTACAATTTCAGAACGGCACCCTAAATTTTGACCCGGCCGCGCTAACCTAGCCCCTGCAATCGAATACACTACAGCTCAATAGTATGGCGGTTCACGTCCCGCACAGCGATTGGCGACTTAATGGCTAAAACGTCAACTCCGGCATCTTGCCCTGGCGATCCCAAGCCTATTATCCACTGGGTCGGCAGGCACGTTTTCAATTTAGTACCCGTTCTCTGACGCTCAACGGCGTGCCGGAGCAGAATACGCTGGTCCATGGCGATATTACCGG
>NZ_LECR01000068.1:23524-23906 GCF_001602625.1 Sodalis-like endosymbiont of Proechinophthirus fluctus
CTGGTAGCTAGACAGCCTGCGGCTGAGCAATGTGCGTTTACAGTCGGACAAGACGCTGCACGACTTCTTGTGTCAAATGTTCTCCGTGCCCAAAATTACCCTGTGTCGCGCATATTTGATCGATGCGCGTATGGAGAGGGGCTTAATTGGGCGTTTAACGATCTGGATTTGATCCTACGCGATATGACCTTCCAGGATGGCGACTGGTCGGCGTAGAACGGCTCACTTTCCTTCAACGCCAGCTAACGGCGGAGTGCATTTAACGGATACCCTCGCCAACATGACTTTTTCTCCGCAGGGTGTTGAGATCCTCTAACAATTCAGCGAACGCTGGTTGCGGTAAGAACACAATCTGGCCAGTCTCGAATATACCTTGCCCGCG
>NZ_LECR01000068.1:23922-24152 GCF_001602625.1 Sodalis-like endosymbiont of Proechinophthirus fluctus
CTTGACTTACAGGCGTGCCGGCGAAAGGTTGAGCGCCAAACCGCAATCTGATCATCAAATTACCCCAGCATTTCCATTCCAAATAACCACTATGGACGCCACCGGCAGGCAACTGGTGCTGGCGCGCGACCATCGACGGGGCATCTGGTCGGACAGCTTTACCATGAACGGTAGCGATACCACCTTCAATAAAATTGACATACGCTAGCCGTCACTGTGATGCTTGGACG
>NZ_LECR01000013.1:0-1272 GCF_001602625.1 Sodalis-like endosymbiont of Proechinophthirus fluctus
CGCTCAGTGGTTTGTTATTGCCGCCGGCGGCGTTCAATCCTCATCCGGCGGGCGGCCTTACGCGGGTAATCTGCCAGTAGCGCGCTGGTGTGCGCTGGAACTATTTTCTCCGCTGCTGTGGGTTCCGGGCTTCGCTATGGTCCCTCAGAGGCACGATTTTGGGGTGGTGGACACTTCGTCCTGGCGTGCCTGATAGCAGTCTTGCTACACACTGCTGCGATTAGCGCGCCGCTCGCCGGCACTGCCGATGATACAAGCGCGATCGAGAGTCACTTCGGCGTGGGTAACAACACCCGTTACTGCTTTTAGCGCCTGCTTCACCCGATTGATGCAATGGTTGCAGATCAGGTTTTGCAAATCTAATTAAATCATCGTTGACATCGTTAACTCCCCCGACTTATCAAAAGGCCTGCCGAGCCATCGATCGCCAGTGATGTTCATCGGGAGAAAGCCATTCAGCAGGCCAGGCTATGCCATAAAGACTAGATCTTCTCTCTGGGGAAAGGTCTGGTCTTTATGACCAGTAGTCACCCGTTTATCGGCAGGATGCGCGTCGTCAAGGGCAAGGAAGTAATATCAGATGATTGAATTTCGTGTAGCAATTTGCAGTTTTGATCCGATCCCGTTTCATGGCTGAGGGAATATAATCCAACGATCCTATGACCCTGAAGGCTAGGCGTGATTGTAAAAGCACAGGGATGGTCGTCGCCCGCCCGCTGGCGCTGAAAGTCGGCTGATGCGACGCTATCATGTAATATGCTGGCAAGGGTCTATTGGCGTCTTTCGTTATGCGTTTATCAAGTATTTTATACTGAGGGTGTTTCACCTCCATCGCACTGCAATATCACCCAGATAGCGCTGAACTAACGATACGCCAGACTATGCATCGGCTGATGAACGATGAGGAGCATAAGCATTATGTCATCAACGGCCCAAAGACAGATATTTACTCGCACCTATAGATGATTGTAGCATTTGCTTTTCCGCCGAGGGGGCTACAAAGGTTGAATTTGTGGATTTTCACGCCAGTGAGCATATGAAGGTGCGCTACCTCGCCGAGGTGGCTAGTCGTTGATTTTTGTTTGCCCTGTGCTATCGCGATACGACCCCACAAGATAGACCGAAGCTATTCAGCGACGGTGTAGCGCGCGCAGCGTAATCCCCTCCGTCACGTACACTCCTACCCAGGTGCCCGCCGGTAAATCCTCGCTGACCTGGACGCGCCAGGTGCTGTCACCCACACGCAACCGACCGAAACCGTTGATGAGAGGC
>NZ_LECR01000013.1:1286-3605 GCF_001602625.1 Sodalis-like endosymbiont of Proechinophthirus fluctus
AGCTGCCGACCGTTCTGATTAACGCCGATGTCGGACGCGTGCGATCCCTGGCACGCAAGCGATATCACTACACACAGTCAGGCCGAGCCCATGGTGAGCACGGAAAAATCGCGCCTACTTACTACTCCTAGCCAAGCGGCACCCAGCCACGCTAGCAGCGCTGTGACTCCGCTTCAAAGTAAATAGCTGCTTTCCCCAGTATTTCCACCACCAGCAGGTCTCCCAAAATCAGCCAAAAATTGTGTGGATGCACCCGTATCGCCTCTAATATCATACTTTGCTCCGGCCGGATTGGCTTTCCTTGACGAGTTCACCGATACCTCCAATGGCACCCAACAGATTACTGACGTCCAGCGGTATCATGATGACTTTACTGTTGCCGGCAGAGCCAATTTTTTGCAGCGCGTCGGTGTATTTCTGCGCCACGAAGTAGTTGATAGCCTGGATATTTCCGGCGGCGATGGCCTCGGAGACCATCTGCGTGGCCCGTGCTTCCGCTTCGGCGGCGCGTTCACGGGCCTCGGCCTGCAAAAACGCCGACTGCCGCTCTCCCTCGGCTTTCAGGATTTGCGACTGTTTCTCCCCTTCAGCACGCAAAACGGCTGACTGGCGAACACCTTCCGCCTCTAGAATATTAGCGCGCTTGGTTCGCTCTGCTTTCATCTGAGCGTTCATCGCAGCAATCATTTCTGCCGGCGGGCGCACATCTCGGATTTCGACGCGGGTGACCTTTATGCCCCATGGATTTGTTGCTTCATCGACGATTTGCAACAGCCTGACGTTAATGCTATCGCGCTGCGACAGCATTTCGTCTAGCTCCATGGCGCCAAGAACAGTGCGGATATTGGTCATAGTTAGATTGAGGATCGCCTGCTCGAGATTACTGACTTCATACGCGGCGCGTGCTGCATCCACCACCTGGGTAAAACAGACGGCATCAATGGTCACATTGGCGTTATCCTTGGAGATGATCTCTTGGGAAGGGATATCCAGTACCTGTTCCATCATATTGATTTTACGGCCTATACGATCTATAAATGGCACAACTAGATTCAGACCGGGTTTTAGCGCCTGCGTAAAGCGGCCGAATCGCTCAACCGTCCATTGATGGCCTTGCGGCACGATCTTGATACCCACCGCTACCGCGATCAAGGCGAGCACGACCAGAACGAGAATGACTATTAACATAGGTTAAGACTCCTTTTTAGTGCCAGAGAATTAGGAAGAGAAGATACAACAAAGCGCGCAAGGTTACAGTGATGCACGCAATAAAACGGACGGGATCGTTGCCGTTTAGCGGCGCCAAGCGCGTTTTTTGCGATCTTCGCCGTCAGCGGATGAGGCTGGAACAGCAAAAGAGAGCAGGTGTTCCCTATGGCGCGCCTGGCGTTCGGAATCGATTAATACAGTAAGCAGTAGGGAATAAAGCTGACGGCGGTATCTTGCCTACCAGCCGCCCAGTGCCGCCAAAATATCCATTAAGATTTTACGCGCTTCGCCGTCGGCGGTGCCAAGATCATTTTTTAAATAGCCCATTAACAACTCTAGCACTTCCTTAATTACATCATACATTTGATGGATCTGAAGGACCAGCTGTACCGCCGCTAGCGCGGCATCGTACGGCGCACGTTTCACCTGTTGTTGCAACTGCTGAATTTCCGGCGGATCAAGCCCGCTTGGATCAGCAGCTCGATCTGCGCCAGTAAATCTTAGTAGCGGGTATCTTTAATCCTGTAGCAGGAACTGGTCCAGCACCTCCTGCGCATCATTGGGATGATTGATAAGTTGCAGATAGGTTTCCTTCAGCAACAAGTCCGGCTTCGCTGGCTGGCTTGTGTTCCTGCCACAGTGCTTTTAAGGCACAGAGCAACGGCGAAATCGCCTGCCTGCACCAGTGCTGTGGCCTACTGCAATTGCAGCTCGGCGGGATCTGGCAAAGTGCAGGTCAGCAGCTCGCGCAGTGTTTCTTCCGAATGAGGCCCATGAAAACTATCAAGCGGCTGACCCTTTTTGAAAATATACAAGTAGGGATATGGAGCACAGGCCGAATTTGGCGGCGATATACTGCTGTTTGTCTTAGTCTACCTTCGCTAACACGAATTGCCCAGCATATTCCTGCGCTAGCTTGTCCAGCACTGGCGTCATCTGATCCTAATGCGGGCTACATTGGGATCAGAAATAGAATAGCACCGGTTCCTGCATGGACTGTTCCAGTGTTTGCTACAGGTTGGTTTCGTTAATTTCAACCACTGTGGCGTTTAACATGTAATTTCTCTCAATTATTTTGGCAGTATATGAGGGCGAACATGCCGCGCTTCA
>NZ_LECR01000013.1:3669-4505 GCF_001602625.1 Sodalis-like endosymbiont of Proechinophthirus fluctus
CGTGCGCCACCAGGGTAACCCGGATAACGTAATCTGGCCCGGGGACTTTCCATCGCATGGTGCAGTTTCGGCAAAACGACCTCCCGCGACAGCGTAAAGCGTCGGGCGATAGCCTGGTTAGTCACAGGCTGTGATCGGTCCGGGTGTGGGTCAAGATCAAGGTTAGTACTGAATGATGTAGCGATAGGACCCTGTTCAATGACTGATCTGCACTCGCTGCAGTGCAGTTCCATGCGTATCGTGTCTGTCCATACCTCCAGGGAAAACATAAAGGCAGTATAGGCCGCCCGGGCCCGACGTGCATACTAGCCCCATTACCGAACTGGTCTAGATAATCCGCCCCTAGCCATGAGGTACTGTGGCAGGCAGCCGCCACTGGGTTAATTGATGAATACCGAATAGATTAGCGGAAAATTACTGTTCCAGCTGACCAACGGCTTAAGGTGTCAATGCGGCCATACACGCCTTAGCCCACGTTGTTGAAGAGTTAATACAGTCAGCTGCTGGTCAACTGGAATACTTCGTCGACTACGGCTTCAACGCCTTGCAGGTCGTCTAAATCCAGTGCCAGGGCCTCAAAGTCCTCCGCTGCCAACCGCGTCACGTCCCGCGTTTGGCGGTAGACAGCCAGCACCTGGTAGTCACGCTGAGTCGATACCGCTAGAGTAACCAGTAATCAAGATGGCTTTTTTGCATAACCTTACCCAGATTGCACTCTCCTTGCCTATGGTTCATATTTAAGTAAAGGCAGCAGACGGTCCACCATCTATTGCGCGATGAAGGGCTGGGCGTCCCGGATTGGGATGATTGGGATGATTGGGATGATTGGGATGATT
>NZ_LECR01000018.1:0-2429 GCF_001602625.1 Sodalis-like endosymbiont of Proechinophthirus fluctus
TTTTTTCTTTCTCTCTTTCTGGGCGTTTCTTCTTTTGCCGGAATTCGAAATCAGAGAGGCTTAAATTCGACAGGATGAGACGAAATCGGATTCGATGTTCACGAATAATCGAGAGAGAATTTTTCAAGCTTTCAGGTAGATCACCGAAGCGAAAAGCGAGTCTTTCGATAGGTGACAAATGACTTCTATTCTCCAAAAGGTCATAATTAATCGCAATTTTATTTGAAGGAATTAATTTTCGCGAAAAGTAAGAAATTTCTCGTGACAATTTTCGCACGAAGATCTATTTCTTTTATAACCTTTCAGCCTTCTCATTTGCAGCGGTCCCATTTTGTCGAATTCCCAGGCGAATTTATTCGAAAAGAAATCTTCGAGTGAATCGCAGATCGAAAAATAAAAATAAATAATGCCTTATAGGAAAGGCGAAAAATCATTCGAAAATTTAATCTGGCACTTGGATCCATTTATTTTGGCCGAGCCATTTTCCTTTTCCCCTTCCCCTTCCCCTNNNNTTTTTTTTTTTTAAATTTTAATCTTCTTCCTTTTATTCTCTCGCTGAATTGCTGCACATGCTTCGTTCTTTTTTTTTTTTTTTTTTGGTTTCCTTTGCTATCGTCGATTTCCTTTGCGGAACATTGAGATTTTGGAATATTTTTATTGCTTCTTTTTTTTTTTTCGCTCGTGGATTGCGATGAGGCATGCGTGCGCATGCATATTTACATATGTATCGACGTGTGCGTAATTAGTCGCAATTCGAATTCATCTTCGATCGCGGTTAAATCGTTATTTGATTGGAAAACCTTGAATTTAAGACTTTCGCGAGGATTATTTTCATAATTTTATTCGCGAATAATGAGAATCGGGATTTTAATACAGGATGATGAATGGATGATTCGGAACGGCGAAAAAAAGAAAATTCATTATTATTTTTTTTTTAAGGCCATCTAAAACATCTTGTCTTCTTCCATCTTCTTCTAATATTGATATTTAAATTTTTATACTCGTTCATTTAATTAATTTTTCAATTTCGCATAACTCGAGAGACTTTGCATTTAAATAATTTCACGAGACGCAGAGATTTAAAAAAAAAAAAATTTTTTTTTTTTTACCTATATATATGTATGTATGTATTCATTTCTTTTCTTCTCATTGCCTCGTGATTCAATCCAAACTGACGAAACGAATGAATTCAATGAGTTCGCGAATTAAATTGAATTATGAACAAAATCAGTTGTTGGTTTGATTTGTCGAATTTATTAAACGAAATGATTCAATTGCTTTCCCTCCCCCTTACCCCCATTCGTTGAATAAATGTGAATAAATGCGACGGAATTGAATCTGGAGAATTTTAAACGAGAAAAGAGAAAATAATAATTAATTTCTCGATCGATCGATCGAGAGAAAAGATGATTTTCGAGACTAGAAAAGGATCGAAAAGGATTATTTAATTGAATTTGCTCGGAGAAGATACCGCAAAACTCTGGGCCAGATGTCTGCGGTCTGTTCGAAAAATTCGGGCTAAGTACGGAGATCTATTTATATAATTAAATGCCGATAACCTCGAGGAAATACATCCGACTGGCAGAGGAGAATAAGAAGCCGGCTTCGAGGACTTTCGTGCCGTCGTCCATCTTCGACTTCTTAGGCAAACAGCAGGCTCCTGCTGCTTTCACCAGAGAAGCAGAAATTGCTCCGTGACAACCGTCCTCCATCGTCGGATTAAAAAAAAAAAATTCTTGTCGACTTTCCAATTGTAAAGCACTAAATAAGAAGAGAAAATGAACGACGTNAAAAAAAAAAAAAAAAAAAAGAAGCAATTCTGATCCATGGGACGCACGAAAAATTATTGGATTTTTTTAAAGATGGAATTAGAATTTAAAAAAAAAAACGAAGAAGAAGAAGAACGCGCGAGAAGGCATTCAGCATAGAAATCTAAAGTGGAGCATAGGTGGAAAAAACTCGTTACTGCTGAATCAGAAAAAGAAAACCAAGGCAAAACGAACGAAGGCAAAAAAATGAAAACAAGGCAAACAGTTGGCGACCTGTTGGCGACTCTCTAAAAATAAATTAACCAGGAATCTCGGGTTGATTTTTTCGGGGGAGGGGAGGGGAGGGAATCTCTAATTAATTATTTTCGCTCTTTCGATCGATATTCGATCATCGATCGAAGATCGATTAGATTTTGATTATGCTTGATTTTTGTCCTCCTCCTCTTCCTCCTCCTCTTCTTGGTGTTTTCCCTTTGGCAATTTCTGTTCGCATTGGACATTGGTTCCATCGAATTTTGTTTTTTTTTTCTTTCGATTTTTCCATTTCAGACTCCATTTTCCTTGTTATTTTTCAATTGAAATTCAAAGTTGGATAAACTTTGATTTAAAAAAAAAAAAAGAAAAAAAAATTTTTTTTTCTCGCCATACTTAAAGTCGCCT
>NZ_LECR01000018.1:2465-2685 GCF_001602625.1 Sodalis-like endosymbiont of Proechinophthirus fluctus
CTCTCTCTCTCTCTCTCTCTCGTTATCTTTTAGTCCCACTTCCGAAGATAGATCGATGCCAATCTGCAAATTTGTTCTGATTTTTTGACTTTTAAAAAGTGGGTCACTTTTATTTTTTTTTTCCATGGTTCGATTCTTCGCCAATGCTCTTGGGTCCAAGTTTCGGGAAAAAATTCGAGTTCGAATTTTGCGAAATCCAAAAACAAAAAAAACAAAAAAA
>NZ_LECR01000018.1:2696-4609 GCF_001602625.1 Sodalis-like endosymbiont of Proechinophthirus fluctus
TTTTTTTTTCCTTCCCCACGTTAAATTGAAATTCTGCTTTTATTTTTGCACCAAGTTAAATTCTTCTTTTTTTTTTTTTCAACTTGCATTTGAATTCTAGTTTACACTTTGTAAACTTTGGTAAATTTTCGTGAGAGGGGGAGGGAGGGGGTAGGGAGGAAATGATCGAAAAGTGTGATCGGTGATGATCATGAAATATTTTAATTAAATTAAAATTGAATCGGATTGCTGAAAGAGGAGTCGGACAAAATAGAATAATGCAGTTGAATATTCTGAAGGCATTAATTTGGATGAATCGAATGAAAATCCAAGAGAATTTCGTTTCCGTCGAAGATGATGAAGTGAATTTGACGGAGGAGGGGGAGGGGAAGGAAGGAAAAAGACAAACGAACAAAACTTAAAGAAAACTGAATTTTCGAGGTGAAAAAGGAATGGAAAAAAACGTCGAGGAGAGGAGACGACAATGACGAAAAGAGCTGAATTTCGACCTTTTCGAATCATTCGAATGAATTCTTCATCGGATTTCTTCTCCGTCGTCGAGCCTTTTGCAGAAGCTGAAGCTTTAAAAAAAAAAAAAAAAATTTCCGTTCAAATTCGACTTGCCATTAAGAATCGAGTTCATTGCCTTTTGCCCTTTTGAAAATCAGTTTGATTCGAATCAGAAGAGCGGCGAACGAAATCCGATTTCGTTCGAGGAATTCTCTTGCATTCTTAAACGAATAACGGAAAAATAAAATAAAATGAAAAGCGTAAAAGAGGGGAAATTAATCGAACCGAAACTTGGTTCCTTCGAAAAAATAAGAAAATTAATGATAATCGAAAACGTTTCGACCGGGGATTAATCGGATTCGAGTTTAAACGGTGACTTTTTAGAATTGCTTCGCCGTAAAGGTGAATTCAAGCGAATTGGAAGGAATGAATGAATGAATGAATGAATGAAAAAAGTATCGAACGAGAATTAGTAGTGATGGTGGCGATTTGAAGAGGAGAGCCACGTGCTCGCGACTCTTGAAGTTGATTTTAGTGAGGTCAGTGTCAAAAGTGAGGTCGAATTTCTTTCGCGAATGTAAAAAAAAAAAAAAAAATGGAATTATTAAATTTGTTTATTTATTTTTGTTCTTTCTTCTCTTCGGTCATGTCGACTTCGATTTTTAATTCATCCGGAATCGATCGCCGGAATTTTATTTCTTTTAGAATCTCATTTCTTCTTTAATGTTATTAAACCAGATGAAGAAACCAGTTTTCGCGAGAGAAAAGTTTCCAAGCTGGCAAAATCCCGTCAGGGGGGTCTTTAACCTCTCCTCGGAAAAGAACTTGGTCGATTTCCGTTTCCCTTTTCATTCGAAAATCTCTTTGCGTTCGTTCGTTTGGAGGAGAGATTTTTTTTTAAAAAAGATTTATCATTATTATTATTATCATTAATAATAACGGAAAATAGAGGGTCTGGTGATCGAGTGGATAGCGCGCTCAATCGCCGATCCAAGGGTCGCGGGTTCAAATTCCACCGAGGGACAAAAATTTTCTCGCTGACCCCAAAACCAAAAAATTCTTCACAACCGTTCACCGCACCGGTTGAATAACGCGATCCCAAGATGGCCGATTCGAAAAATAATAATAATAATAGTAATAACGGAAAATAATCGTTTGCAGTCGTCGGAAATTTTGATTTGACGTCACGACGCGTACATTGCGTCAAATTGAATTCATTCGAGATCGATTTCCATCATTCTTGCTGGAACCATCGATGCGATAAGAAGATATTTCTTCTGCTGCGATGGCGATGGCGATGGCGATGGCGATTGTCGAAGCCTGAAAGATTTCTCATCGATTAAACGAAAGTAATTTTTTTCGTAATTTTTCTAATGGAAATGGAGGATTTATCGCGATGGCGCTTCTCTCCTTCATTTCATCAT
>NZ_LECR01000069.1 GCF_001602625.1 Sodalis-like endosymbiont of Proechinophthirus fluctus
TATTTTTTTTTCGCATCCGCAAACACGTGAAGGAATCACGTGGAAGACGAGGGAAAGAATCTTGTTTTGTTTGCTTTCATTTGCCAACAATCGTTTGTTGAAGAGGGATTCGACGAAATGTGAACAAGCAAGAGTTAATTACGGCAACCATCTTGTCTCGCGGATAAAATTTCGTTTTTTCTTATTCGATATTATCCTAACAGTTAGAGATTTCAGTTATTGATTCGAGATTGATTAATTATTCTCTCAAATAAAGTGATTTATCATCGATTTGAAAACGTTTGAAATCGCGGGAGTTTTATTTATCATCGCCATCGCCATCGCCATCGCCATCACCATCACTACACGACTTACATGCGTTCGTAATTTTTTTTTCTCTTCTGCTGCGAATAAAATTTAGAATTCGATAATTCTCGGTCCCGAGTTGAGAAGTTTCATTTTTGCCAACGTTAATTTTGCCTCCTTTCTTGAAAATCAAAAATTTAACGGACGCCAACTGTCATGGCTGCCAGTTTTATTAATTTTCCTTTCCTCTCGGCTGATTTCGAAAGTTTTTTTTTTTCTCTTCTTTTTTTCGATCGAGTTTCTTTCGATCGTTGACTGAATCGATTCGAAAAAAAAAAGAAAGAAAAAGAGCCTCGAAAGTAAAACGAATCTACTTTCGAATCGCATCCATTCGAGATGATTGTTTCGCGCCTGAATTAATCGAATCCGTGAACCTTTTGTCCGTCATTCTTTTCCCCTCCCCTTCCCCTCCCTCCCGCAAGCAAAAGAATCATTGTTTTAATGGAAAAAAATAATTACAATTCCATCGAGCTTGCAAACGAGACTTTTTCTATTAATTTAAAGAAAAGGTATCATCCGGTCAAACGAAGTCGTGCGAAGAAAGGAGTTATTGTTTAAGGCACGAGAGAAATAACTTATTTTTCGTTTTTTTTTTTTTTCAGACAGGTGATCTTCGAACCTTCTTCTCAGGCTGGATTTCGTAGCGGAAACAGAAAAACAGATCGACGGATGCTTCTTTTTTTTGGTGGAAGAAGTGGAACAACCGCAAGAATTGATTTGTCTCATCGGAATTACACATTTCACCCGCTTCGGCCAACAAAACAAAAAGGTTCGATTCATATTAAACGAGCCTTTTAAATTTGAATATAGCCTTTTAATATTGAAATCAGCCTGGCAAAAAAAAAAAAAACTATTTACGCGTTGCAGAAAGAAGAAAAGAGAAAATGTCCGATCGTTAGATTCGATTATTTAATCGTGGAACGAATGTTATCGAACAAACGTGCAAGATAATAAAATATTTAAATATCGGATATTATATATTTAATACCGTATATAATTGGGAATTTAAAAATCGCAATGTCTTCCCAGAAAAGGTGCCGGAATTTCAAGGCATTCGCCCAGGTATCCTTGAATACGAATAAGTGGATAAATCGAACTGACCGCGTTGATCGACGGCCAT
>NZ_LECR01000007.1:0-4673 GCF_001602625.1 Sodalis-like endosymbiont of Proechinophthirus fluctus
GCCGCTGCTGCAGGAGGGGCAAACAGCACCGCGCGATATTTTTCCTGGCTAGGACCGGCAGATGGCGGTCCCCCTCCCTGGCGACAACTGGTCGCCGCACACCGGCGACGCGTCGCCCTCCTTTGCAGTTATGGGCGAGGAGTCCGTCAGCGCCTGGCCCGGCGGTCGCCGGTAATCACCACATTTTTAGCATAGTTTTAATCATGGTCGCACCTGCTATGTGCTGGTAGAGTCGAAAGCAGCCTGGCGCTGCTTTCACTGCCGGTTGCCGAACACGCTCTGACCAAACGCCAACTGGCACCCGGTATGGAACAGATGCGCTCTCAGTCGCTGCTGTTCCGCTGCGTATGACGATGCGCGATGAAGAGGCCGTGGCTGGCGCTTAAACGTCATTAGCCACTGCTACATGAAATAGGTATCGCGCTACAGGCGCATCTTCATCAGGTAATACTGAATGCGGTACCTTTACCATTACTCCAACAAAATTTACAAAACTTGATTCCAGACCTGTTAGCCTACCTGCAGGGCGAAACGTCGGTGATGCATCTCCGGGTTGCGGTTTATATTGCCCGCTGATTGCAGCACGAATCGGTCGTTTGGAGCCATTCCCAGGCGATACAGTTGCCTGCCAAGGTGGAGCGGTTTTGTCTACAGTGGGTGAAAGCCCCCAGCCCGATGGGCTTTTGGTAACATTGAATGTTGAGGTCGCTATATAATGCCTTGAACTATGACTGAGCCGACATTTCTGCGCTGGCCCCAAGCCATTTTCCTGATGGGGCCCACTGCCTCCGGTAAGACTGCGCTCGCGATGACATTGCTCCAGCACTTGCCGGTGGATATCATTAGTGTCGATTCCGCACTAATTTATCGCGGTATGGATATCGGCACGGCCAAGCCCAGCGCCGAAGAGTTGACGCGGGCACCGCATCGGCTGGTAGATATCCGCGATCCGGCGGAGCCTTATTCAGCGGCTGATTTTTGCCGTGATGCGCTTAAGGAAATGGCAGAGATCACCGAGGCCGGTCGTATACCGTTGTTGGTGGGTGGGACCATGCTCTACTTCAAGGCGCTGTTAGAGGGATTATCCCCTTTGCCCCCGGCAGATCCCGACGTACGTGCTCGTATTGAACGCGAGGCAGAAATAGTGGGGTGGCAGGTGTTGCACAGACAATTACGACGGATTGATCCGATTGCGGCAAGTCGTATTCATCCTAATGATCTGCAGAGACTATCGCGGGCGCTGGAAGTTTTTTTCGTTTCAGGTAACACCCTAACGGAACTGACAAAAATATCCGGTGAAGCGCTAGCGTATCGGATACATCAATTCGCTATCGCGCCGCTTGTCCGCGTATTGCTGCATCAGCGTATTGCGCAGCGCTTTCATCAGATGTTAGCCGCCGGTTTTGAGCACGAGGTCAGTGCGCTTTTTGCCCGGGGTGATCTTCACCGGGAAATGCCATCCCTTCGTTGCGTTGGCTACCGCCAGATGTGGGCATATCTAGCGGGCGAAACTGATTATGATGACATGGTGTTTCGCGGGATTTGCGCGACACGACAACTTGCCAAGCGCCAAATGACCTGGTTGCGTAGGTGGCGTGATGTTCATTGGCTTAATAGCGATGAACCTGCCACCATCCTCAGCAGAGTATTACAGGTTGTTAGTGCATAGGTTGGGTGATTGTGTACAATTGATGGTACTGAACACGCTTTTTTACAATGATTATTTTATTTAGAGCCACATGGTTCTTGTTACGACCAACAAGCACATATAAGGAAAAGACAGAATGGCTAAGGGGCAATCTCTGCAAGATCCGTTCTTGAACGCGTTGCGTCGGGAACGTGTTCCAGTTTCTATTTATTTGGTGAATGGCATTAAACTACAGGGTCAGATTGAATCTTTCGATCAGTTTGTCATTTTATTAAAGAATACGGTCAGCCAGATGGTTTATAAACACGCTATCTCTACCGTCGTGCCGTCGCGCCCCGTATCGCATCACAATAACAATCCGAGCGGTGGTTCCAGTAATTATCACTATGGCAGCACCCCTATTTCGCAACCGTCACAATTAGAAAGCGGTGACGCCGAATAAGGTAGAAAGCGGTGACGCCGAATAAGGCGCATTGCTGCTGACCATTTCGCGGTGCTTTAACGTGCTGTTTAGCGCTAACGCCAGGATTATAGCTGCGGTATATCCGCATGAGAGGTTGTACGCTTGTTTGACCGTTATGATGCCAGTGAGCAGGCTATACTGGTTCACATCTTTTTTTCGCAAGACAAGGATATAGAAAATTTACAGGAATTTAAATCCCTTGTCTCTTGCGCCGGCATCGCGACGCTGCACGTCGTTACCGGCAGCCGTAAGGCGCCACATCCCAAATATTTTGTCGGAGAGGGAAAAGTGGAAGAGATCGCGGAGGCAGTTAAAACCAGTAGCGCATCTGTGGTCCTATTCGATCATACCTTATCCCCCGCCCAGGAGCGTAATCTTGAACGCCTGTGCGAGTGCCGGGTTATCGACCGCACGGGGCTGATCCTCGACATTTTCGCTCAGCGCGCGCGCACCCATGAGGGTAAGCTACAGGTGGAGCTGGCACAGTTGCGTCATCTTGCTACGCGTCTGGTACGCGGCTGGACGCACCTTGGGAGGCAAAAGGGCGGCATTGGGCTGCGTGGGCCGGGGGAAACCCAGCTTGAGACTGACCGTCGCCTGTTGCGGAATCGCATCAACCAGATCCTTTCCCGTTTGGAACGGGTGGAGAAGCAGCGCGAGCAGAGTCGGCGCGCTCGCGCCCGGGCGGATGTGCCCACCGTCTCGCTGGTGGGTTATACTAACGCTGGTAAGTCTACCCTGTTCAATCTAATGACCAAGGCTGGTGTGTATGCGTCCGATCAGTTGTTTGCCACTCTCGACCCGACCCTCCGGCGTATTAACGTCGCCGACGTGGGGGATACCGTTTTAGCGGATACTGTAGGATTTATCCGCCATCTACCCCACGACCTGGTGGCAGCGTTTAAAGCGACGCTGCAGGAAACACGGCAGGCCACCCTGCTGTTGCATATTGTCGACGCTGCTGATACACGTATTAGTGAAAACATCGATGCTGTGGACCAGGTGCTGACCGAGATTGAAGCTAACGATATCCCAACGTTGTTGGTCATGAATAAAATTGATCTGCTTGACGATTTTGCGTCACGTATCGATCGCGATGAAGAAAACCGACCGGTGCGGGTTTGGCTTTCCGCCCACAGCGGCGAAGGGATCGCGCTATTGATACAGGTCCTTACCGAGCTCCTGGCTGGCGGTCTTGCCCGCCAGGAGCTCCGTTTGCCTCCACAGGCCGGCCGGCTGCGCAACCGTTTTTACCAGCTGCAGGCCATAGAAAAAGAGTGGATCGAGGAAGATGGCAGTGTGGGGCTGGTAGTGAGACTGCCTATCATCGACTGGCATCGTTTATGTAAGCAGGAAACGGCAGTGGTAGACTACCTTGTCTAACCGTCTTTTGGGAACTCAAGCCTGAAGAATACTAATTAAAGTAAAAATGGAGCTAAAACATGGCGTGGAACCAGCCCGGTAATAACGGACATGACCGCGACCCGTGGGGGAATAATAGCGGCAACTCTAGCGGAAATAACAATAAAGGGAGACGAGAACAAGGGCCGCCCGATCTAGATGATATCTTCCGCAAACTCAGCCGCAAGCTGAGCGGGTTCGGCAATAAAGGCGGTGGCGGTACCAGCACCGATGTGCCTAGCATGAGTGGCCGTTATATCAGTCTGGCGGTGGCGACCTTGGTGGTCATCTGGGCAGGCAGCGGCTTCTATACGATTAAAGAAGCGGAGAGCGGCGTAGTGCTGCGTTTTGGCAAATTCTATCATCTGGTTCAGCCTGGTTTGAACTGGAGGCCGACCTTTATTGATACCGTGACAGCGGTCAATATGGAGTCCGTACGGGAACTGGCGGCGTCTGGAGTCATGCTGACCTCCGATGAGAACGTGGTTCGCGTCGAAATGAACGTGCAGTATCGTGTGACCGATCCCGAACGATACTTGTTTAGCGTCACCAATGCCGACGATAGCCTGCGCCAGGCCACCGACAGCGCTCTGCGCGGCGTCATCGGTAAATACACGATGGATCGCATCCTGACCGAAGGCCGCACTGTCGTGCGAAGCGACACCCAGCGAGTGCTGGAAGAAACTATTCAGCCTTATAATATGGGCATCACCCTATTGGACGTTAACTTCCAGGCCGCCCGGCCGCCAGAAGAGGTGAAGGCGGCCTTTGATGACGCTATCGCCGCGCGGGAAAATGAACAGCAATATATCCGCGAAGCCGAAGCGTATGCCAATGAAGTGCAGCCGCGCGCCAACGGTCAGGCGCAGCGCATTCTGGAAGAGGGTCGCGCCTATAAAGCCCGCACCGTACTGGAAGCGCAGGGGGAAGTGCAGCGTTTCGCCAAGGTGTTGCCGGAGTATAAAGCAGCACCGGAAATTACTCGCGAACGTCTGTATATCGACGCAATGGAGCGCGTGCTAAGTAGTACCCGCAAAATTCTGATCAACGACAAGGGAAGTAACAATTTGATGGTACTACCGCTGGATCAGATGTTGCGCAACCCGCCGGTCGGTAATAGCAAAACGCGCTCGGGCAATGAGAAGCTCAATCTGTTGCGGC
>NZ_LECR01000007.1:4709-9585 GCF_001602625.1 Sodalis-like endosymbiont of Proechinophthirus fluctus
CCTGCCGCGGGTGGCAATGCCAGCGGAACGGTCATGGATCAGCGACGTGCTAATGCACAGCGTGAAGATACCATGCGCGAAAGGAGGGAGTAACCGATGCGTAAGCCTCTAATGCTTATTGTGGTGATAGTGATGGTGGTGCTGTATGCGTCACTGTTTGTGGTGCAGGAAGGCCAGCGCGGCATCGTTCTGCGCTTTGGTAAGGTTTTGCGCGACGACGATAATAAGCCGTTAATTTACAATCCGGGCCTGCACATAAAGATACCTTTTATCGAAACGGTTAAGAATCTTAATGCGCGCATTCAAACCATGGAAAACCAGGCGGATCGCTTTGTAACCATGGAGAAGAAAGACCTGATCGTTGACTCTTATATCAAATGGCGTATCAGCGATTTCAGCCGTTATTATCTGGCGACTGGCGGCGGCGACGTGTCGCAGGCGGAAGTGTTGTTGAAACGTAAGTTTTCCGACCGTTTGCGCTCGGAGATCGGCCGGTTAGATGTTAAGGGAATTGTCACCGACTCTCGCAACCGCCTGATGACCGATGTGCGCGAAGCGCTTAATAACGGGACCTCTGGTGACGATGAAGAAACGCAGGCTACTGCGGCCGATAATGCTATCGCTTCCGCCGCAGCGCTGGTAGAGCATGAAACCAACGGCCTGCAGCCGGTTATAAACTCGAACAGCATGGCGGCTCTGGGCATTGAAGTTGTGGACGTGCGTATCAAGCAGATCAACCTGCCGACGGAAGTGTCGGACGCGATTTATCAGCGCATGCGTGCTGAACGTGAAGCCGTCGCCCGTCACCACCGGTCCCAGGGCCAGGAAGAGGCGGAGAAGTTGCGTGCCGCTGCGGATTACGAAGTGACCCGCACGCTGGCTGAGGCCGAGCGTCAGGCGCTGATTACCCGCGGTGAAGCAGATGCGGAAACCGCTAAGCTGTATGCCGACGCGTTCAGTCGGGATCCGGCGTTCTACACCTTTATCCGCAGCCTGCGCGCGTATGAAAATAGCTTTAACAGCAGCAATGATGTAATGGTACTGAGCCAGGAAAGCGATTTCTTCCGATTCATGAAGTCGCCGGAAGATACCACGGTCAGCTATAGTCCCTGATGGTTACCTCGTACATTCAATCAAGTATGAGTGTGCGAGGTACGTCAATACACAACTCGGTCTGCGGTTAAGCCTGCCTGCTCTGTGGCGTGCAATGGCTAAAACGGCCCGCCGAAGTCATCAATCAGTACGGCGAGGAAATGCCGTACTATCTGTGGCCTGTCCGACATCGTCGTTGGACGACTTAGAGGTCCGCAATTTATACGGGAGAGTTTTTGTGGGTGGGTCAGCTGACTTCGTCAGACTAGAGAAACCACCAGAGGCACATAAAGCCAGCAGCAGCTCAGCAGCCCGCTTAAACTGGCCATAATCTTTAATCTATAAAGTCGAAAGTGGGTAAAAAGCTAGATTTCGTTTAAATTAATTTAACATGGCTCTCCTTTTAGGCATCAATCCTATCTTTAGGATTGAGCATGTCAATAATCCTATTTAACCTTTCAATAATTAAATCTTCTACAGGTGCTGCTATTACGATCCGCATCGCGACTCAGTTATATTTAGGAATTATCAGTGAACCTAGAACATAAGGCTTCTTCCATCCTTGGATGGTTACCCCTGTGTGTGTTTTAGGTAAGAAATATTTCTGTTACTGGGACACTTTGTAAATATTGTAAATAATAAATTAACAATAATCTTGTTTATATATTTAAATAAATAATTACGTAAAGAGTTATTCATGGTAACAATAACACTGGTATTTTATTCCCTAGCTACTTCTTCGCTGGTATTCGCCTTAACATGCATAGCTAAGCCCAGTAACACGGCCAAGGAGTGCGCAAAGCTTTGCGCCTGGACAGAACTAGGTTTCCCTATCTGTTTTTGATGCCTGATGCTCCGTTATTATGAAGTGATTATAACCAGAAGAGCCTTTGCTTAAATGAGGAAAGGCTCGTTCAGAACGCTATGTTCAGCTTCCCATAATTGAACACCATACCCAGCTTAAAATACTTCCTTTTTTAATCACCTAGATTTTATCCTCAGCAGCCTGATTGCGCCAGAAAGACATTGAAAAGATATCAAAATTTAACATAAGCTTTGAGTTTTGATGATACACTGCGTTTACTTATATTGTGTTAGTTCTCATTTTGATGAAAAATGAATCGTCTCCAAGTTTATATTAATGAGTGAAGTGCTCACGACGATCCTTATCAGCGCCGTAAATAACTTCACAGCTAGGCAATATTGGAGATGTCACATGCCGTATGACTATACGCAGCACAGGATAAATCAATATAGAAAAATATATGTAATACTAGTAAATTTATATCCGATTGTCGAAAGAGACAGCAGATTGCCGAGAGATTCATATATGTTAATAATGTCTTATGTAAATGCCCTTCAAGTGAAGAGACATTCCGTTTGATAAATATAAGAATCACTATAGTTCCGATTATATATTTTCACACTACAAACTCCCAAACAAAGAGTTTACCTAAAGAAGATTACCATATACTTATGGTAATACTGCTACCTCATATTATTTCTCTTACATGCCTGATCCATGTGCATCAAAAGAATCTTACAATTAATGTCGATATTTTGAATCAAAGAATATGTATGGTTTAGATATTATCAAAGCCAGACTCATTCTTCATCCTAGATATTATCTAAAACAGTATCCAGAAATAGAAAAGCTGTCTGGTTTACCTGAAGTTAGCTATTTTTGTCTTCCTGCAGTAATCGACATCAATATTGCTTCTCCTTCCCTTTCTCAATTAAAATAGTTTAGTAGCCCTTAAAAGCAGACTTACCATCATCATATAGCAAGATTTTAGATCAATTCACCTATGAATTTTACGACTATGTTCAAATTTCTCTCCTCTTAGTAATCTATTCCTTAGTCATACCTGTTATAGAAATCGCATTTCGCTTAGGTCCATTGGTAATGGATGAGGCGCAGTGGCGTGCTGAACTGTCTCCCGTCCCATATCGATGAAGATATGTGGCTTCACAAGAGGAATTGACGCCACTGCCCTGTCGTTGGTCACTATTACCCATACTATAAACGGCGGCAAATTTACCTCCGCGATGGCGCTGAAAGTAATAATCGATGAACTTGAAATGGAATAAGCGATCCCTAATCGATTTATTGATTTCTACCACAGACTCTGGTCGGGCGCGTGATGGAGAGCGGACACGCTAAAGTATATTTTCATTGTCCCTGTGCTGCTAGTCCGCACGCGTCCGAACCACTACTGAATTACCATTACGATTAAAGATCGCCACAACCCACGGACCCATATTAATTGTGTATCTACCTTAACCATACAGGAACTTTATACTTGTTCCATCTGTGTTCCCAGTCATAAGCCAGCGCTGCCGTATCCATGCCAAAATGGTCAGGAGAATATGCAGTTAGGATAATTCAAGCCGATGGAGGTGCTTGCCGTAGGCACGTTATCTAGTGTCTTTATCTAAACATGGCGATAACTTCTAATAAGAATTTTCATAGAATCTTTTAAATTTTTCGCGCTTGATGCTAAATGCTAAACTCACCGTGCGTGTTTGCGAGAGAAGAACGGGAAAGCACATGGTTCATGGTAGCAGGCAAGAAGCGAAGGGTGCGAATGTGTATAGAAAAGCTGCGGAAATCGAGGCCTTATTAGTTGACGTTGACGTTGACGTTGACGTTGACGTTGACGTTGACGTTGACGTTGACGTTGACGTTGCGTGGACTACAATTTGAGATAATTTTCTATTATTTTAATGGTATAAATGTGTTTCTAATGCCCGATCATTCGGGCCTTTTTGTTTTGAGATTATGTCATGAATCCGACGATTTGGATGGCGCTTAGCTTGGTACTGGTGCTGGAGAGGGATTGAGACCGACACTGTTCCCCGGCGTCTGGTGCAAGATGATAGGTTCGCTGGCGACACTGCCGGATATGATATTGCGCCGCTTCGGCGGCAGTTTAGTGGTCGCCGGCTGCGTCATCCACTATATGTTGCGTAGCAAAATGGGCGTTTGATCGCAGCACGAGCTGGCGAGAAAAAGTACTGAAAGTCATGGATTCAGATGGTAGAATCTAAATTTAAGCAATCTGGTGAAAATAAGAGATGGGTAAGAACGTCGTAGTATTAGGCACCCAATGGGGTGACGAAGGTAAAGGAAAGGTCGTCGACCTGCTGACCGAACGGGCCAAATATGTTGTTCGCTATCAGGGCGGACACAACGCCGGTCATACTTTAGTTATCAACGGTGAAAAAACCGTCCTTCATTTGATCCCCTCAGGCATTCTACGTGAAAATGTCGTCAGCATCATCGCCAATGGCGTCGTGTTGTCGCCGGAAGCGCTGATGAAGGAGATGGGAGAGCTGGAAGCGCAGGGTATTCCAGTACGCGAACGCATGCTGATTTCCGAGGCGTGTCCACTCATTCTTGCTTATCACGTGGCGATGGACATCGCGCGTGAAAAGGCCCGCGGCGTCAAAGCCATCGGCACCACTGGTCGCGGTATCGGCCCGGCTTATGAAGACAAAGTGGCGCGTCGAGCGCTGCGCGTGGGGGATCTGTTCAATAGAGATGTTTTCGCCACCAAGCTGAAAGAGCTCGTAGATTACTATAACTTCCAGCTGGTGCAGTATTATCAGGCTGAAGCCGTGGATTATAAAACGGTGCTTGACGATATTCTAGCAGTGGCTGACATCCTGACCAGGATGGTAGTGGATGTCTCTGAATTGCTGGACGCTGCCCGAAAACGTGGTGATATGATGATGTTTGAAGGCGCCCAGGGAGCGCTACTGGATATCGATCACGGCACCT
>NZ_LECR01000007.1:9604-13011 GCF_001602625.1 Sodalis-like endosymbiont of Proechinophthirus fluctus
GCGGCGTCGCTACCGGCTCTGGCCTTGGTCCGCGCTATGTGGATTATATCCTTGGCATCGTCAAGGCGTATTCCACCCGCGTCGGCGCTGGTCCGTTTCCCACCGAGCTGTTTGACGACACCGGCGAATTCTTGTGCGGAAAAGGCAATGAATTCGGCGCTACCACCGGCCGACGCCGACGCACTGGCTGGCTGGATGCAGTTGTGATACGCCGCGCGGTGCAGATCAACTCCCTTTCCGGTTTCTGCCTTACCAAGCTCGATGTGCTTGACGGTCTGCAAGAGGTGAAAATCTGCACCGCCTATCGCCTGCCTGACGGAAGCGTGGTGGAAAGCACACCGTTGGCGGCGAAAAACTGGGAAGGCATTGAGCCAATTTATGAGACGCTGCCGGGCTGGAGCGAAAGCGCCTTCGGTGTGACGCAATTTGACAAGCTTCCCGACGCGGCTCGTCACTACATCAAGCGTATAGAGGAGGTGACAGGCGTGCCGGTTGATATCGTTTCGACCGGACCTGATCGTAGTGAAACTATGATCCTACGCGATCCGTTTGACGCCTAACGGCCGTCTGGCGTAGATTAGCAAAAAAGAGAGCAAACTGTGCTTTACCATTTTTATTTTTATATATCAATAGGTTATCCTGCCATAATTGCGAATGCCCTCATTACTGATTAACAAGTTTTATGGCCTGTTTAGTTCTCAAAGGTTACTCTTAATTGTTCATGTTTCCTTTTTTACCGGTACGTATGCCCCGTCGATGTTTGGCAGGCCGACTTATGATAGAAGTATCTAGGCCGGCGCTCTCTGCGCGCCGGCGCCGGTTGTAGCGCGAAAAAAGAGGGTAATATTTTGCCTGTCGTTGAAAACAGGTGTTACTACAGGCACCCATAGGGTTCATCGCATCATTCCGTGCCTCATGTGGCCGGCATAATTGCTCTAACCGCTGCTCTACAAAAACGAAAAACGTGCGTGTGCTTGAAACGGTACAGCAACCTATTTTGACATTATGGAGATAACTAAATGTCACGTGATCCCTTTCTAGAAAGAGAGGCAGAAAAATATACGTTCCCGGTGCCAAGCCGAGAATTTATCCTCGCCCATTTAGCCAAGCGGGAAAAGCCCGCCAGCCGCGAGGAGTTGGCGCAAGAACTGGATATCAGTGGTGAAGACCAACTGGAAGGCTTGCGCCGCCGCCTGCGCGCAATGGAGCGTGACGGGCAACTAATTTTCACCCGCCGGCAGTGCTATGCGCTACCGGAGCGTCTAGATTTGTTGCGCGGGACTGTCATCGGTCATCGCGACGGTTTCGGTTTCCTGCGCGTCGAAGGTAGCAAGGACGATTATTATTTGTCCTCTGAACAGATGAAAATGACCATTCATGGCGATGTCGTCATGGCGCAGCCGCAGGGTGCAGATCGCAAAGGCCGACGCGAGGCGCGCGTTGTACGGGTGCTAGTACCGAAAACTGGCCAGATCGTGGGCCGCTTTTTCATTGATGCCGGCAGTGCTTTCGTGGTGCCGGACGATAGCCGTCTCAGTTTCGATATTCTGATACCACCGGAAGCGACCCAAGGCGCCAACATGGGTTTTGTAGTGGTGGTGGAACTGACCCAGCGTCCGACACAGCGCACTAAGGCCATCGGCAAAGTAGTTGAAGTGCTCGGCGATAATATGGGCACGAGTATGGCGGTGGATATTGCGCTGCGCACCCACGATATTCCCTACGCCTGGCCCTTAGAAGTAGAGCAGCAGCTGGCGGATTTACATGAAGAAGTACCAGAAGCGGCAAAGCGAGGGCGTATCGATTTACGCGCGCTGCCCTTGTTGACTATCGACGACGATGACGCGCGCGACTTCGATGACGCAGTGTACTGCGAGAAAAAACGTAGCGGAGGCTGGCGTCTATGGGTGGCGATTGCTGATGTGAGCTACTATGTCCGGCCGCATACGCCGCTGGACCAGGAAGCCAGCCGGCGTGCGACCTCGGTCTATTTCCCCTCCCAGGTGATCCCGATGCTGCCAGAGGTGCTGTCCAACGGCCTGTGCTCTGTCAATCCGCATGTAGACAGACTGTGTATGATTTGCGAGATGACTATCTCAGCTCAGGGGCGTCTCTCTTCCTACAAGTTTTATGAAGCGGTGATGAATTCCCACGCGCGCCTGACCTACAATAAGGTCTGGCAGATCCTACGGGGCCAGCAGGAATTGCGCGCTCATTACGCGCCGCTTATCAAGCCGTTGACCCAATTGCATGAAATGTGCCAGACACTGGAACATGCGAGGTTGCAGCGCGGCGGCATCTCTTTTGAAACCGAAGAGGCGAAGTTCATCTTCAACGCGGAACGTCGCATTGAGCGTATCGAGCCGGTAAAGCGCAATGATGCCCATAAACTGATCGAAGAATGCATGATCCTGGCGAATATTGCCGCGGCGCGCTTTGTCGAGAAGCATAAAGAGCCGGCGCTTTATCGTGTGCATGACCGGCCAAGCAATGATCATATCACCTCGTTGCGCACGGTATTGGGTGAACTGGGGCTGACCTTAGGGGGCGGCGATAAACCTGAGCCCAAAGATTATTCCAATATGATGAATCTGGTCACTAGGCGACCGGACCATGAAATGCTGCAAACTATGCTGCTGCGGTCGATGAAGCAGGCGATTTATGATCCTGAAAACCGCGGCCACTTCGGGCTAGCGCTGCAGGCGTATACTCATTTCACCTCACCTATTCGCCGTTATCCGGATCTTGCGATGCATCGGGTGATCAAATATCTTCTCGGTCGACAGAACGGCGACGTCGATGGACGGGCCACACCGACTGGCGGCTGGCATTCCGAATTGGAAGAGATGTTGCAGCTTGGTCAGAAATGTTCACTGAGCGAGCGTCGCGCCGATGAAGCGACCCGTGACGTGGCAGACTGGTTGAAGTGTGATTTCATACAGGATCACGTTGGGCAAGTATTCAGCGGCACTATTAACAGCGTCACCAGTTTCGGTTTCTTTGTGCGTCTCGATGAGCTGTTTATCGACGGCCTGGTGCATGTCTCGTCTCTGGATAATGATTATTATCTCTACGACAACATCGGCCAGCGCCTGATAGGCGAGTCCAGCGGTAGAGTGTACCGGCTCGGGGACGCGGTGGAAATCCGTGTTGAAGCCGTACATATGGACGAACGCAAAATCGATTTTTCATTGATTTCCAGCTGTCGTCAGCCGCGCGGCGCCGGTAAAGATGAGTGCCAGCGTCAGCAGAAAATGACCCGCGGTAGCAAAGACGGCAAACCGCCGCGCCGACGCACCAGCAGTAAACAGCCAGCCAATTTTGAACCCGACAGCGCATTCCGGCCGACAGGAAAAGTGGGTGATAAACCCGGCAGCAGGCGGGGTAAACACCAGCATGGCCGTGCT
>NZ_LECR01000007.1:13172-13426 GCF_001602625.1 Sodalis-like endosymbiont of Proechinophthirus fluctus
CCGCCGCAGGAAACTCGCTGCAGCTTCTGATCGCTCAGAAAACTAATAGCTGGGCCGCTACGTTTATTAACACAACCATAAACGGGCCAGTAGTCCCGTTGCCGATGAAAAATATCATGAGCGAAATTATTTACGGTATTCATGCCTTACAGGCCATACTGGAGCGCGATCCGCAGCGTTTCCTGGATGTATATTTGTTAAAAGGACGCGAAGACCGCCGTTTTCAGCCGCTGGTTCGGCAACTGGAGCAGGCT
>NZ_LECR01000007.1:13468-19168 GCF_001602625.1 Sodalis-like endosymbiont of Proechinophthirus fluctus
GCAGTACACCAGGGCATTGTCGCCCGCGTACAGGCAGGGAGGCAGTTTCAAGAGAACGATCTGCCGGCGCTACTGGCACAGCAGGCCGTGCCGCTGCTGCTGGTTTTGGATGGTGTTACCGACCCGCATAACCTTGGAGCCTGTCTGCGCTGTGCCGCCGCCGCCGGTGTCCATGCGGTGATTGTGCCGCGCGATCGCGCGGCGCCGCTGAACGCTACAGCCAAAAAGGTCGCCAGCGGCGCTGCGGAAACCGTGCCGCTGATCCGCGTTACCAATCTAGCGCGCTTGCTGCGCTTGCTGCAAGAGCATGATGTATGGATCGTCGGCACCGCCGGTGAGGCAAATCATCATCTCTATCAAAGTAAACTTACTGGGCCACTGGCGCTGGTGATGGGTGCGGAAGGCGAAGGCGTGCGTCGCCTGATCCGTGAACATTGCGATGAGCTCATCAGTATTCCCATGGCTAGCACGGTTTCGTCCCTTAATGTGTCGGTTGCCGCCGGAGTTTGCCTGTTTGAAGCCGTGCGGCAGCGAAGTTAGACATCATCTCGCGGCCGCCAGCGAGCGCTATCTAGCTTGGTAGCTGAAGCGCTTTTATGATGCCATAGGTATTTTCGGGTATTTTCGCCCGTGCCATGGCTTTGACGGTCGATGTACCACGTGGACGTCCGCGTCCTCGGTGTTGTACGTTCTCTCCTTTGACGACTTAACGTGCCTGCTCCCTCACTGATAAAGAATCGCTTCTTTGTGCTAAATTCTAGGGTGACCGTTTCATCGATCATCGGGATCTGGTAGCAATGCGCCTGACGTTCATCCGCCTGGCGTTTTTAGCATCCATCGAGCTACCGTGTTCATTCACGATAGCCTTGCCTATCTGCGTCAGCGAACCCACCATATTGCTTGCTTGCAGCTGATTTCCACCGTCTGTTGTTCTGGCGCCGCCGCCGGCGCCAGTTTGCTGTTTAACACATCATATCCCGCTAACGGCAAGCAGTAAAAGATGATTGTCGAAAATATGATCTTCAAGGTAAGCTATTTCATAGCCAATAGCCAATAGCCAATAGCCAATAGCCAATAGCCAATAGCCAAATACCCGCAGTAATTAGATGATTAAATTATATTTAAACCGGACAGAAGTAATTCTGGTAATAACCAGACACTGCGGTGATAGGACGGCGCAGCATGACGCATTAAGGCAAACAGGGAGGATCCATGGTAGAGATGCATGCATCAGGAGTACGTCAGCGACATCGAAGTGATACATGCAGTGCTGGAAGATGGTTATACCTTACCGCTGCCGACGTTGTTTTTTACTATATCTATACCTCGTCCAAAGAGGTATATAGCTATTTCTGCCATGCGCCGGCACTGGTTGGGGTTCCATGTGACCCTGCCGGATACTCTCATGCACGGTGCCCGTTTTGAAGGCGATGAGCAATGCCGATTACGGCATTTTTTGGATATTCTGCGCAATAATATCGACGAAATTGCCCGTGCTGTATGCGCATTATCGCCAGCGGGTAGTAGTATTGACGGGCGTCGCATCGATTAGCAGCATGATAACGCTAGGACCGCTGGCGCGCTATAATTGACCGTCGTCTGCCGCAGTGTTGATAGGATCCAGTAATTTTATTCAACTCAGCCGCGCGTTATTTCCGCCGGATGCGCAGGATTATAAACGGCGCTTTGTCGCTGCGCCGGCGCCGCTGGTGGACTACGACGGTCTTTCAGCGGTTAGATAAATTGCGTGATGGGCTGCTGATCTGGCATGGTGATGCGGATCCACTGGTGCCGCCAATGGAAAGAGCGTGGCTGTATCAGGCGCTAGCAGCGCAAGGCGCCCATCATCGGATGCGGTTATCTCACTAGCCGGAAATTAGCTATCATCGGATGCGGTTATCTCACTAGCCGGAAATTAGCTATAAAATTACCAGTGTGCTCACGGAGGCGGCCACCGTCGCTTTTTTCACGATGCGCTTTAGCCTTGTGGCTAAAGGTTAAAGCTGATGGCCAGCCGCGTAACCTGGAAATAATCCGCTGCGGTCCTTGTGTTTAGCTGGCTAGATAAGTACAATTGCGCGTCATTTTTCGACCGTACGCTTATCACGTTCCTTGCTTCCATGGGCCGGGGTTGGCCTTTGACAGGAAGCTGAATAATCCATAAGGAGCAATTCTATGCGTCATTACGAAATCGTTTTTATGGTTCATCCTGACCAAAGTGAGCAGGTTGCTGGCATGATCGAACGCTACAGCGCCCTTATTACCGGTTCTGAAGGTCAGATCCATCGCCTGGAAGACTGGGGCCGCCGTCAGTTGGCTTACCCGATTAACAAACTACACAAAGCACACTATGTTCTGCTGAACGTAGAAGCACCGCAAGAATTGGTCGACGAGCTGGAAACATCTTTCCACTTCAATGACGCCGTTATCCGCAGCATGATCATGCGTGTTAAGCGCGCAGTAACTGAAGCGTCTCCGATGGTCAAAGCCAGAGACGAGCGCCGCGAGCGCCGCGAATATTTCGCCACCGAAACCAACGAAGACTCTGATACTGGGGATTCTGAAGGGTAATAGATGATGACAGCGAACTGTCTGATGCTGTCTGGCACTGTATACAATACACCTATCCGTAAGGTCAGCCCGTCAGGTATTCCGCATTGCCAGTTCGTGCTTGAGCACCGTTCTGTGCAGCAGGAAGCCGGTTTTTCACGCAAGACATGGTGCAGATTGCTCGTGGTGGTCAGTGGAAAACACACTCTCGATATGACTCGCAGTATAACAGTCGGCGCGCAGATCACCGCGCAGGGGTTCATTAGTTGCCATCAAGGGCGCAATAGCCTCAACAGAATAGTTCTGCATGCCGAGCAGATTAATTTGATAGATTCTGGAGACTAGCCATATGGCACGTTATTTCCGTCGTCGCAAGTTCTGCCGTTTCACCGCGGAAGGCGTTGTTGAGATCGACTATAAAGACATTGCTACACTGAAAAACTATATCACCGAAAGCGGTAAAATTGTTCCGAGCCGGATTACTGGTACTCGCGCCAAATACCAACGTCAACTGGCCCGCGCGATCAAGCGTGCGCGCTACCTTTCCCTGCTGCCGTACACTGATCGTCATCAGTAATCGGTCATTGTCCACTAACTCTTTGAGAGGATAAGGTAATGCAAGTTATTCTGCTTGATAAAATCACCAAGCTGGGCAATTTAGGTGATCAGGTTAACGTTAAAGCGGGTTATGCTCGTAACTTCTTAGTGCCGCAAGGCAAAGCCGTGCCGGCCACCAAGAAAAACGTAGAATATTTCGAGGCGCGCCGTGCTGAACTGGAAGCCAAACTGGCGGATGTTCAGGCAGCGGCCGAAGCACGCGCTGCAAAAATCAATGAACTGGGTAGCGTCACCATCGCGTCTAAAGCAGGCGACGAAGGTAAACTGTTCGGCTCTATTGGCACTCGCGATATCGCTGGCGCGATCACCGCTGCCGGCGTTAACGTCGCGAAAAGCGACGTGCGTCTGCCGAACGGTGTTCTACGCACGACTGGCAACCACGACGTCCGTATCCAGGTACACAGCGATGTTTTTGCCACCCTGAATGTGGTGATTGTGCCCGAAGCGTAATCGCTAGATTATGCGATGATAAAACGCTGGCATAGGGGGTCCGGCGTTTTGCTATTTCACCCTGTAAGAGGGTGGGATGAAAACTGGCCGTCCGATGGTTTTAGCGCTACGCGCGCGGGAGCGGGTGAGGGTGTTGAGGGTCACCGATAGTGGAGGAATGGTTATTGCCGCTGGTAGCTGCCATCGAGCTGGAGCGCGAAATATGCTGGGCCAGCGTCACCGGTTTCCATTTCTATTGGCGTTACAATGCTCTATGGGTTTTGTACTATATGTACTTCCTGCCCGACTTGCAGATTGCTCAGCGGTTTGTTGTTGGCCCTCCACCTATGCCATGGAAAGACATCCGCTACCGGCAGATTGTGTGCACGGAACAGCTGGGCCAGCGTCTGGCCTTCAACGACGCGGTACGTTTGTACGCCCTGCTCGTCTGTGTTGCTATCACCGACGCTGTTCTCTATCAGCTCGGCATCATACTCGGCACAGCAAAGGATGCCGTATCGTTGCGGAGCATTGATAGCGGCGGCATCGTTGGACTGTAAGGTCAAAGAAAAGCAGTGGTCACCTCACCAGTAATGCGATAAATCAGTATCCAACGGCGATGAATGAGCGGGTAGGTGGCCCCATACAGTTAAAGCCGTCCAGCGCGCCCATAATGTTGCTAATAGCGTCTATCCACACTGTAAGGCTCGTGTGCGTGCGCGTGGCCGGATGGCGCTGACGTTCGTGGCAGTACGTCTGCCATGTAGTTCATGGCGATGGCTGGTACTACCGATGGGCATTACATCGGGCTCATCATCGGCGGTGCCGTAGCGGTAGGATGTACGCTAGCGTCACAGCAGGGATCGCTCTAGACGTCGGCGCTGCAGATAGCCAGGATGTAGGGCGTGTTCTCCGTCGACGCGGCAGGCAGGCTGTCCTGATCACCCCTGTTTTGCCCCGGTGCGCGCTTGTTACTCTCACCAACTTTTGCACGTGTTCATCAATCTCAAGGGCGGGCCGGCTGATGTCATCATCAGGGGCCGAAATGGCGACGCTATTGCGCGCTGTGTGCCGTCCACGAATGCGCCGACACGGTGTGTCAGGAGCGCCAGCAACATCTGGCGGTGGAAGGTGATAAGTTCCTGGCGGACAGACAACACGGACAAGAGGACAGTGTCACACTGACCGAATTGGGTCTGCAATTTAAAGTCTTAACCTCATTGCATGGGCCTATCCTATCCCGCCAAGATCGCGTGCGTATGCACACTATACCAGCCAGATGCTGGACGGTATAGTGTTTGATAGTTCAGTTGAGTGGGGATAGCCGTCGGAATTCCCGGTCAGCGGCATAATTGCCGGTTGGAATCGAAGCGCTGACGTTAATACCGGTCGGGCTCTCCCCAGTGTGAATTGTATATTCCTCACAAACTGGCTTACGGGCGAGCGCAGCTCGGGTGCACTCATTCCTCCTTTCAATGCATTGATTTTTGCAGTGGAACTTGCTGGAAATCCTGTAAGTCTGCGGGAGGCGGCGCGCCGACACGCTTACCTTATTCCACACCGGCAGCCTTCCTGATAGCGTGGTGCTGGCACTATGAAAATTCTGCCCTGCTGGATGTTGAAGAGTTATCATGCTGAACTAAAATATTATTATTGTTATAAGGATAATATTATAAGTATATCATGATTGAACACATCATTACTCTTTCCTGCGACGCCAGCGCAGCCATTATGCAGGTCTACAATGGTGGAAAACTGCTGGAGCTGAATCAGAAGCAGGATGATTCTCGCCGGTTACCGCTGCAGATTTGGCCGCGCATCGGGTCATCGCCACCAGTTTGCAGGCGCTGACAACGGACATTCCCCTGCTCTCCGAAGAGGATTTACCGGACTGGTCCGTTCGTCAGCATTGGCGCCGTTTTGGGCTGGCAGATCCCTTGGACGGAACCAAGGAGTTTCTGCACCTCAAAAGGGAATTTACGGTCAATATCGCGCTGATAGACGACGGTAATCCCATGATGGGCGTGGTCTATGCGCCAGTCACCGACAGGCTATATGCTGCAGTGGACGGAAATGCCTGGAGTATTGATAAGAACGGCGATC
>NZ_LECR01000007.1:19215-23904 GCF_001602625.1 Sodalis-like endosymbiont of Proechinophthirus fluctus
TGGTTAGCCGTTCGAACGGCAACAATGCGGAGCTGCAGAATTACCTGGTCCACCTGGGCGAGCATCAGACGATCACTATCGGCTCATCGTTGAAATTCTGTCTGGTGGCAGACGGGACGGCGCAGCTTTATCCTCGCTTTAGGCCGACCGGCATCTAGGATACTGCCGCTGGGCACGCGGTGGCCATGGCGGCCTGGGCGGGGCCCAGGTCAATGATTGGCAGGGAATAGCAATGGATTATACCCCGCGTGAGTCTTTCTTGAATCCCGGCTTTCTGGTGTCTCTGTTCTGAGACCTGTGCCCGCGGCAGTGTCATGCCAAGGGTGGCTGCCTATCCCTGCTTACCTCCTTGGGCCGTCATATCCATCAGACAGGCGTTTCCCCTGGCTGTCATGATAATCGCCCGTGTTGTAACCGTTCGGCCGGTGTTCCCGTCTAACTTCTGCTATTATCCAGCCGCCGTTCGCCCGCCTGCTCTTATCGGCCCTGTTCGCGCAGTAAGCACTGAATTTGGCTGACGATCTGACGAATTTCATCCAGCGTTGAAGGGCCCTTCTTTGGCCCATTGTACCTCTCCGCGGGCGTTAAGCAGCACAATGGTCGAACTTTTGCTTTTCAACTTCCAGGCATGACGCACGCTGTTGGTATCGTCGACAATTTTCGATCAAGGTAGTGGCGCTGTGGATCGCCTCGATTTGATGGCGAGTGAACTAGCCAGTACTGAAGAAGGAGTCGCCGCGATCGATGATTGTCGTCATTTAGTAATAACCTGCGGTAGTCTTTTCCTTGCATAGGGCTCCGATGCAACGCGGCATTCATTTTGCGCACCTGGGTGTATGGGCGATGATATGCTGGATGAGACGAATTTTTCCTGGGAGACAGACGTGCGCTATTCCAGGATTGATGACTAAACTTATTGTGATCGTAGATTACCTCATCCTCCTGATGCATGGCCTTCACCGAAGGTCATTGGCGCTTTTGAGTTTTATAAAGGTAAAATTTTTCTGCCCAAGGTGCTAGATAAACAATGTGTTAGCTTCATTTCTGAAGTCAATCGCTAGGTAATGCAGCTCCAGCTAGATATGGCCTAATGCTCTTTACGGTAAAATACCGCCGTAACCATTGCATTTCACCTCCGCCTCGCGCGGCGATTTTTCATCGTGCCGTTGCTCGTCTCAGGCCACGTAAGCGTTGCTATCAGACGCCGGGGACAGCGGCAGTGACGATTTTTCCTCGACACGTATGACCCCAGCAGCTGATCGATTTTATCGCTGTCGATATCCACCATATCAAACTTTATAGCCGGCGTAACGAACGAAATCGGTGCGTTTAGGGATTTTGCGCAGCAATAAACATTATTAAAGCAGCCAGCCGATAGTTTTGTAGTTGTCGGATTGCGGAAACTTATCGATGTGTAGAACCCGCATAACATCATTAATCGCCGTACTGCTTTCAATTAGCCAGGAATTCTCGTCGCGAGCGATGATCTGCTCCTCTAGCCCCTTGCCCACCAAAACCCCATCAGTGTAGTCATCACATTGTTGAGGGTGATCATCCCGACCACCAGCGTATACTCATTTAAGGTGATCGCGAAATCCTCGCCAGCAGTTTTAAAACTTTCTAACGTTTTGGACAGGGTTAGCGTATCCGGCACGAGATAAGTGCCGAGCGGATCTGCACGCTGCTATTAAGCGCTGGGCTTTGATTGCCCAGGACGCGGTTAAGCAGGTCCTTCAAGTCGACATAGCCGACGATGTGGTCGATAGTGGTGTCACTCACAAACCAGGACTTTGGAATGGGGATGGGTAGAGATTTTCTCTTTAATGCTGTCCTCGGTTTCGCGAAAATCAAAAAAAATGGTATTTTCCCGTGAAGTCATAGAGGATGGCACGGTGCGAGATTCCAGCTCAAAGACGTTTTCGATGAGTTCATGTTCTTGTTTGCGCAGCACCCCGGCCTGGCCTCCACCACCGCGTAAATATCATCGGAAGTGATATTGTCTTTGCACACCATGGGAATTTTTAGCATTCTGAAAATGACATTAGCCAAACCGTTAATCAGCCGCACTTGAAGCTCAGTTATTCCGCTAGCTCGGATGACATAAAGTGCGCAAATGCTAAGGCAAACCAAGGTAGAGAAGGCATCGTCGCCTATGACACCTCCCAAAATAGCCACGGCATTGAGGCCAATCTGAATAACGGTAAAAAACACGTACGGCGTCTCTTATGTTTGAGCACGCGCTGCGCGTTGATATCCTCTTTATCGGCCAGCAATTTCAATTTTATTGTGCGCGACTCGGCCAGAGATATTTTTGAATATCGAGAAAAATGCGCTTACTGCAATCAGCAGTAAAATAAGCAAAAAACTATTTAGTAATAAGTTAATCAGTTCAGGCTCTAGGAAGAGTTGGCACCCTGTAAGGGAAAATTTACGTGAGCGCCTCGCCTCAACGTCATGGCAGCCGTGTTGCATGGCATATAGCAGAGTCTGTCATCGCACCGCCAATACCACCTATCGTGCCGGTGGGGAGGCACTCGCCAATGCCTACGAGGGCGCAATAGCCGTTGGGATGTTTATGTAAATATTGTTGATGCTCATCCTCAGCATAATAAAAGGGCGACGCGGGTTCCGGCGCGGTCGTGATAGGTTGATTATCGCCGGCGTTGGCTATCGCCCCTGGGCGAAGGCGATCAGGCTCGCGCGGCGCATCATCATCCTGGGGAAAGAGAACGGAGCGGTACTGAATGCTGATATCGTTCATTGGCGCATGCTCTGGGAGTCGGACCTGATTCTCCTAGAATAACCTCAGTAACGCCCTATAGGGAATGACCTGCGGGTTGAACACGATCCATACCACCTCAGTATGTGGCCGGTCTGGCTGATGCAGACTTCGTGGTAAGTGGGTTAGGCGTATAGCCGCTGGTATAGCCGGCCGTGGTACTGTAAACGCTGGGCTGTTGCCAGAACAGCTGTGCTCTACTCCCTAAAAACAGCCAACGGGGAAAATAAACCACCGCTATACTGTCCTGGACGTGGCTCATCGAATGGTGCAGCACGGGATGCGTGGGGGAGACACGGACATGGGCGTCATGCGCGCCCCGTAAGTGCTTAATTTTAACGTAATGCGCGTGGTTTTGTCGAAATTTTGCGCTACTCTACACCCTGAACTCCTCATTTAGATAAATGCCTGTTAAACACCCCGTCAGGGGGTTGTTTAACAGGCACACTTTATCGACAATAAAGCGCATTATTACATGATAATGTGAAGATAACTTGATATTTTTGAAAAAATATCTCATCACTAATCATGTAAGAGTTGATACACCTGAGTATCAGGTGAGTAAGCGCCACTCAGCGCTCGACGGCGAGATTGGACACTGCCACCCAAAGCCCGCCCGGCAATTTTGCTAACTGAGTATTGAGTCTAATAATAATATCATAAACGCTGATTAATCGCGGATGGAGAGATTTTGCCAGGAAAGAAACAATCAGGGGTCATCAGCGTGAAAGCACGATACGACCGAAAATCCCTATTTTTCTGCGCGCTGTTGCTGATGTCGGAGGCCCATGGCGCTAACGTTCGTCTGCAGGTGGAGGGGCTCAGCGGCGACCTACAGCGCAATGTACGCGCGCGCCTGTCCACCATTGGCTGTGATGAGGTGACCACCGACTCGCGTTTCCAAAGCCGAGTAGATAGCGAGGTGCGCGAAGGACTGCGGGCGATCGGCTATTATTCGCCCACTATCAATTTCGGCTTTAAGCCAGCGGTGAACAGCAGTCGCGATGTGATAATCACCCGTATCACGCCGGGTAAGCCGGTGAAAATCGCCGGCGTCAATGTTATTTTGCGCGGCGAAGCCCGGCAGGATAATGATTATCAGCAGTGGGTCTCAGAAGGAAAGCTCGCGCTTGGCGCTGTATTGAACCACGGCGCTTACGATAGATTTAAAAATGGTTTTTCCAGCCTGGCGCTGCGCAAGGGGTACTTCGACGCCGAGTTTCGCCAAAGCCAGTTAGGCGTAGCGCCGTCTTGCTATCAGGCTTATTGGAATATCGACTTTGATAGCGGCCAGCGCTATCGCTTCGGTAAAGTGCGATTCCACGGCGCCCAGATCCGCGAAGATTATCTGCAAAACCTCGCCAAGGTACGCGAGGGCGAGCCTTATAGCGCCGAATCGATGGCGGAGATAAACCGCCGGCTAGCAGCCACTAACTGGTTTAATTTAGTAGTGATCTCTCCTGACTTTTCCACCGGAAAACAGAGCAAAATGCTGCCTCTGGATGCGGTTATAACGCCGCACAGTCGCAACAGTCTCGAAACTGGCGTCGGCTACGCCACCGACGTGGGACCGCGGGTCAAGACCACCTGGAAAAAGCTGTGGCTTAATTCGCGTGGCCACAGCTTGCAGACTAGTATTAGCCTGTCAGCTCCGGAGCAATCGGCCGATTTCAGCTACAAAATTCCGCTGCTTAAAGATCCCCTGGAGCAATACTATTTTCTGCAAGGCGGCTTCAAGCGTGAGGACCTTAACTACACCCAGGCGGATTCTACCACGCTGAATGTGGCTCGCTATTGGGATTTATCCAGCGGCTGGCAACGGGCTATCAATTTGCGTTGGAGCCTGGATCACTTTACCCAGACCAACGTCACCGATACCACGATGCTTATCTATCCCGGCGTCAGTATCA
>NZ_LECR01000007.1:23938-24989 GCF_001602625.1 Sodalis-like endosymbiont of Proechinophthirus fluctus
GCCTATCTGGGGCGACAGCCAGCGCTATTCGGTGGATGTCTCCAATACCGTCTGGGGATCGGATATCTATTTTGTCATTTTGCAGGCGCAGAACGTCTGGATCCGTACGCTGGCGGAGAAGCACCGCTTTGTGGCACGTGGCAACCTGGGCTGGATAGAAGCCAATGATTTTGAACGCGTCCCACCTTCGCTACGCTTCTTTGCAGGCGGCGATCGCAGTATCCGAGGCTATAAATACAAATCCCTGTCGCCATGGGACGATGACGGTAAACTGACCGGTGCCTCCAAGCTAGCCACCGGATCGTTGGAGTATCAATATAATGTCACCGGCAAATGGTGGGGCGCGGTATTTGTGGACAGTGGCGAAGCGGTTAACGATATCAAACAGAGCAGCTTCAAGACCGGCGTCGGAGTCGGCGTGCGCCGGCAGTCGCCCGTCGGCATCATAAAGCTGGACATCGCCGCCCCAGTTGCGGATGAACATGAGCACGGCGTGCAATTCTATATTGGATTAGGGCCGGAACTATGAGCCTTGTTAAAAAAATTTGCCTCAATATCGTGCTGCTTATGGTGTTGTTGGTGGGTGCAATGGCGTTTCTAATTGGTACTACCAGCGGGCTGTACCTGTTGCTGAACGGCGTGGCCCGCTGGGTTCCGGGACTTGAAATGGCTTCCGTAAGCGGCGGCTGGCGCGATTTGACGGTTAAGCAGTTACGTTACCAGATGCTCGGCGTTACGGTCGGCGTTGGAGAATTACATCTTGCGCTGGATTTTGGCTGTCTATGGGAGGGTCAGCTGTGCCTCAACAATCTTTCTCTGCGCGATGTTAATGTCGGTGTGAACACTGCTGAATTCGGGCCGCCGGTGCTGGCGGCGCAGGAGGTGTCTGGCGGCGCTTCCCTGTCGACCCCTTATCGCATTAACCTGCGCCGTCTGGCTCTGAATAATGTGCAGGTAAAGGTGGATAACGCCCGCATCACCCTTGACGAATTATGCACCGGCCTTCAGTTTCAGGGCAAGAATCTGACGGTGATGCCAACGCGCATTGCCG
>NZ_LECR01000007.1:25243-25562 GCF_001602625.1 Sodalis-like endosymbiont of Proechinophthirus fluctus
GAGGATATCGAGGCGGAGAATTTGCGCCTCTCTGGCGACGCCAATCTGCTTATTAGCCACCTACGATTGCAGGCGGCGACCCGTAATCAGCACGCCGAATTGACGCTGCTGGATATCGACTCGCCCCAGGGTTTACTCAACGCTTCCGGCAACGCTAAGCTAAGCGGGCGCTGGCCAGTGTCGATGACGGTTAACACCACCTTGAATAATGCGCCGCTAAAAGGCGAGAAGATCAAACTCGTTGTGGAGGGCTACCTGCGCGATGAGCTGTGCGCCGCGCTCAGTCTCTCTGGTCCGCTCACCGTGCAGTTGGCGCTGA
>NZ_LECR01000005.1:0-180 GCF_001602625.1 Sodalis-like endosymbiont of Proechinophthirus fluctus
ACGCCGCGCCGGAGGATTGTGTGCTGGTTTTCGGCTCTTTCCATACCGTGGCACCGGTCATAGCGCTTGCTGAAAGGGGGAAATAGTGTGGCGAGTAAATTTCAGAACCGCCTGGTGGGGACCATTATTCTTGTCGCCCTTGGCATCATTATTCTGCCCGGTCTGCTGGACGGTAAAAAG
>NZ_LECR01000005.1:384-8304 GCF_001602625.1 Sodalis-like endosymbiont of Proechinophthirus fluctus
CCAGCCAGTCAGAAACCTTGGCGCCACCGGAGATAAAAAACACGCTGCTTGCAGCGGTCAAATCTGAGCAAAAATCGGCCGTGTGGCCGGAGAGAAAACCTGTGCCTAAACTGCAGGCGCTGAAGGGGCAGGCGTGGGTAGTGCAGTTGGGCGCGTTGAAAAACGCCGATAAAGTGTCGGAAATCGTCGCTAAGTTGCGGTTGTCGGGTTATCGCGTTTATACCTCGCCGCCGGCGCCGGCACAGGGGCAGATTACGCGGATATTTGTCGGTCCGGATGCATCCAAGGAAAAACTGCAATCCGCGCTCGGCGAATTGAATCAGTTGAGCGGCCTTAACGGCCAATTGCGACCCTATAGCGTACACTAAACTTCTGCCTGAGTGCGAGTGTGACACAATGCCAAAGCGCCAGACGTGAGGCGCTGCTGTAGCGCGGGCTGTGACCATTGCTCTCTGTGGCGCTGCAGGATGTTTAGTCTTTACCGTGTGTGACGCTAGGGAAGGTCGGTGCGGATTTTTTACGCTATATGATTGCGAGGATTGGCTTTTTTAATCGCCGTTATTTATTTAAAACAAGGGGAATAAATTCCCTACGTAAGCGTTTTCCTTTCCTGTTAGAATTCGCTATGAACTAGCTGTGACCGGGCGAATGATCAAGGTATGTATGTATGATCTGGGTTGATTACGTCATTATCAGCATCGTTGTTTTTTCCGCTCTGGTGAGCTTAATTCGCGGGTTCGTGCGCGAGGTATTATCTTTAGTGACCTGGGCCTATGCATTTTTTGTCGCTAGTCACTACTATAGTTACTTTGTGATATACTTCACCAATTTTGATGAGCGGATGGTGCGCAATGGTCTCGCGATTGCTCTGTTGTTCTTGGCGACCCTGATTATTGGGGCGATCGTCAATTATGTAATTAGCTCGCTAGTGGAGCGAACCGGTTTATCTGGCACCAACCAGGTACTCGGCATCTTTTTCGGAGCGCTTCGGGGTATTTTGATCGTGTCGGCGGCGTTGTTCTTTCTCGATACCTTCACCAGTTTCTCCCACAGCCAGGACTGGCAGCAGTCCCATCTGATACCGCAATTCAGCGGTATCATTAGGTGGTTTTTTGACTATCTGCAAAGCACGTCGAGTTTCTTACCGGAGCAGTAGTTATCCCAGTAACGCTGATAAGGAAATGACAACATGTGCAGTGTTATCGGAATTGTCGGTTTTATGCCGGTAAACTAGTCTGTCTTTAATATATTAAATTGCTTTCGCCTGCATAAAGCCAATGGACTGCTTAAGGATATTTTCGAGGCTAGACATATACAACGCCTGTAGAGCAATATGGGCCCGCTACCCGACTGCCAGTAGCTCCAGCACCTTCAAGGAGAAACCGTTCTACATCAACTCCTTATTCGAATCACCTTGGCGCACAACGGTAACCTGACCAACACCTACAAATTGCGTAAAAAGCTATTTGAAAATGGTCGGCGCCATGTCAATACCACCTCCGATTCGGAAATCTTGCTTAACATCTTCGCCGCTGAGCTGGACCGTTTCCTGGATTATCCGCTGGAGGCGGACAACATTTTCACGGCGGCGGTGGTAACCTATCAGCAAATCTGCGGTGTCTACGTCTGCGTCGGCATGATAATCGGTCATGGTCTGTTTGCTTTTCGTGATCCCAACGGTATCCGCCATCTGGTTATCGGCAAACGTGCCGCTGTGGCCGACGGCCGCAGTGAGCATATCGTAGCCTCCGAAAGCATAGCGCTAGGATTCGGTTTTCTGCACGACATTGCGCTGGGCGAGGCGGTGTACGTTAAGAAAAAAATCAGCCTTTTACCCGGCAGTGTGCCGAGAACTCCCAGTGTCATCTGTGCCTGTTCGAGTATGTCTATTTCGCCCGGCCGGATTCGTTCATCGATAAAATTCGATCTACATCATCATGGCCCGGTCAACAAGTCCGCCGGCAGTCGGTACGCTGTAATATTAATGCCAACCGCACCGAATTTTTCGAAAAAAGTGTGCTGTTGGCGGACGATTCTATCGTGCCTGGTACGAATTCCTAGCAAGTTGTTGAAGGGGAGCGCGGAGGGAGGGCCGCCAGTTACGCTTATTTGGTTTCCGCCGTGCTAGAAATCTGCTTCCCGAACATGTACGGCATCGATATGCCTAGTTCGTTCCAAGCTGATCGTTCACAGTCGCTAGTTGGATGAAATTCGGCTCCTTATCTGCGCTGATACGCTGATATTTCAGGATTTGTCCGATTTGAAACGGGCAACGCAGGGAGATTAATCCCGATGCGGATAAATTTGAATCTCAGTAGTTAACGGTATCTGCGTCACGCGTAACACAGATTAGCGCCATCTTGATTATCTAGAATTGCCGCGCAATGACGATTCTAAAGCACTACGCGCCCCATAGTGAAGTCAAAAATCTGGAAATACATAACCAAAGTTGATCGGTACCGCGCGGGTGCAGTAGGCTGTGCCGCTGTACCCGCGCTTCATGGCAACTGGTCATCTTTTCTGCCCTGGTGGCCAAATAAGCCTGGTTTTTTTATTGTCTTTCCTACTGGCGGGAGTTAAGGTATGAAACGTCTGATTGTCGGTATCAGCGGCGCCAGCGGCGCCGTGTATGGTGTTCGCCTGCTACAGGTGCTGAGCGCACTGCCAGAGGTTGAAACCCATCTAGTCATAAGTCCGGCTGCGCGGCAAACCCTGGCGCTGGAGACGACGTATAGCCTGCGTGAAGTCCAGGCGCTGGCGGATGTAGTGCATGATTCCCGCGACATTGCTGCTAGCATCAGCTCTGGTTCATTCCAGACCCTCGGGATGGTTATCCTGCCCTGTTCGATGAAAACGCTCTCCGGTATTGTCAATAGCTACAGCGATGGTCTGTTGACGCGCGCCGCGGATGTGGTGCTAAAGGAGCGACGCCGGTTGGTGCTCGGGGTGCGTGAAACACCGTTGCATCTCGGCCACCTGCGCCTGATGGCCCTAGCGGCTGAACTCGGCGCAGTTATCACACCCCCGGTCCCGGCCTTTTATCACCAGCCTGCTCAGGTTAGTGATATCATAGACCAAACGGTCAACCGCACGTTGGATCAATTTGATCTGGTACTGCCGCAAGATTTGTTTCAGCGTTGGCGAGGAGGTTGACACTTGCTGCTAGCTATATTTTAATAATCAATTAAATGAATGAATGGCGTACGAGCGACGGCGGGTGACCGTGTACAGCACGACGGATAGTATGAAATGTGCAAATAGTTCCGGCTAATAAAGAGCACACACCATACTAGGCAATGAATAATTATATTGAAGGTTTTTTATAAAAAAGCTGATAAAAGTTCTTCCTTTTGATAGCGACGCTAATTTACACGGGCAACGCAGTACCCAAAACATCAAAAAACGCGATTATCTCCTCTTTATCGATCACTGAAAAAACGCCAGCCAGTAGGAAACCAACTCCACCGATAAGCTTTGCGCCGCCAAAGTGTGTCTGATCGCTAGAGATAGCAGCCAGATTATTACCCCAACGCTAGAATCTCTGCACGGCAAACGCGTGAGAGTGCTGCAAGGGTCTAGATCCAGGAAAGCCTACGCCAATGCTCTATATCAACTTTCTGGAAAAGCCCAGATAAGGATCGATTGCCGTGAATAACGAAAATATTCATTTATTGCTCGATAATGACAGCCAGCTAAAAGTATTCGATAAAAAGTAATTGCAGCTGCCGCACACACCCGGCTGAAAAATGATATTTAAGCATCTTAATTGATGGAGCCATACGACCGTGCTGGAAAACGTCATAGAAGAGACGGTGCAGGACTGGGCCTCAGCAAAAACGACGCGAGGGCACCTGCGAGAGCGCCAAATACCCCATCAATCTCTCCGGTTCCATCACCGGCGCGCGCATAATTAAGGAAACGTGCCGGTGATGGAACCGGAGGCGCTGTTGTTTAATGAACCAACCTCGGCGCTGGACCAGGAGTTGGTCAACAAAGTGCTGCGTATCATGTAAAAGCTGGCCAAAGAAGGCAAGACCATAATGGTGACAACGCGCGAAATAAAGTTCGCGCGCCATGTTTCCAATCATATCATCTTTCCAATCATATCATCTTCCTGTATAGGGAGATCGAAGAGCAGTGGCTCGCCGTCAAAGGTATTTGGCAGCCTAAAGAAGCCCGCGGCTGCAGTAATTCCTCTCTGGGGCCTTTCTTTAAGTAACCGCGCAGATTTGTATATGATGTTGACGATTTCCGGTTAGGTTTTAGTGCCGCTTCTAGCTCGCTGAAGCAAAAAGTGAAACCGGCTTTGGTCGGCCTCCTCGGTATTGCCCGTTATCCGCTGAGAAACAGCTGTACCGCCCGCACCGGCACACGGGTGAAGAATGGCTAGTGCAGGACCAGGACCCCAGACAGTACATTGCCGAAAATGCTCATTGCGCATCGGATAGGTAGGGCAGACACGTTGAACACACCCACCAGGCTGTCGATAGTCTGCATGAACAATATTGCGTTGACGATATCATCGATGTAGATCCAGGACATAAACTGGATACCTACCGTCGCCGATCGGGCCATTCAGTCCGACTTTGTACAGCAGCAAGAGCCTTGCCCATTAAGCCGCCGGCGGCGGCCTATCCACCACGTCAATACGCGACAGACACAAGCGGGTTTTCTCGCTACGCGCCCATAGAGCCAAACTTTCCAGAGTGCCCATAGCGTATGGGAGAAATCGATAATCAGCGTTCACAAATACCCATCAGGGCATCATCCTAGTAGCCAGAATAGTCAGTGGCGGAGCTGGAAATGAACACCGACGGTGGATTGTCGCTCTGCGTATCAGTAGACTCAATTGGTCGGCGACGTCCCAGCGACTCTGACATAGCTTGTTTTTTGCTCGTCTGTCCAGCGGAGCTCAGCGATAGGCTCGCCGACAAGGTTTATCGCCGCATCGAACTCGTTTAGATGTACTATCGGCGCCAGTGTGGTCAAGCGTGGTCATAGTAGCGATCTCCGGTCCCAGCGTCTGCCGCACGAGCTGAGCATTGCGGGTCAACATGGTAACATAGTGCGATAAGTTTTGTAGTCTCATAACCAGGTGCTGGTCAATAGCCCAGTCCCGCCAGTCACTAAAATTTTCATGGTGGTATTCTCCGCTTAATGTTAATAGCTGAGTCTGGACCTTGGGAGGACACATGCAGCTATATAATGATGATCCTGCAACTGCTCATCTAACAGCCATACAGTCGTGCGGTTTCAGTACGGTGGCGATTTTGATGGCATCAGGCACTTTTCCCAGGGCATACTTGGCTAAATTAGTAGTTTTGGCTAAGCATTGGCCCAAAGCCCGCCATTTGCCAGAATAGCTATTACAGAGTAGTGTGCCGTTCGCGCAGTTCGTGCGACAACAACAGTTATCCGGTTTTCTCGGCCAGATAGAGCAAAAATAGCGCCCGATTCAAACAGGATTAACAGCACGGCGCACGCTGGTTCTCTCTCAGCGATTGCCGGAATTTTGTTATTCGTCGAAAAGAGTGAAGAAGGCCGGCTTGAATTGATCGCCGGCGCTAATATCCAGGCGGTGAAGCTGATAACGCGTGCCGCGGTCTCTTCTAAAAACAGTGTAGTTTTATGGCTATTTGGCGTAGTGGGCGCATAATAAAGGTCAAGCATAAAGCCTCCTTCAGGATAACGTGAGTGACTTAACTGTAGTACAAAAGCGCAGGGGATAAAATTGAATAAGCGGCGGGTGTAGTAAGCAGGCCTTATTGCGCAATAACCCGTCAATCCCCGCTATCCACGACAGGATAGCGCTGACGCTGACAGCCTAAAGCCTTGCTAAGCCTGGCCTGCTGCGCCGTCTGTACGGGCGCGGCGGGCGGGGGTCGGCGGCGCGCGGGTCGACACATACGCAATAGTCGACACACACGCAATATGAAGAAAAAAATGATATTAATGATAGCGTCCGATATTCATGTTTTTCTACCACCCGCTAGTTGCTGGCGGCGTTTGACTTAAGCAGTGCCACCAGCTGGCGATGTTGCTTCTGGGTTATTTTCTAAATCACAGTCCGCGCAATCCTCTGCCTGAAAATTATCGACCGGCAGAAGTCGCCATCGCGTTTAATGCTTACGGCCAGCGTATTATCGCCGTACGCGGCAATTATGACAGAAAATCTGATGAAATGCTGTTTTACTTTCCCTTTAGCACGCCTTGTCAGCATATTCTGCTGGGAGAGAGATGTAGGGGACATTTTAACCCATAGGCATCTTTATTATCCAGCGCGGCTGCCGTCGCTGGTTCCTGGTGACGCGTTCTCGTATGGCCATCTCCATATTCCGCATGCAGAGCGGGCGGGGTATTTTCTATTTAATCCGGAGTCAGTCACTTGCTCAAAGGCGGCTTTTTGGCAAGCTATGGGGTCTGCTGGCAGACAGATGGTTACAGGTATTATCATTAGATAGCGTGAAAACTACTAATCAAGTCGCAATAACCTTCTAAGTTATGATAAAATGTATCAGTGGTTTTTCCGTTTAATCATACCACACGGAGCAGTCCGCGTCATTGCATAATGTGGTATCATAGGATGGAGCAACGGAGTTAGTCTTCCGATGAGGAATGGGTAGACATTATCATTGAAAATAATGAAGTCATCGTCCAGGTCAGCCGCCAGCAGATGCGCGCGGAACGTCTGCGTCACCGCGCCAGTTATCTGCGTCACCGCGCCAGTTATATTGTGTGGTACATTATGGTGCGGGCAATGTTCTGGTTCATCGGCGTACCGCCAGCAATGACTTTTGTCTGAACTATCTGGATGCAACCGTCGGTGGCGGGGTACAATGCGGCGAAGGGATGCTCGATTCCGCCTGCCGCGAGTCGGAAGAAGAGCTGATATCGCGGATGCACCGTTCACTGAACATAGGTAGTTTTATTTCGAGAATGACACTTGCCGGGTTGCGGGGTTCGCTATTTAGCTGCATGGTCTATGGCCTGTTCGCGCTATAGGGGAGCGAGTTGGAGATAGTCAATTGACTGACGCCGGAGAAAATTACCGGCTATACTGCGACGAATTCACCCAGAGGAACTCCCTCAAAGCGTTATTGCTGTGGCTAAACCGTAATAACGCCAGAGCGTTGAACTCTAGCCACGCAGACGTTAGACGACAGAGCAGCACAATAGCCGATGAGCGTGATGGGAAGGTTACGGCATCTGGGTACAGGTTAAAAAAGTAGATGGGCGTGGGGAAGATAGCGCCCTACCTTACATGGGCTAAACGGCGCAAGCGCTGGAAGTTCGAGCTGGCCCGCACAGGACAAAAAAACGCCGGCCTATGGCTGGCGTGGTTTTTTCTGACGATGCAAACTCGGAATTAGCCTTCTACTTGCTGCGACTGAATGGCAGTCAGCGCGACCGTATAAACGATATCATCTACCAGCGCGCCGCGCGAGAGGTCGTTGACCGGCTTGCGCATCCCCTGCAGCATCGGACCGATAGAGATCAGGTTTGCCGAACGCTGTACCGCTTTATAAGTAGTATTGCCGGTGTTCAAATCCGGGAATATAAATACCGTAGCCTGACCAGCTACCGGCGAGTTGGGCGCTTTCGACAGTGCGACATCAGCCATAATGGCTGCATCATACTGCAGCGGGCCGTCGATGACCAGGTCCGGGCGTTTTTCCTGCGCCAGGCGCGTGGCTTCACGCACTTTCTCGACGTCGCTGCCGGCGCTGGAATTGCCCGTCGAGTAAGAAATCATCGCCACGCGCGGCTCAATACCGAAGGCGGTGGCAGAGTCGGCCGATTGAATGGCAATTTCCGCCAGTTGCTCCGAGGTCGGATCCGGGTTGATGGCGCAGTCGCCGTACACCAGTACTTGCTCAGGTAGCAGCATAAAGAACACTGACGATACCAGCGAACTCCCCG
>NZ_LECR01000005.1:8358-10136 GCF_001602625.1 Sodalis-like endosymbiont of Proechinophthirus fluctus
TGACACTAGGCCGTCCACTTCGCCCTGTTCCAGCATCAGTGTGCCCAACACCACGTTATCTTCCAGCTGTTCTCGGGCCACTACTTCTGTCATGCCTTTGCTCTTGCGCAGCTCGACCAGGCGCGCGATATACTTCTCACGCGCCACTTCCGGATCGATAATTTCGATGCCGTTGCCAAGCGTCACGCCCTGTACCGCAGCCACGCGCTGAATTTCATCAGGATTACCCAACAGTACACAGTGGGAGATGCCGCGCTCAGCGCAAATGGACGCCGCTTTGACAGTGCGCGGCTCGTCGCCTTCCGGCAGCACGATGCGTTTATCCGCCTGGCGCGCTAGTTCGGTCAGTTGATAGCGGAACGCCGGCGGCGACAAGCGGCGCGGATGCTCGGAGCTGGCGGACAGGGATTCGATCCAGGCATTATCGATATGGCCAGCGACATAGTTTTGCAGTTTTTCCACCCGACTGTGGTCATCGGCCGGCACTTCCAGGCTGAAGCTTTGAAGGCTGAGCGACGTCTGCCAGGTGTTTGTCTGTACGGTGAACATCGGCAGGCCGGTTTGGAAGGCGCGCTCGCACAGCTTCTGAATGCGCGGATCAATATCATAACCTCCGGTCAGCAGCACAGCGCCGATTTCTACACCGTTCATAGCAGCGAGGCAGGCAGCGACCAGTATATCGGGGCGGTCGGCGGAAGTCACCAGAAGTGAACCAGGCCGGAAATGTTCTAGCATGTTTGGTAGGCTATGAGCGCAGAATGTGACGGATTTCACGTGGCGGGTTTGAATTTCTCCTTCGTGGATAATGGTAGCTCCCAGATGGTAGGCCATATCGATGGCACGGGTGGCGATGAGATCGAAGTTCCACGGTACGCAGCCTAGCACGGGCAGCGGGCTGTTTTTAAACAGCAGGCTTGGATCGACGTTAGCTACGCTTGCCTTGTTGGAATCGTCGAAAATATCCGACAGGTCTAGACGAGTACGGCCTTGTTCATCCACAGGCGCGTTCAATTTATTGATGATGACGCCAGTGATGTTTTTATTTTTGCTCCCGCCGAAGCTTGAGCGTACCAGCTCGATACGTTCTTTCAATTGATCTGGCGAGTCGTTGCCCAGTGAGAGTACAAAAACGATTTCGGCGTTTAGCGTGCGGGCGATTTCATAGTTCAGCGCCGTGGCGAACTGATGTTTGTGCGTGGGAACCAGACCTTCCACCAGTACAACTTCCGCCTCATGGGTATTTTCATGATAGCGGGCGATGATTTTTTCCATCAGCACGTCTTGCTGATTGGAGACGAGCAGAGATTCCACATAGCTCATGGCTAGAGGTTCAGCGGAGGGAATAGTAGAATTGGCGCGAATAATGCGGGTGGTAGTATCGAGGGTATCCTCCCCGGATTGTGGCTGCGCGATGGGTTTGAACACGCTTAATCTTACGCCTTTTTGCTCCATGGCGCGGATCACGCCGAGGCTGACGCTGGTCAGACCAACGTTTGTGCCGGTAGGGATCAACATGATTGTACGGGACACAGCTAAACCTCTTTCAACGGTTTCTCGTTAGGCAAAAACATCCCAACCGGACAAAACCGGTGGGGAGATGANATGAGAATTACGCGGTCAGATGCGCGGCGTCCTGGGCGATGACCAACTCCTCGTTGGTCGGGATTACGATAGCCTGGCGGCTGGCGTCGGTGGTAATCAAGCCGGCGTGGCCAAAACGCGTGGCTAGGTTGCGTTCATGATCCACCTCGAAGCCGAGCAGCGTCAGTTTTTTCAGC
>NZ_LECR01000065.1:0-1155 GCF_001602625.1 Sodalis-like endosymbiont of Proechinophthirus fluctus
CCCCCTCGAAACAAGGAAGAATCTTCTTCCTTTTTGAAACTTTGACAGTTTGAATCCCGGAAACAAGGATGAAATTACAATTTTAGACAAATTGAAAATGAAAATTGGTAGGAATTTTGAGCGTCGAGGTAAATATTCAGCTTATTAAGGGATTTCCCCGGTTTTTGCTTCCCTTTCTTGTTTTCGCTCTTTCTTGTCTTCCGGATTGTTGGGGGGAGNGGGAAGAGAAGGTCAAAAAGAAACCTCCTCCTCCTCCTCCTCCTTCCATCCCACCTCCCTCCCATCCCCCAGGTATAGCAGACAACTCGAAAAGAAGACTTTTCAGAGTCGGATCGGATTCGATCGACCGAATTTAAATTTTATTTTTCGTACGCGCGCGTAATTGTTTACAACTTTTCAAATCGGTACGCCCACGTCGGATTCGCGGATAAATGTAAAAGCTGCGTAAACAAGAATCGAGAGCGAAATGTTTCTCCCCGGATTCTTTGCTTCTTCTTTGCATTTCGCGAATGATTCGCTCTCGCAGAAATTTATTGAACAAACATTTCTGAATGGCGAACGTCTTTCGATTTTAAATATTTACCATTTCTCGAAAATGCCTCAATTTCACTCAATTTCGTTGGAATGATTTTTATTTTTATATTTTTCATTTAATTTTATTTATTTATTACTTTTTTAATTCAATCTAATTCTCCGATTTCGTCTGCAATGCGACGAAGAATGATTTATTTTCTAAATTGAATCGCATTTTGTTTTCGCTTACTTTTTACCTCCCCCCCTCCCATCACTCTTCACCATCGCTGAAATCGATTCGATTTTTGACTTTTTTGCTATCGCTTTCTGTTTCGCCTCCTCTTCTTGAATTTTTGTTTCGTTGCGGTGGGAGGGAGGTGAGATGGGGGGCGAGATTATTTCAAGGACAGCCTCCGTCTCATCATCCTTTTCCGAGACAAGGCTAAATAAATAAAGGAGTTTAGGAAAAACCTTGGCAGGGAGACCTTCGCAAAACCTCTCTCTCTCTCTCTCTCTCTCTGTCTCACCTTGTGTGGAAACCGCATGGAAGATGGAGATTATCGTCGAAGTCGAGGCGGTGACAAGAGACTGTCGGACCCCATGTTTGGGTCACTCGAATCGACGCGTGCCTCCAAAAGTGGA
>NZ_LECR01000065.1:1162-2589 GCF_001602625.1 Sodalis-like endosymbiont of Proechinophthirus fluctus
AATCGAATAACTCACGTCAATCTTTGATCGCGTGCCATCTCCAACCAAAACATCTTCAACCTTCGCGGAACGATTCCATCTTGGGCTATTGCCAATTGACTGGCCTGATGCCACGAACTCGATCGCTCTTCGAAATTTCCGCGCTCCCGAAGGTCTCGAGCAATTTTCACTAATTAAGCAGGTCCGGTCCGGTTCCTGGTACGTGATTTTCATTAATTTCGCTCGAGATAAATGTCTAAATTCTATTTATTTATTTTTTTTCTCTTTCGTTCCTTTTTTTTTAAAATTCGCTTTTCGTTCGGTTGATTCAATTAAATCGAAGGACTTCGCCACGAAGGCTGCGATTCTCGTGGATCGGAATCGAGATTCGCGAAAGGCATTGTGCAATCAATGCCATCTTGCCGTCTTCGGTCGATTCGATTTCGGCGATGTTAATCGCCGTCATCGCGAAGAGGGTCATCGTCTCGAATTTCGACTTCTCCTTTATTCCTCGGTTCCATGTTTTGCCATGCACCTGGCATTTAATCGCATTCGGAAAGTGGATTCGGCGAGAGTGATGCAAGCTGTCCTTTGGACGCGATCAGCGACAATTCTTTTAAAATTAATTTCTAATCGGATGACCGATAAATTATTTTTTCGATTATAATTCCGAGTCGATGCGTATTTTTTGTCCAAAATCGTCTGCCGGCGATGAAATCGATACGAAGTTCACCATCGGGACCGACCCCCGAAAGAAATTGTCTTGCAAGCAGATTCCCTGCAGAAAATCGAGATTTTATTGCATCAAAAAAAAAAAAATTGTAGCTTCAATGCTTTCGGTTTGCTTTATTTATTTCCTGTCCTCTATATATATATAAGCACACGCACAAACACACGCAAGCACATCTCTCTATATATATATATGTTATTTTGGTTCTGTCTCGTATGCGGTCAGAGAGGAAAAAGGCACATAATCCGTCATAGTCATAAATCAAATCCGTCGCCAAAAAAAAATGGAGGGTAAAAAAAATAACGAAATAAATTAAAATAAATGATACTTATATTTTGCGGTAAATTGAGACGCGATTTACTAACGATTCCGCCCACTCGGGAGATATGTCGACTTGTTAAGCCACTAATCCGCTGCTACCGGGGCGACACCCGCGAGGTTTTCGCATTGGATACTCCGCACAACCCGCAAAATGCTACTCGTATTAACTCGATGGCGATGGCGATGGCGATGGCGATGACACTTCGCATCGGTATTCCTACGACCAAACGGAAATCGGATCATCTTTTTGAACATCGGTGGCCGATCAGTCGGTAAGAGCAATCGAGCCATCGTTGACGAAGACATTTTACGCACGTGCGTGTATGGTCCGTAATTAATAGCTGTTGATATCGTCGCGGTGCTGATGACCTTCGCGATGAATGGCGTTCGAAAGGAA
>NZ_LECR01000062.1:0-4032 GCF_001602625.1 Sodalis-like endosymbiont of Proechinophthirus fluctus
TACCAGGGTATCTAATCCTGTTTGCTCCCCACGCTTTCGTACCTGAGCGTCAGCCCTCGTCCAGGGGGCCGCCTTCGCCATCGGTATTCCTCCAGATCTCTACGCATTTCACCGCTACACCTGGAATTCTACCCCCCTCTACGAGACTCTAGCCTGCCAGTTTCAAATGCCGTCCCCAGGTTGAGCCCGGGGATTTCACATCTGACTTAACAGACCGCCTGCGTACGCTTTACGCCCAGTAATTCCGATTAACGCTCGCACCCTCCGTATTACCGCGGCTGCTGGCACGGAGTTAGCCGGTGCTTCTTCTGCGGGTAACGTCAATCAATGGCGCTATTAACGCCATTGCCTTCTTCCCCGCTGAAAGTGCTTTACAACCCGAAGGCCTTCTTCACACACGCGGCATGGCTGCATCAGGGTTTCCCCCATTGTGCAATATTCCCCACTGCTGCCTCCCGTAGGAGTCTGGACCGTGTCTCAGTTCCAGTGTGGCTGGTCATCCTCTCAGACCAGCTAGGGATCGTCGCCTAGGTGAGCCATTACCCCACCTACTAGCTAATCCCATCTGGGTTCATCCGATGGTGTGAGGCCTAAAGGTCCCCCACTTTGGTCTTGCGACATTATGCGGTATTAGCTACCGTTTCCAGTAGTTATCCCCCTCCATCGGGCAGATCCCCAGACATCACTCACCCGTCCGCCGCTCGCCGGCAAAGAGGAAAGCCTCTTCCCGCTGCCGCTCGACTTGCATGTGTTAGGCCTGCCGCCAGCGTTCAATCTGAGCCATGATCAAACTCTTCAATTAAAAGCTTGATGTTCAAAGAATTAAAACTGGTATTCGTATGAATATTCGTTTGTTCACTCTTCTTCAAGACTTGATATTTCGTGTGTCGATATCGTCTCGTGAATGCCCACACAGATTGTCTGATAAATTGTTAAAGAGCGTAAACCGGGAGGTATTTTCCCTACTGGTGCGGGTGGCGTATACTACAATTTTCCTCTTTATAATAAACCTGTTATTTTCCAGTAGTGGGACACCTTCCTCTAGCTGATCCGGTTATGTTCCCGGCCAGTGAAGACGCATTATAGGGAGCCGGTCTGAAATCGCAAGGAATATCCTTACTTTTTTCAATCGGGTCACAAATCATTCGTTATGCGCCGAATTGATACTGTTTAATTGTGGCCGGTAGCGCGGCCAGGCTATCGATGACCCAATCCGCTGCCGCGCTAGCCTGCTCCGTTACCGCTTTACCGCTGTTCACTAGTACCAGAGTACCGACCCCCGCCGCCTTGCCCGCCAGCATATCGTTCAGCTTGTCTCCCACCATATAAGAAGAAGCTATATCGATATGCAGGTGGCTCTGCGCGTCAAGCAGCATCCCAGGTTTCGGCTTACGGCAATCACACTCTTGGCGTAATGCCTCCACTGCTGCTTGGGGATGGTGAGGGCAAAAATAGATAACGTCCAGCTCAACGTCACGATCCGCCAGTGACCAGTCCATCCATTCCGTCAATCGTATAAACTGCTCTTCGCTGAAAAGACCTCGGGCTAGCCCGGATTGATTCGTGACTACTGCCAGGGCGAAGCCCATCTTTTTAAGTTCCTGCATGGCTTCAATCACGCCATCAATAAATTGAAAATCGTCAATCTTATGGACGTAACCGTTATCGGCGTTAATCGTACCGTCACGGTCTAAAAAAATTGCGGAAACAGACTGTGCCACTGCAAAACTCCTGATTATGGGTAAGTCTTAAGTATCGCATGTTTTGACATGGGAAGAGAAACCCATAAAATGGAAAGAAACACAGTTGATATAGACGTCTAGACGCCTTAAAATCCACGCACTTCAATGCTGGTCAGCATTGATTTGTTACCTTATTACGTTCTCTACTAACGCAGCCTACATATAAAATATACATAATCACACTTTCTCACATCACCAAGCACTTCACGCTGATAACATGGAATATTATCATGTTATCATATGTTAGGCTTCACGTGCCCGCTGGGCAAATTTACAGCGTCATCGTGGCATCTGGCGCCGGGAAAAGCACCTTGATATATTGCGTCAATCTACTAGAATGGCCAACGTCCAGTTTGGTAGTGGTCAACGGTACTGATCTGACGAATTTGCCCAAGCGGAAACTGATTGATACCCGTTGTCAGATGGTCATGATCTTCACAGCATTTTAATTTACTTTCCTCGCTCACAGTGGCTGGAAATGTCGCGCTGCCGCTGGAATTGGATAAGCGGCCTAAAAGCACTATCACCCAGCGGGTCGCCAAATTGCTGGCGCTAGTGGGCTGGAGGATAAAGTAGATAGCTATCCGGCGAATCTTTCGAGCGGAAAGAAACAGCAGGTCGCCATCGCCCGCGCGCTGGCCAGTAATCCTAAAGTGCTACTGTGCGATTAAGCTACTAGTGCGCTGGATCCCGCCAAGACCCAGCTTATATTAGCATTTTTGAAAGATATCAATCAGCACCTAGGTTTGCCCATACTGTTGATTATCCATCAAATGGATGTCGTGAAACGTATTTGGAATCAGGTCGCGGTCATCAGCCAAGAGGAACTCATCGAGCAGGATTCAGTAAGCGAAATTTTTTCCCATCCGAAAACACTGCTGGCTCAGGCATTCATCCGTTCCATGCTGCATTTGTATATTCCGCAGGATTATCAGTAGCGCATGCACAGCGAACATACGCCCGGCCGCATTCCCATATTACTATATTACAGTTGGGGTTACCGGTCAGTCAGTGGATGCGCCGTTGTTATCGGAAAGGAAACCTCGTGCCATTTCAACGTCAACAATAACATCATCATTGCCCAGATGGATTACACCGGTGGTGTTAAATTCGGCGTCATGTTAATGTTAACGGAAATAGACGGGGATAAGGCGGGGGCACTGCCACCGCCATCTATGAGCGGAGCGGTAGAGGGCCGCCCCGCCGGCGGCCTGGGACAAATCTGCATTCAATGCGGCTATATCGGCTACAACACCACCGTGATGAATACAGTATTAGTGTTTGTTGGTGGTTCTGGTCTATTTAATACAACTTTGCGGTGATCGACTTGTCAGAGCATTTACTCATAAATAGTGCGAACGTCCCTGCGTCGACATAATGGTGCAAGGATACTGCATCTCACTGTGAAGAAAGGGATATATATTTCAATATTAAAACTCTGGCAAAGGTAGCTGTACTGTTTAGCACGGTGGAGGCTGGCCGACTGTGGACACAGAATGAAAAAGATCTGAACTACATCAAAGTAGGAGTGATCGATAGCTTGGAACAAGTCAGCAGAAACGGCGCAAAAAATGACTAAAGAGAAATGCGGCCTGGACGTGGAGCTGGGGACCTTTAATGATTACGTACTGTACTTGCCGAGCAAAACGCTTAGAAAGGGCGATATTGATACTAATGCTTTCCAGCACAAACTGTGTCTGGATCAGAAAATAAAAGATCACAGCCATAAAGCTCATGGCCGTAGGGAATACTTTTGTGTATCCCATCGCCGGCTATTCCAAGAAAATCAAATCTATGGACGAACTGAAGCCCAGTGCACAAATCGCTCTACCCAACGATCCGACTAACTTGGGTGCCGGGTCACTCACTGCTGCTGTTGCAAAAAATTAGGCTGATCAGTCTATAATCTGGGGATGTGACCGACGATCCGAAGAACCTGAAGCTGGTGGAATTGAAGCCTTGTAGCTGCCGAGATCGCTTGACGATCAGCACATCTCCCTGGCGATTATTAATGCTACCTACAGCCATATTATTCTGATGCTAACTAAGGCGGCCTTTTTGTCGAGGATAAAGACTCGTCTTATGTCAACCTGATCGTAGTGCGCGAAGACCAATAAAAACACCGAAAAAGTGAAGAAATTCGTTCAGACTTATTAGTCTGATGAAGTTAACGATGCCGATAAAAAATTTTTAACGGCTGCGTAGTCAAGGACTGGTAATTGTTAATAACAGTTTTTCGCGGTGTTTTAATCATACGGGTTACGGCCCATCTTGTTATTTCTGCCATAAA
>NZ_LECR01000062.1:4051-4377 GCF_001602625.1 Sodalis-like endosymbiont of Proechinophthirus fluctus
GTTATAACAATAGCCAGAGAAAAATGATGCGCGCGTTACCTGTTTCGCTGCTCCTTCTCTCGTTAACAGGATACTCCGAGCTACAACACACACCTTCCGCCATACAAATCGGTCCAAAAATAAGCTTAAAGACACGACCGCCGCCAAACATCGGCGCCCAGCGTTGCGGTATGCAGGCCATCACGGCTCAGCAGCGATAGCCTGACCTACTCTCCTTTTTACCCCAATCTCATCGGTACGTCGCCAGTGGAGACAGTGACGCCACTGGCCAGTGCTGGTAGACTGTATCACTTTCAATATTTTTGCTGCCTGCCAGCGACCCGCGG
>NZ_LECR01000062.1:4419-5019 GCF_001602625.1 Sodalis-like endosymbiont of Proechinophthirus fluctus
AGCCAATATCTGCTCTCCACCCTCAAGGAAGTCCCCGATGATGCGGAAGTGGTCAGCCATCAGCTGATGCTGCGCGCCGGGATGATTCGTAAACTGGCGTCTGGCCTTTATAGCTGGCTGCCCACTGGTTTACGCGTGCTACGTAAAGTGGAAAATATCGTACGTGAAGAGATAAACAACGCCGGCGCGATTGAAGTGGTCATGCCGGTAGTGCAGCCAGCGGATCTGTGGCAGGAAAGCGGACGTTGGGTCCAGTATGGCCAGGAACTGCTGCGGTTTACCGATCGCAGCGCTCGGCCGTTTGTACTGGGCCCCACGCATGAAGAGGTGATAACTAACCTTATTTGCAACGAGATCAGCTCCTATAAGCAGCTGCCGTTGAATTTCTATCAGATCCAAACAAAATTTCGCGACGAAGTGCGGCCACGTTTCGGCGTCATACGCTCGCGGGAGTTTGTGATGAAAGACGCCTACTCCTTCCACACTAGTCAGGATTCGCTGCAGGCGACTTATGATGCCATGTATCGAGCCTATAATGCTATTTTCACCCGCATGGGGCTGGAATTCCGGGCGGTGCAGGCGGATACAGGTTCCATCGGC
>NZ_LECR01000062.1:5151-5421 GCF_001602625.1 Sodalis-like endosymbiont of Proechinophthirus fluctus
TCCCAGCGAAGAGATGCAGCTGGTGGACACCCCCGACGTCCGTACCATCGACGAACTGGTGGCGCGGTTTGCGCTGCCGGTGGGAAAAACAGTCAAGACGCTGTTGGTCCGCGCCTGCGAAGATGCCAGTCATCCGCTAGTAGCGCTAATGGTACGCGGCGATCATCAGCTTAACGACGTCAAGGCCGAGAAATTGCCGCAGGTCGCCTCCCCGCTGACGTTCGCTAGCGAAAAGGAAATCCGTTTAGCGGTCGGTGCGGGCCCTGGCTC
>NZ_LECR01000062.1:5461-5764 GCF_001602625.1 Sodalis-like endosymbiont of Proechinophthirus fluctus
GACCACAGCGTGGCGGTGATGAGCGACTTCGCCGCTGGCGCCAACGCCGAGGGGAAACATTTCTTCGGTATTAACTGGGAACGGGATTTGCCACTGCCCCAGGTGGCCGACCTGCGTAAGGTTGTTGACGGCGATATCAGTCCGGACGGCAAAGGACTACTACAAATCAAGCGCGGAATTGAAGTGGGTCATATTTTCCAGCTGGGCACCAAATATTCAGAGGCGATGAAAGCCACTGTGCAGGGTGAAGACGGCCGTAAGAAAACGCTGACCATGGGCTGCTACGGCATCGGCATCACCCGC
>NZ_LECR01000062.1:5894-14236 GCF_001602625.1 Sodalis-like endosymbiont of Proechinophthirus fluctus
CAGGCACAGGGGATTGATGTCCTGCTCGACGATCGCAAAGAGCGTCCGGGAGTGATGTTTGCCGATATGGAGCTTATCGGCGTACCGCACCAGTTGGTCATAGGCGATCGCAATCTTGATGCGGAAGATATCGAGTACAAAAACCGCCGCAGCGGTGAGAAGCAGATGATCAAACTCAGCGCAATTGTTGACTTTCTAGTCAGCGAAATCACCGGTGCGAAATAAAATAATCGGCACTAATTGCCTCACTCGTACGCCGAGCACGATCGTGGACGTCGCAGTTTGTTCTGGCGAGCGAAAGCTCGGCGCGCGCGTTTTCTTATCCATCAAATACTAAATTAATACAGAATTCGCCGTTAAGCGGCTGCTTTGCAGGCAGCCTCGGGTCAACATAGATCAGATTTTCAGCAGAGTCGACCGGTAATACCGCTCTCCCTGCTTTTTACCGACTTTGAGACACGCGATACAGTCATTTATTTCCTGGGCGATTTATCGAGCCAATTTCCTATTGCTGTGGTATAGCAACCCTGTGGGCAGACGTCGTCGCTGCATAATGATCATCTGCGTGCCATTTTCCAGTATCTGGAAAATGGCACGCGGCACCATTCAAATTGGCGCTCTCCCCTGTAGGGCAGTAATATGGCCAGCGCACCCATTTTCAACCGCAAGGACTTAACATCAAGGAACGTCTGATAGATTTTACCCATGTTTGGCGAAGGTAGGAAACAGGAGCCACACGTTGGAACGAGGGTTCTGCGGCAGCGCATCATCATCAATCAAGCCCGGCTACAAAGTAAAATCATAGGTCGCGTTGACATCAATATAGGTAAGGTTCTCTTTTTCACAATCTCCAGGTATAATACGGATACCGTCCCGCTTACCGGACTGAACGGGCACTCAGGCAAATCATTAAGCGCTTGTGCTACCTTAATAGGGCTACTGCAGTTTGTCGGCATTCTGCGTGGCAATATTAATGATCTGTTCCAGTAACGGCTTCTCGTCACCTGTGCTGAAACTTAAGATAAATTTGGCTCAATAGGGGCAAATTTCAACACGCCTCCAAAGGAGATGTGCCCAATGTCCATGGCTATCATCAACTGTTATATTACCTATTTCGCGTGGCACGACCGGCTGATGAGGAGTGTGTAGGTAGGGTCAACGTGGTGCAGCCGTTTTCTGTCGTTCTCCACCAGAACTTGCTGCAGCGTGCATTGCATTTTCCGCTCATTACTCAACAAAGTGAGTATCGTGCCGAAGCAGCCCGTCGCTCGCATCGGCGGTGCCTAGTAGCGTCAAAGCCTCCTATATCAGCTTTATCATCAGCTTTATCGTCGTAATACAATGATAAAATTTAATAAAATAGTTACTATCAAGTATACCCTTTCAGTAGCTTAAGAATATTCATCGCGATCAAAGCAAACGATATATTGATAGGTTCTGACCGGGTCCGGCAGGCTCTGCCCTGACAAGGCGATGCCACCGCAGGTATAGGCGTTTCAATCAAATTATGCAAACGCAAATCCTAGACGACGCTTTCATGTAGACGTCTGCCGGCGAAAATTCTAACGCGCTACCTACCCTAACGCTGAACTTTTTGATCCCACTACCTGACGATAACTTTTTACCAGTATTTGTAGTCGATTAGCCAAAACTTGGGCGCAAGAGCGGGCTCCACCTTATTACCCCATAGCAGGAGATAAGTGCTAATTTTTTAGCATCTGCCTTGATTGTGTAATTCATTAATCCCCAATACTACGACCTCAGCGCATTCTAAAGCATCGTAATGGCTAATACTAGTGGTTGCGCCGTGGGTTTTCCAGATGCATCCGCACTCTGCCGCCAGGCTCGCTGGGATTATGGGTGAAAAAAATGCGACTATCAGGACCAAGCAGCGCGGCCGGGCGCGTTTTTTCGACTTTGACTTCATCGCTCAAAACCAGATAAGAAATACCCTGTTGCTGCAACAACCCTTTGTTGAACAGCCCTAATCGCCGGGGTCTAATGATATTATCATTCTCTCCTAACTTATTATTAAATTAGTGATTTTTCTAACCAGAACAATGATTCTCCCTAAACTTAAAATCACATGGTAACATTTCCTGAGTGTATAGCAGATCACCAATTTTCCCGGCTCTATAACCATCAGCGCTATGCTGTGGGTTATGGACCGTATATCCAGCAGGACATCTTCCATCTTATGTTATAAAAGCAGACTACCGTTCGACGGATTAACAAGGTACGCCAGGGTTTCTTGGACGGCAATGGATTGCTGAGGCTATGGCCGGTTGGTATAGACCAATATATTTAGCGCATACTTACAGGGGAACAGTAGATTTTGAGTGGCGTTGAACGGTGTAATAATTCCTTCGCCACCTGTAGTAATGAATGCGCCAGTGACGTATCTCTAATCGTGTGTTTAACGATGCGGATTTGATAGTCATCCTCGCGCATAAAAACTATCATTCTGCCGCTCCGTACGTAGCTATGCACTGAGATTCAGAACTCATCAGCTTACGCAGCGTGTGGTGTGCCATTTTGGTTTAGATAAGAAACTGAATTTATTAATTCACATTGTTCCTGTAAATAAATATTTTACAATATATTTATCATATAATAATTATTATTCGTACAGATATGATTATCTATACGAATAACGCGACTTAACCGTTTTTGTAGCGCCAGCCAAGCCAGCGGAGAAGAAAGAAGTTGAAAGTGAAATGGCATATTTTATGCCATCGATGTCATTATAATCCGCAATATAATCCGCAATCGCACTGACCTCAGGAGGTTCAATCAACCAAGTCTCTTCAACTTTTTTATCCAGCTCCTCCCGCCAATAAGATAATACCGCGTCAACGCTTGTAAATATTTGGTAGCGAATCGGCGTTGTGTTACCGGCTTGACAGAAGGCCCGCCAACCACTACACCCATCCGACTGGATGGAGAGCTGCGAAATCGTCGGGGATTAAGGAAAGTCAATTTTTCTGGTCCAGTATATAATGGACGCCATCTCTCTCCGCCATCAGCAGGTAATGGCGCATTTCCTGGTAATCTGCTGACTCAAACCAGTAAAACAGCACCCGACATTCGATAGCCTTGAAGGCATTTTCGTTAGCGAATGCCCAGGCTTCTGCCGGCCGTTCGCTTTGATCTCCCCGGAGCGCCAGATGCAGGCAATAACGGTGGAATGTTGTTAAAAGTGGCTCTTCTTAGGCTAATTCCAGCTGCATTTGCGCCGATAACGGCAACGGCCGATGATCCTCCATCACCAGTTTCGCCCGGTCGCCCACCGGTAAGAACAGGTGATCCCCAACGAAGGTAAAATCGTCCAGCTTACCGTTCCGTTCCCCAGGCATCTTGCAACGCACGCTTGCCATTAATCGGAGACAATTGATAATCTTTAACCGGCCTTCGCCAGCATGGTAGAAAACAACGAGTTCATAGCCGCACGGCACCATTTTTAATGCCTGGCACCCGGGTAATGACCGGTAATTACCACTAATTCGCGGAAAAAACGGTGCATGTTATCCAGCAAGCGTAAGGATTGATATTGATGAAAATTGATGCAGCTGGTAATTTGATTAATACGCAGCATGGCCTAAGCGCTGCTGAACGCGAACTGACCCCAGGTTATATTCTTCTTACTCTCCTTGATCAAACTTGCAACGAGGATAATTGATCGGTCACACTCGTCAGTTTTGATAAAGGTTTCCGTCGTCGAGGCAAGAGAGAGACGAGAGTGTCTGGTCTTAGCTGCATCATGCAGCGATAAGATAACTATTGAAATAACAGCTGGCTGCCGCACGCATCACTTGATAGCCATCTGCCGCCCCCACCCAGCGAGGTAAAAATAAGCGCTATTAGTGCGTTCGTCCAGGCGCGTTTTCTCAGCGCTACGTCGTCAGCCGTAATCATGGTGTATACAAACCGCAGCTGATGGTGCCCACGCCAATATTCGCCAACATAAACGGGGCACACAGACAGCGGCGGAACCACTGCTGAAAAATAATGCAAATAACGACAACACCCGCCTAAAATACATCAGAACCTGCTGGGCGGGTATGGTGCGGATCACCTTGTGTCGTGTGTGGTTCCTGGTAATGTCCATGGCGCTGCAGCAGCTGCGCATAATCGTGCAGATACTCGCTCATTTTTTGTGATCGAGCTGTTTTAGCGCCCGCCAGAAAATATCTTAGCTTTCTCTAAAAGGAGAGCAGAGACAGAATCCGACACGTTTGCAGATCCACCGTAGCGGCGAGTGGCATGCCGGACAACTTCAACTTCTGAAATAGCGACAGATGACTATGAATAAATGTGTATAGCACCACCGACGTACCATCAGAGGGGCCCATAAATATTGCTGCCGTTGGATAGCGAAATCAGCATGCCTCCCGCGGGTTCAATTTATTATGCGCTAAGGCCTTATGCGCTAACGCCATCATTGCGTTTTGCTCTTTCTCCTTCAGCAACGACAGTAACCCCCGCGCAGGCCAGCAGTTTTTTCGCTATAGTAGATAGGTATCTTCAATCTTACTATCATTGTTCACTTCATGTAATTTCATTGTGCAGATTAAAAAGCCCTCTTTGGCTAAAGAGGGTCATACGCGTAAGAAATTTGGGTTTCATAACACCGCGATTATCGGTCAAAAGCAATTCCTGAATACGCGGGGTTTGGTTTTTTGGAGGCAACCAGTTTTCGACTCTTAACGCGCAGTGCTTCGCCAGTCAAGACGCCCCGTATAGGGAATATTCTTTGTAGTCTGAGATTTTAAAAAAAATCGGCCCGGGATGGGATACCATCTCAACCAGAAACATCACACTAGGCTCTACGGCAAAGGTCAAGCTTGTCGATAAATCTTTCCCGGGAAAGATATTTCTCCAATTATTCATTCAGCAGCTCATGCAAGTACTCTTGATGCTGTGCGCCGAGATTGTCTTTACCTCCGGGATAGGCCATGCACATGTAACCAAGGTTCCCTCTCGGCCAGCATAGCGTACTCTTTTTGCAGCGGTGTGGAGTTTTTTCCCTTTTTTATTTAATATCTCCCGCAAAGGAGGATACGTTCGTTTTTGACGGCGTTAGTACGTCAGCGTGCTGAGTTTTGAACGTCACAAATTGGCGTTTTCTGGTGGCTGCCGTCCGTCGTCGCCAATACTCTTTTTTTCAGGGAGAAGCACACAGACGCCATGTTTACATCGATAGCGCGCGCCGGCGCAACGCCAGACATTGCGTCTCCTTTTCCGAGTCCGGGGTTTGTTATGCTGTGCACTCACCGGCCTCCGATACTGAAAAACGTTGCCATACCCTGTTGCATATGGGATGACTCGCTCAACTTGTGGATCGAGGGTCGGTAACCTAGGCGTCTGCGCAGGCAGCGTCTCCGCTGTATAGACAGGTGATAACGATGAAGATTGCCAGGTTGACGCCATGAGTCGACGCCATTATTCCGGCCGAGGCAACGAGTATCGGTAGCAACAAGTCCACTCGTGCTAGATACAAAAAAGAAAATAAAGCCTACTTCTGGCGACAATAACAACGCCAAGATAGATTTCCCCTTCGTAGAAATCTTATCTGCGCTTAAGAAAAAGTTCCCTGGCGACCCTATAATCGCCAGGTCTGCAACTATTTTCTCACTCTATCGCGCGATTAACATAATGAAAATACTTTAATTTATCAACATACTCTGTATCGAAACAGGCAACATACTATCTCAATCCTCCCTGACCGTCAAAATATAATTTTTATACGCACTGTTCCGTCGGAAAGGAATATATCCGCCAATAAATATTATTCCTATAAAATAAACATTTATTAACTATGATAAACAAATTAATGCGCATTGATCAAAGGTAAGGAGTACGTTTCGTCATTAATTGAATAAAACGGAAATTTTGAGTATATGAAGATAACAAATGCTTAATAGTATCGAAATACACTACGTCAACCTGTTGAATAACAATATAGATACGCCAGTAAATTTATTGCTCAGATTAGCAAACCTCAATCGCAGCCGATAATCAATAGACGAAAATGAAATGATTAACGTGCGCATAACTTCTTAGCGCGGAGAGTCAACGCAACACTATTGTTGCCGATTTACTCTTATAACCTCTGGAATATCCGGGTAAAGCCATAGCGCTGTCATCTATCGCGCGATATTTACGTTCATGCCTCCAAACATATGACAAAAACTAGCCGAACTTATGTGCCTACGCAGGTTAGCGGCTGGGAAGAGTACAGCTATCACGGTTCGCCCATGCATGGTAGCGTCAGGTTATGACGCTACCATGCGGTGACAAGAATAGAAAAAGACAACCGGCGAAAGGAATCATTAGGCCGTTATTATCATCTAACATTTCCAGCGAATTGCCCACCGGTCGGAAAATGTGCTTTTTACCCGTCGCATTTTCCACCAGCTACAATCTGTCGGCGGTACGTGCCCATTGGCCCACACGCTGGACTGCATGCGGCCAAGGCGCTTGCCGGTCGGTGGTAAAATGCTATCGCATTATGAAAGTACCATTTTTTGCAAGGAAGAGTGAGGTTTCAATTGCCTCGTAGTTCTCGCCTAACGGCGTGCCTTGATAAAGCTGTTGCATTGGCATACCCTATCCGCCGTCGGCGCAATGTGGCAGCCGGGCAACACGCTACTACTGAGCGTAATGACCAGCAGCAATATCAATCTTTTCACCAGGTTCTCCTTTTATTTTCTGGTTAGTGAGAGTTTGGTTGATGATCTTATTACAATCTAACTCAATAAAAGTTCGATTAATTCGCCGTGAGGACAAGAGTGGCACACTTTCCAGACTATTCTTATTGGCGCCCGGCGGCAGCCATTATCCGCGGCTATAAAAGCCGCCAGTCGCCATGCCAGCGCTCTGCGCGCTACTGCTACTGCTCGAAGGCGATCTCTCCAGCTGACTTCGGCGTTCGATAGTCAGATTAATCCCTCCTGTAGCGTCGCCTACAGCACCATATTGCGCTGCGCTAGATTCGTCAATGCGTTTAATCTACCCATCGTCGATAAACCGTACCGAAAAATTCTCATGCGTAGATAAAAGCGTCTGGTTTTGTTGCCACTAGACGCGAGCGGCACGCGCATTATATGGCGTACAGCACCACCTGGCTGGTCTGGTGATACGCTATGCATAAGTGCCTCTCGTCCGGTAAGCCAGTTCGATCCACCATTCCGCTTCGCCATGGTCACTTCGCAATCACAGCGAGAACCTATCTTCCGCGTTAATCCTACGGGTAAATTCAAGACATTCGTCCGCATAACATAGCCATACTAGTAGCTGTAACATCAGGCTTTACAGGGTTTCCGAAGGGTGTTGCGCTAGCACTAGATTGGCTTCAAATAATAATGACAGTCCATGTCGGCAACATTGATTGTGGCTTTGTAGCCTGTAGATTTCAGTGCCATTGTGGTTTCCATTTATCATTTTGTGACGATAGTGTACTCGACTTGGCCGGTCAATGACCAACAGCACCAGTTTTCTAGCCGTTTGACCGCGAATTCACCACCTTTTTTCCAGGAAGAAAGGTGCTGGTGCTCTGTGCTATAGTCGTTAAAAGAATAACTGTTGATTGATTTGCGAGATTACCTATGATTCGAGGTGTATCATTCCTCGGGGAGCAGGCGACATTTACTGCCCAATATGGTGAGCGCTTATGACTATGAATGAAGAATATCAGCCTATTAAATGTGATGATTACGATAATCTCGAGCTCGCCTGTACGCGCCATTGGGTGCTGAATCTTACGCTCCTTAATGGGGAAATAGTGACCGGCGCAGCACACAAAATGCTGTCGAAAAAGCGCATTGAGTATCTGATTATCGAACAAGCGGGCATCAGCCAGGACATCCGACTGGATCACATTGCTAGCTTCATCTACCCTGAGTTTGGGCACCGTGGCGGTCAGCGCAGAATAATTCCCTCTCCCCTGCGTTGGGCGCTACGGCTACCCCGTTAATTACTTCCGCTATCCTCAATTGACACCACATCGTCCTGCCGCACTTCTTCTGGTGCAACTGTTTTTTCGTCAGTGCGTTCCACCCGCCAAAACAGATGCCATTGCGCCTCTGATTCCCGCACTGAGCCTTCCCAGGTGACGAATACCCCCGGAGCTGCGATGAGCTGGTCATTATAAAATAGCATCGGCGTACTGCCGCGTCGCCACGGCGGAATGTCCAGTTCTTGCCAGATTTTTTTCAGTGTTCTCCCGTGGCGCCGTCCAGTGATATACAGCAAACCGCGCACCGGGCCAAAGCGCACCGATACCCGTTCGTCGGGCAGTGGTGCACGCACGACAGCCTCGGGTACCGCCACACTGCTAGCAC
>NZ_LECR01000062.1:14358-14694 GCF_001602625.1 Sodalis-like endosymbiont of Proechinophthirus fluctus
TTTGGTGGCTCGATAGGTTTGCCTTGCGTCACGCTGTTGATACCTACCTGGCGTCGATAGAGAGTTCCCAGCCCCGCGGGCAACGTAAGCCTCTCAATTTGCGTCGACCAGGGAAATATCGCCACTCCATCGGAAAGCGCCGGCAATCGTGGCAGCACATAAAGACGGTCGCGAAAGCGTCGAACCTGCCGGTCGTGGAGCTGCATTTGCGCAACTGCATCGCGCCGGCTGAGCACTACCTCTTGCCAAAGACGCGCTAACTGTTGGCGTGAGGGCATTCTCATGCCTCGGTTGGCTAACCAGCGGCGTAAAATAGCCGCACGCCGGATATCGCTC
>NZ_LECR01000062.1:14904-15139 GCF_001602625.1 Sodalis-like endosymbiont of Proechinophthirus fluctus
TTGCTATCATCCTCAATCCAACAGAGCCCGCGTGCACGGGCGTATGATTCCAGCTCCGCCCGGCCACACCCCAATAAGGGTCGCACTAGGCGGCGACTGAGAAATGGCGCATCCGCCGCCATCGCAGCCAGGCCGGCCGGACCGCTACCGCGTTTAAGCGCCAGCAGTAGAGTTTCCGCCTGGTCGTCTTGATGTTGGGCGGTAAGCAACACCTCATCGTCCACCAACGTCGCCG
>NZ_LECR01000045.1:0-6707 GCF_001602625.1 Sodalis-like endosymbiont of Proechinophthirus fluctus
TACCAGGGTATCTAATCCTGTTTGCTCCCCACGCTTTCGTACCTGAGCGTCAGCCCTCGTCCAGGGGGCCGCCTTCGCCATCGGTATTCCTCCAGATCTCTACGCATTTCACCGCTACACCTGGAATTCTACCCCCCTCTACGAGACTCTAGCCTGCCAGTTTCAAATGCCGTCCCCAGGTTGAGCCCGGGGATTTCACATCTGACTTAACAGACCGCCTGCGTACGCTTTACGCCCAGTAATTCCGATTAACGCTCGCACCCTCCGTATTACCGCGGCTGCTGGCACGGAGTTAGCCGGTGCTTCTTCTGCGGGTAACGTCAATCAATGGCGCTATTAACGCCATTGCCTTCTTCCCCGCTGAAAGTGCTTTACAACCCGAAGGCCTTCTTCACACACGCGGCATGGCTGCATCAGGGTTTCCCCCATTGTGCAATATTCCCCACTGCTGCCTCCCGTAGGAGTCTGGACCGTGTCTCAGTTCCAGTGTGGCTGGTCATCCTCTCAGACCAGCTAGGGATCGTCGCCTAGGTGAGCCATTACCCCACCTACTAGCTAATCCCATCTGGGTTCATCCGATGGTGTGAGGCCTAAAGGTCCCCCACTTTGGTCTTGCGACATTATGCGGTATTAGCTACCGTTTCCAGTAGTTATCCCCCTCCATCGGGCAGATCCCCAGACATCACTCACCCGTCCGCCGCTCGCCGGCAAAGAGGAAAGCCTCTTCCCGCTGCCGCTCGACTTGCATGTGTTAGGCCTGCCGCCAGCGTTCAATCTGAGCCATGATCAAACTCTTCAATTAAAAGCTTGATGTTCAAAGAATTAAAACTGGTATTCGTATGAATATTCGTTTGTTCACTCTTCTTCAAGACTTGATATTTCGTGTGTCGATATCGTCTCGTGAATGCCCACACAGATTGTCTGATAAATTGTTAAAGAGCGTAAACCGGGAGGTATTTTCCCTACTGGTGCGGGTGGCGTATACTACAATTTTCCTCTTTATAATAAACCTGTTATTTTCCAGTAGTGGGACACCTTCCTCTAGCTGATCCGGTTATGTTCCCGGCCAGTGAAGACGCATTATAGGGGTTTTGGCCCTTAGGCAACCGCTATTTTCGTCAAATGATACCGTTTGCTGCTTTCCACAGCAAATACTGGCTTATTACTACTTTCACACAAACTCATCCGCAACGAAGGGTGTGGGAACAAAATTTAGTGAGCATCGCGCAGCCGTTCTTGTTTCGGGAAAATTCTTCTTATCCGAGTCGAGTGACTACAGACGAATAATGCCACCTCGACATTGCCTGACAACGCCAGTTAACGTCATTGCTATTCATAATCAGGGGTCATTTGTCATGAAAACTACCACGTCCTGTTCTTTGCGCTCTGCTCAGCGTCTCCAACAAAACCGGTATTCTGGAGTTCGCCCAGTTCCTGTCCGTCCCAGCACAGCGTTGAGTTATTTTCCACATGCGCGAGCATAATATTGCACTGATTGATGTGTGGTGGTTAACCTTTATCCATTTTCCGACGCGGTGTTACGCGCAGACTGTACCTATGAAGAGACGGTTGAGAATATTGATATTAGTGGCCTCACCATGTACGCTCCGCGGCTAAGAACTATAAAGATGTAGTGATGTGGTCAACAGCACCGACTATCCCTATCACACGGTGCTCGCGGAAATGGACAGTCACGGCTGCTCGTTCATCCTGGAAACCCGATTCGACTTCACTATCAAAGCATTTGAACATACCGCCGCCTATGACAGTATGATTGCTAATTATTTTAGCAGCTAGGTACTGGCATGTCATAGAGACACACCAAGCAGTCTTCTGGCCGCTTCCCGCAGTACCTTCCACCTCGACTTTATCATGAAACAGGACGTATGCTAAGGCGAAAACAGCCACTAATTGGCGGCGTTTTATACCGATTCGGAGACGCATGAAGCGCCGGCGTCCACTGTACAGCCAAGCTATAGAAGAAGGTCTTGTCTTATAGTAAGATCGGCGACACCGATACGGCACTTGAATTCGTGAAGACCTTCACCGAGGCAACTTGCTTCATTGTTAATCACGCCAATCCCTGCGGTGTGGCTACGTAGCCACCGGCGATACCTTGCTGGCAGCTTATGATCGCGCCTACCAGACCGACCCAACCTCCGCTTTCGGTGGTATTATTGCCTTCAACCGACTGCTGGACGCCGATATCACCAAAGCGATCGTGAGCTGCCAATTGGTGGAGGTGATTATCTCCGCAGCTGTCGACGATTACGCCCTGGCTGTGCGTGCTAGCCGGTAAGAAAAATGTACGGGTACTGACTGGCCTGTGGCCGCTGGCAGCAGCCGGGATTGGATTTTAAACGGGTTAAAAATGGCCTATTGGTGCAGGAGCGCGATGTGGGTATAGTGAATATGCAGGATTTGCAGGTGGTTACCGAACTCCAGCCGACAGAGGCGGGAATGCGCAATGCGCTGTTTTGCTGAAAAGTAGCGATATTCGTCAAATCTAATGCGATCGTTTATGCCTACGAGCAGCGGGCCATCAATTATTCAGTATTGGCGCCGGGAAAATGAGCCGTGTTTACTCGGCATAAATCGCTGGAATCAAGGCGGCGGACGAAGGTCTAGACGTCAAGGGATCGGCGATGACTTCTGACTCCTTCTTTCCGTTCCGCGACGGTATCGACGCTGAGGCAGTAGTGGGCGAACACTGTTGTGTCATTCAGCTGAGCGGGTCGATTCGCGATAACGAAGTCATCTCAGGTGCCAATGAGCATCATCTCCGTGATCTTTACCCATATCCGTAATTTCCACCATTAAACCTAGAAGTCAGTTCGCCATGAGTATTTTATTATCAGCAACGGCAGACGTGAACACGCCCTGGCCTGGAAAGCCGCGCGATCGAAACTTGCCGACAACGTACACGTCTTGCCCGGCAATGCTGGCTGCGCTCGCTGGAGCAGGCACTCAAAATATGAATATTGCCGCTACTGATATTCCGGGCGCTGGTAGCCTTTGCCTGAGAACGTCATATCGGGCTGACCATCGTTGGATAAGAAGCGTTGCTGGTGAAGGGGAAGTGGATGCTTTCCGCACTGCGGGCCTTGAGGATTTTCGGCCCAGTGCAAGCCGCCGTGCAGCTGGAGGGTTTTAGGGCCTTTAGCAAATACTTCCTTGCCCGTCACAGTATTCCCACCGCATGCTATGAGAATTTTACCGAGGTCGCGCCAGTATTGGGTTATGTGTGCCAGCGAGACACACCGATCGTTATCAAAGCGGACTGTCTGGCCATACGGGCAAAGGCGTGATTTCCGCTATGATGCTGATGGAAGCGGAATCCGCCTTGAATGATATCCTTGCTGGCAATAGCTTTTGGCGATGCGGGGCATCATATCGTCATTGAAGAATATTTCGACAGTGAAGGGGTCAACTTTATTGTCATGGTAGACGGTAAACATGTGCTGCCGATAGCCACCAGTCAGGATTACAAACGCGTTGGTTGTGGGGATACCGGTTCGAATACCGGCAGAATAGGCGCTTATTCACCGGCGATGGTCGTGACTGATGAGGTGCATCGCAGGCTAATGGAGCAGGTTATTTGGCCAACAGTGAAACGGATGGCAGCGGAGGGGATGTTACGCCGGTTTCCTGTATCCCGGCCTGACGATAAGCCCTGAATTACCAGCCGAAAGTTATTGAGTTCAACTGCCGCTTCGGCGATCCGAAAACCCAGCCTATTATGTTGCGCATGCGATCCGATCTGGTCGCCTACTGCTTGACGGCCACCGAAGGCCTTTTGGACGAGGAAACGTCAGAGTGGGATGAACGGCCGGCGCTGAGGGACGACCATTGCCAACGCTCATACCCGGGCTTATCGCGTGGCTAAGCCCGTCCATTGGCGCGACTGTTTTTGCCACCGCGATATCGGCTATCGCGCTATCGCTCGCAAAGCCTAAACCCTCTCACGGGGAAGAGGTCTCAGAGTGGTCCCGCTACGGCGTCCTTAAGATCGTCTTCATTCGGCTGACAACAGCAGAAACTTTCATTGGAGACCATCAGCAACTGTGTATCTTCTGGTGCTTTTCCAAGCAGGCAATTCCCAATTCTCCCGACGCGTTGCAGGTATGGACGGCAAGCCAATCCGTGGCATGTACATCAAAATCTGGCGTCGCCGGTCCCCCCGCTTTGGCAGAGCGTAATCACACCATTATGCCAAATTCCCTTCTTTAACTGGACGTGGCAGGCGTACAGCGCCTGGCCGATATCCAAAAGCACGAGGCAGACCTCGAACGCATACAGCGCCGCCTCGTCATCGCTAAGGAATTCCTACCGCTGTTCGCGCTCGCGCTGCATGAAACTTAGCTTGTCCTGCTGATCGAAATAAAGCTGTATCGTTTTAGGTCGCTCTCCGCTCTGCTGTCGACGGATCTGACGCACTTCGCTGCTGTATTAATAGCGGGCGGGTCCACGACCGTATCAGCGCCGCTATAGTGGCTGTAGACACTTTCAAGCGTTACGCGCTCGCTGGCGGGTATCATCTTTTTACGCCAAAGACAAACTGGCGCCGCGGTTGGTGATATAATCGGTGGTAGTAAACGCGGGGTGTTTGATGGTAGCTACATGCCGTCAGCATCAGAGCTATAAGGCCTATCCGACCACAGAGCCGTAAAGATAAAAGGGGCATGATCGCCCCTCTGCTTATTGTTTTCACCTGCACACTGCGTTTATTTAACGGCATCTTTCAGTGCCTTACCAGAAACAAAGGCAGGTATATTAGCAGCTGCGATTTTAATTTCTTTGCCAGTCTGTGGATTGCGACCAGTGCGTTCGCTACGATGATTAATTTTGAAAGTGCCGAAACCAACCAATTGTACTACATCACCCTCTTTAAGAGACTCGGTAATTGCTGCCAAAGTGGATTCTAGCGCCGACTTCGCTTGTGCTTTAGAAAGATCAGCTTTATCAGCAATTACATCAATAAGTTGAGTCTTGTTCATATGTTATCCTTACAGTGTGTTTATCGCTTGCTGAGCATCAAGTGCGACGGACATGCCGATTGACAGCACTCTCCTGCATACACGCACCGATAGCCACTTTTTTCACGCTCTCCAAATGTAGACCAGATAGGGTGCTAATGTGAAGTCTTATAGACCAGTAAAACTGGTGTTAAATCACGTTTTTCTGCCTTATTGCTGCAAATTTATCCCAATATTGCTAATTCCGGCCTCTCGCCTATAGATCGTGCGCAGTCCTTTGTAAATTGAATGTCGTGTTCTTCGTTTTCACTGGCCGCCAATAAACGGTAAATTTCCTACTACACATCCTATTCCTTTCTCAATGGCCGGCAATGCATTAAGATCTTCTTCGGTTATTTCCCGTTCCGTTCCGCTTAGATCATTTCCACTATCACCACGCTATGAAATAGACGTCTCGCTTACCGGCGATGGCATTCACTAACGTTTCTCCGCTCAAGTGAGGATGAAGAAGTTCACTTAAGGCGACACAAGCATCTATCACGGGATAAACACCGTAAAAATTATAATCATCAGCAGCCAGAATCGCTTCCTCAAGTTTTTCCAGCTGCAAATAGAATTTTCCTTAGCATCTTTTACTACTAGTCTGTCTCCCAGACGAGATCTTGAATGCAGTGAAAAATCACTGCGTCGCCAAAGTTGGTTTGCAGACAAAATAACTGGTAGTTAGGATACATGTGCTCACAGAAGGAAGCCATAAACGTGATATGTTGCCAGCTTTCCAATTTTTTCAAGCGCAAATGTATCGGATTACGTAATATTGGGCGTCCCATTACCCTTTATATTGTGGGCAGTTTACCTGAAATTAGCGCCAAGCCATACTCTAAAAAGAGAAAAGTCCGCTTCGTCCCCGCCCCTATTGCCAGCACTGAAATGCCGTGTGGCTCGATGCCACCGTATCATCCCAGTGCGTCGGCTCTAGCAAGCAGTAGTCGTGCATGCAAAGTTGCACCTAATACATGGTCGATTCTAGTCTCACCCGATGGCCAGTGGAAATAAATAGCGGATTGCATCACAGTTTTCTACGCCGCCACGCCCAGACGCCGTAGATGCGAAATGCCATGACCGTCCGCCAGCAGTAAATCCGGACGGCGGCCAAGCTTGTCCCAAGCTGCCAGCAGCACTGGACATTTGCGAAACAACAAAAAGTCGAGGACATGAGGCATCTTAGTGGCGACACACGCTACCTGATATTCCAAGAGCTCCAGAGACGGAAAGTGCAGCAGGGTGATGGCGTCGCGCGTGACCTCGCCCCTTGCTCAAAGCCGACATCAGTGCAGGCGATAAGCGCTGGCTGGGTTAAAATCGAAATCGTCGTGGCATATAATTTTTCCCGTCGTGGCTATCTGTTCGGCCCACAACAGCGCTGCGATATCCATGTCTATGTCCTAATGGTGATAGTGCTGCGACAGCCGGTGTACCGCCTCAACGAAATGGCCCGCATGCGCCGGCTGCACATCCTGATGAATGCCGTGCCCGAGATTGAAGATATGCCCCTCGCCTCGGCCGAAACCGTCTAGAATAGCAGCCACTTCGCGCTCGATTCGCGCCGGTGAGCCGTAGAGCACTGACGGGTCCATATTCCCCTGCAATGCTACCTTGTCGCCAACCCGACGGCGTGCGTCCGCAATATCAATGCTCCAGTCAAGGCCGAGCGCATCGCAACCAGTGGCG
>NZ_LECR01000045.1:6732-7839 GCF_001602625.1 Sodalis-like endosymbiont of Proechinophthirus fluctus
ACCCTTGGTAAATAGCGTCACCGGCACCCGGCAGCCCTCGTGTTCACGTAGGAGGCCATCAACGATTTTATGCATATAGCGCAGAGAAAATTCGCGATAATCGGCGCTGGTCAGCGTGCCGCCCCAGGTATCGAACAGCATAACCGCCTGAGCGCCCGCTCGGATTTGTCCATTCAGATACAACACTACGCTATCCGCCAGTTTACCCAGTAACAAATGTAGTGTTTCCGGCTCAGCGTACAGCATCTGTTTAATTTTGATGAAGTCTTTGGAGCTGCCACCTTCTACCATATAGACGGCCAGTGTCCAGGGGCTGCCCGAGAACCCGATTAATGGTACTGCTCCCTCTAGACGCCTGCGAATGGCACGCACTGTGTTCATCACATAGCCAAGCTCCTGCTCGGGATCAGGGATCGGCAGTTGTTCTACGTCACGCCGGCTTTGTATGGGACGCGCAATGCGTGGCCCTTCACCCTGTTCAAACCACAGTCCCAGTCCCATGGCGTCCGGGACGGTGAGAATATCAGAAAACAGAATAGCGGCGTCCAGCGGATATCGACGTAGCGGCTGCAGCGTCACCTCACAGGCCAGATCGGCGTTTCGGCACAGCGACATAAAATCACCAGCCTCGGCACGCGCCACTTTATATTCCGGCAAATAACGTCCGGCCTGGCGCATCATCCAGACCGGCGTTACGTCGACCGGCTGGCGCAGCAGGGCGCGCAGATAGCGGTCATTTTTCAATTCACTCATTCTGGTATCCTTTCTATTATGGATGAATTGTAGCATGGGCGCTGGGTTTTACCGATGCCCGTAAAGGGCAACGATATCTTCAATCAACCGGCACGCCACAGTCCCGGTCCCGGGCGGCGGCAGTGGACAGAATACTGAGTGCAGGACGGTAACGATATTCTCTTATTCCAGGCAATCGCCGGAGGCTGAACCCATGCTTTACCCTTGCAAGATACCCCTTTTCAATCACGGGTATTAACCGGTACCGGAAAATTCGCCTCAATGTAGTTGATGCTGGATGCTATCCTCTCCTTCAGCAACGAACTGGTTACCCTGGTAATGCGTCGGGTAGATTTACGCGGCAGCAGCGGCGCG
>NZ_LECR01000045.1:7904-12558 GCF_001602625.1 Sodalis-like endosymbiont of Proechinophthirus fluctus
GGTGTTGTTCGCCACCCGTCTGGGGTGCGAAGCATTAGGCGCCTACTAGATCAAACTCGAGATCTATCCAGACATACAACATTTATTACTCGACCCGATAGAAACCTGAAAAGCCGATTGATAGCACTCTTCTGCATACACGCGCCGATATCCACTTTTTTCACGCTTTCCATAGGTGGATAAGTTGGTCAAAGAAGTGTTTGTGGTATTTCCCTATTGCGGCGCCGATCCTGTACTTTGCCGTCGGCTGGAGGAGGCGGGTTGCGCCGCAGTGATGCTGCTGTAGTTGCCTATCAGCTATAATCAATATATACAACATATTAATTTAATTAATATCATAATCGAATAGGCGCAGGTGAGATGCCAGTTGTCGATGCGAGTATCAGTGCCCTCAGCCAGGCGCTGGAAATGGGCACGGATGCAGTGTTGGTGAACACTGCTATCGCCGTGGCGCAAGATCCTGTCGCCATGGCCAGCGCCTTTTAGAGCCGACCTAGAGGCCGACGAACTCGCCCAACAGGTTGGTTTGGCACCGAGCCGTCGTCAGGCCAGCGTCACCAGCCCGTTAATCGGCTTCTTAACATCGGCCGCGGATGCGCAATTATGACCACTTTCATCCAGCACTGATAACAGCTCCAATGAAACGATATCGGTACGCGGATCCACTGCCAGACAGCCGCCAGTATCGAGCGCTCTCTAGCAGCGGAAATCCTGGACCGGAGGAGATGATAGCATTGCTGTCGCCGGCGGCACTGGTATATCTCGAGCCGTTGGTGCTTTGGCAACACCATCAATTTCTACCTTCCGCTTTATTTGTCTAATCTTTATTTATCTAATATTTTGTCAATAACTATACCTATTGCGTTGCAGATTTTCCATGAGCAACCGTATCTACCATAAGACGCTGGATAAATAGGATATCATGAGCGAATGCCGCACCATCCGTGCCAAAGGTATCGACAATGTGCTGCTAGTCACTGGCGAGCATAAAAGTAAAGTGGGCATCGATTATTTCCGCCGCTACGTGCCGTTGATACTTCAGGCGTTCAGTTCTCTGATGATGAAGGGTGTGGAAAGATTATCCCCGCTATCTGCGAGCGAAGCGACCTTCATCCTTCGAGCACAGAGAAAAAACCTCTCCCTAAGGAGCGGTTTTTTCTTCGCCAGCGACGAGAGACAATGTCGACAATCAGTCGTCGTTGCCGCCTAGACCTGCATTCAGCAGTTCAGCCAAGTTGGCAGAAGCTTCATCGGCGGTAATCTGCGGTGCGGAAGGCGCTTCACCCTGTTGACGATGGCGGGCGCGTTCCTGATGATAAGCGTAACCGGTACCGGCCGGGATTAACCGTCCGACGATGACGTTTTCCTTCAGGCCACGCAGTTCATCGCGTTTCCCGGCAACGGCAGCTTCGGTCAGCACACGCGTGGTTTCCTGGAACGACGCCGCAGAGATAAACGACTCCGTAGCCAGTGAGGCTTTGGTGATACCCAGAAGATCACGCATGTAGGTCATTTCCACCTTGCCGTCGTTTTCCAACTGACGGTTGGCGATCTTGATGCGAGAGTATTCTGCCTGTTCCCCCTCCAGGAACTCCGAGCTGCCACTGCTGGCGATCGTCGCTTTACGCAACATCTGACGAACGATAACTTCGATGTGTTTATCGTTGATCTTCACTCCCTGCAGACGGTAGACATCCTGGACTTCATTGACGATATAGCGGGTCACCGCATGCACGCCACGCAGACGCAGAATGTCGTGCGGCGATTCCGGACCGTCGGAAATCACATCGCCTCGCTCCACACGTTCACCTTCAAATACGTTGAGCTGACGCCATTTTGGGATCATCTCTTCGTAAGGGTCGCTGCTATCCACCGGCGAGATAACCAGGCGGCGTTTGCCTTTGGTTTCTTTACCGAAGGAAACGATACCGCTGATCTCGGCCAGAATCGCCGGCTCTTTCGGGCGACGGGCTTCAAACAGATCAGCAACACGCGGTAGACCACCGGTAATATCCTTGGTACCGCTGGTTTCCTGCGGCAGACGCGCCAACGTATCACCACCGGTGATTTTGGCGCCGTCTTCCAGCTGTACGATCGTTTTTCCCGGCAGGAAGTACTGCGCCGGCATGTCAGTACCCGGCAGTAGCACATTATTACCTTTATCATCCACAATACGCAGCGCTGGACGCAGATCTTTACCGCCACCAGTACGCTCAGCAGTATCCAGTACCACGATAGAGGACAAACCGGTCAGTTCATCGGTCTGGCGAGTAATAGTCTGGCCGTCGATCATATCGGTAAAGCGGACGAAACCGTCAACTTCCGTGATAACTGGCATGGTATGCGGATCCCAGTTGGCAACAGTTTCGCCGCCCATGATTTCCGCGCCGTCGCCTTTGGCCATCATGGCACCGTAGGGCACTTTGTAGCTTTCTTTAGTACGGCCGAATTCGTCAATCAGCTTCAGCTCGGTATTACGCGAAGTAATCACCAGCTTGCCGCCGCTGTTAACCACGAACTTGGCGTTGTTGAGACAGATGGTCCCTTTGTTCTTCACCTGAATGCTGGATTCCGCAGCGGCACGGGACGCGGCCCCGCCGATATGGAACGTACGCATGGTCAACTGGGTGCCGGGTTCACCGATGGACTGCGCGGCGATAACGCCGATGGCTTCACCTTTGTTTACCAGATGCCCGCGCGCCAAATCTCGGCCATAGCAGTTAGCACACACGCCGAAATCGGTGTCGCAGGTCACGACAGAACGCACCTTGACGCTATCCACGGAGTTTTCTTCCAGCACGTCACACCACTGCTCATTCAACAGGGTATTGCGCTCAACAAGAATATCTGCAGTGCCTGGCTTCAGAACATCTTCCGCTGTGACGCGGCCCAGCACGCGCTCGCGTAGGGGCTCTTTCACGTCGCCGCCTTCGATTACCGGTGTCATCACGATACCAGCGAAGGTACTGCAGTCGTCCTCAGTCACCACTAGATCCTGTGCCACGTCGACCAAGCGACGGGTCAGATAACCGGAGTTCGCGGTTTTCAGCGCAGTGTCTGCCAAGCCTTTACGCGCACCGTGGGTGGAAATGAAGTACTGGAGTACGTTCAAACCTTCACGGAAGTTCGCGGTAATCGGCGTCTCGATGATCGAGCCGTCGGGCTTGGCCATCAGACCACGCATACCGGCCAGCTGACGAATCTGCGCCGCCGAACCACGGGCGCCGGAGTCGGCCATCATAAAGATACTGTTAAACGACACCTGACGTTCTTCCTCGCCGTCGCGGTTAATCACCGTTTCGGTGGACAGATTGTCCATCATCGCCTTGGCGACACGCTCGTTGGCCGCGGCCCAGATATCGATAACCTTGTTATAGCGCTCGCCGGCAGTCACCAGACCCGACTGGAACTGCTCTTGGATCTCGGCGACTTCGGCTTCGGCCTCATCAATAATTTCAGCTTTCTTCGCCGGGATTACCATGTCGTCGATACCGACCGACGAGCCGGAACGGGCAGCGTAGGCGAAACCGGCGTACATGATCTGGTCGGCAAAAATAACGGTCGGCTTCAGACCCAGCACGCGATAGCAGGTATTAAGCATCTTAGAGATAGCTTTTTTACCCAGCGCCTGGTTCACCAGAGAGAATGGCAGCCCCTTCGGTACGATCATCCACAGGATGGCGCGGCCGACAGTAGTGTCTACCAGAATAGTATTTTCCATCCACTCGCCGTTGTCTCGTTTCTCATGCTCAGTGATACGCACTTTTACGCGCGCATGCAGCTCGGCCACGCCGGCACGGTAGATGCGCTCCGCTTCTTTCGACCCGGTCAGCACCATGCCTTCGCCTTTGCCGTTGACGCGATCTCGGGTCATATAGTACAGACCTAGCACCACGTCCTGCGACGGTACGATAATAGGCTCGCCATTGGCAGGCGACAGGATGTTATTGGTGGACATCATCAGCGCGCGCGCTTCCAACTGGGCTTCCAGCGTCAACGGAACGTGTACCGCCATTTGGTCACCGTCGAAGTCGGCATTGTAGGCTGCACATACCAGCGGGTGCAGCTGAATGGCTTTACCTTCAATCAGTACCGGCTCAAACGCCTGGATGCCCAGACGGTGCAGCGTCGGCGCACGGTTCAGCATGACTGGGTGTTCGCGGATGACCTCATCCAGGATATCCCAGACAACTGCTTCTTCGCGTTCCACCATTTTCTTGGCAGCTTTGATCGTCGTGGCGAGGCCGCGCAGTTCCAGCTTGCCGTAAATGAACGGCTTGAATAGTTCAAGCGCCATTTTCTTCGGCAGACCGCACTGATGCAGACGCAAGTACGGACCGACCGTAATAACCGAACGGCCAGAGTAATCGACGCGCTTACCCAGCAGGTTCTGGCGGAAGCGACCTTGCTTGCCTTTAATCATGTCGGCCAGCGATTTCAACGGGCGCTTATTGGAGCCGGTAATGGCGCGACCTCGACGGCCGTTATCCAACAGCGCATCGACCGCTTCTTGCAGCATACGTTTTTCGTTGCGCACGATGATATCAGGCGCGGCCAGATCCAGCAGACGCTTCAAACGGTTATTACGGTTGATCACCCGGCGATACAGATCGTTCAGATCCGAGGTTGCAAAGCGGCCACCGTCCAGCGGGAC
>NZ_LECR01000045.1:12582-22493 GCF_001602625.1 Sodalis-like endosymbiont of Proechinophthirus fluctus
CGGCAGTACCGGCAGCACGGTCAGGATCATCCACTCCGGCTTGTTGCCGGATTGCACGAAGGCTTCCAGAAGCTTGATGCGCTTAGTCAGCTTTTTGCGCTTGGTTTCAGAGTTGGTTTCTTGCAGCTCTTCGCGCAGCTGCTCGCATTCCTGCTCCAGATCCATATTTTTCAGTAGGATCTGGATCGCTTCGGCGCCCATTTTGGCGTCAAATTCGTCACCAAACTCTTCCAGCGCGTCCAGATACTGCTCTTCAGTCAGGATCTGACAACGCTCAAGGTTGGTCATGCCGCCTTCAACCACTACATAGGATTCAAAATACAGCACGCGTTCGATATCACGCAGCGGCATATCCAGCAGCAGACCGATACGGGACGGCAGCGATTTCAAAAACCAGATGTGGGCGGTGGGCGAGGCCAGCTCGATATGGCCCATGCGCTCACGACGCACCTTGGTCTGGGTCACTTCAACGCCGCACTTCTCACAGATGACGCCGCGGTGTTTCAGACGCTTGTACTTACCGCATAGGCATTCATAGTCTTTTACCGGCCCGAAAATACGCGCGCAGAACAGACCGTCGCGCTCCGGTTTAAAGGTACGGTAGTTAATGGTTTCCGGCTTCTTCACCTCACCGAAAGACCAGGAACGGATCATATCTGGCGAGGCCAGGGCAATTTTGATCGCATAGAACTCTTCGGTCTTAATTTGCGCTTTCAGAAACTTAAGTAAATCTTTCACGGATTGGCTCCTGTCGGAGTTGGACCTGTTAGGCGTCTGAAACGCTCAGGCGCCATTATTACCAGTGTGAATCGCACCCGGGCAGAAAAATCAGTCTTCTTCCAGCTCGATATTGATACCTAGCGAGCGGATTTCTTTCAACAGAACGTTGAAAGATTCCGGCATACCGGGTTCCATCATGTGATTGCCATCCACGATGTTTTTGTACATCTTGGTGCGACCGTTAACATCATCCGACTTGACGGTAAGCATTTCCTGCAAGGTGTACGCCGCGCCGTAGGCTTCCAGCGCCCACACTTCCATCTCCCCGAAGCGCTGGCCGCCGAACTGTGCCTTGCCCCCCAGCGGTTGCTGGGTAACCAGGCTGTACGAGCCAGTAGAACGCGCATGCATCTTGTCATCAACCAAATGGTTGAGTTTCAGCATGTACATATATCCCACGGTAACCTGTCGCTCGAACTTCTCGCCGGTGCAGCCGTCGAACAAGGTGATCTGACCGGAGGTCGGCAGGCCGCCGAGCTTCAGCAAATCTTTGATCTCTTTCTCTTTGGCGCCGTCGAATACTGGTGTGGCGATCGGCATCCCTTTCTTTAGGTTTTCTGCCAGACACAGCACTTCTTCATCGGAGAAGGTATTGAGATCCACCTTCTGGCGCACGTCATCACCCAGATTGTAAGCTTTCTGGATGAACTCGCGCAGCATGGCCACTTTTTCGTGCTGCTTGAACATGGCGCTGATCTTGTCGCCGATGCCTTTTGCTGCCATGCCCAGATGGGTTTCCAGAATCTGGCCGATGTTCATACGCGACGGCACACCCAGCGGGTTCAAAACGATATCCACCGGCACGCCGTTTTCATCGTAAGGCATATCTTCGATAGGGTTGATCTTGGAGATAACGCCCTTGTTACCGTGACGGCCTGCCATCTTGTCGCCCGGCTGAATCTGACGTTTCACCGCCAGATAGACCTTGACGATTTTTAGCACGCCTGGAGCTAGATCATCGCCCTGGGTAATTTTACGGCGCTTAGCTTCCAGCTTCTTCTCGAACTCATGCTTAAGCTCATCGTATTGCTCGGCCAGCTGTTCAAGCTGATTCTGCTTCTCTTCGTTTACCAGGCCTAGTTCCAGCCAGCGCTCGCGGATCAGCTTATCCAGTTTCTCCGTTTCGATGCCGTCAGAGAGCAGCACGTCGCGAATACGGGCAAACAGACCGGCTTCAAAGATCTGTAGTTCTTCGGTCAGGTCCTTTTTGGCCTGCTTAAGCTGCATTTCCTCGATTTCCAGCGCGCGCTTATCTTTTTCCACGCCGTCACGGGTAAATACCTGAACATCGATAACGGTACCGGAAACGCCGTTCGGTACGCGCAGAGACGAGTCTTTCACGTCAGAGGCTTTTTCACCGAAGATAGCGCGCAGTAGTTTCTCTTCCGGCGTCAGCTGAGTTTCCCCTTTCGGCGTAACCTTACCTACCAGAATATCGCCGCCGGTCACCTCCGCGCCGATATAGACGATACCAGATTCATCCAGTTTAGAGAGTGCGGCTTCACCCACGTTCGGGATGTCGGCAGTAATTTCCTCGGGCCCCAGTTTGGTGTCTCGGGACACGCACGCCAGTTCCTGAATATGGATGGTAGTGAAACGATCTTCCTGCACCACGCGTTCGGAGACCAACATGGAGTCTTCAAAGTTATAGCCATTCCAAGGCATAAACGCGATACGCATATTCTGACCCAGCGCCAGTTCACCCAAATCAGTGGACGGACCGTCGGCTAACACGTTGCCACGCTCAACCAGCTCACCCAGAGAAACGCAAGGTGTCTGGCTAATACAGGTATTCTGGTTGGAACGGATGTATTTGGTCAGGTTGTAGATATCAATGCCCGCTTCGCCCGGATACATTTCATCCGGATTGACATTAATCACTATACGGGAGGCGTCCACGTACTGCACTATTCCACCGCGTTTTGCCACGACGGTCACACCAGAATCAACGGCAACCGCACGCTCCATACCGGTGCCTACCAGCGGCTTATCGGTACGCAAAGTAGGCACTGCCTGACGCTGCATGTTCGCACCCATCAAGGCGCGGTTAGCGTCGTCGTGCTCCAGGAACGGAATTAGCGAGGCGCCGACCGACACCACCTGCTGGGTGGAGACGTCCATATAGTCAACCTGATCGCGGCTGAACAGGCTCGATTCGCCCTTATTGCGGCAGGTCACCAGATCATCAACGAAACGACCGTCTTCGCCGAGGTTGGTGTTGGCCTGTGCGATCACGAAGTTACCTTCCTCAATCGCCGATAGATAATGGATTTCGTCGGTGACTACACCGTCCAGCACGCGGCGATATGGCGTTTCCAGGAAACCATACTCGTTGGTCTGAGCATACACGGACAGAGAGTTGATAAGACCAATGTTCGGCCCTTCTGGGGTTTCGATGGGGCACACACGCCCGTAGTGAGTAGGATGCACGTCTCGCACCTCAAAGCCCGCGCGCTCGCGAGTCAGACCGCCCGGGCCTAGCGCGGAGATACGGCGCTTGTGGGTAATTTCTGACAGCGGGTTATTCTGATCCATGAACTGCGACAGCTGACTGGAGCCGAAAAACTCTTTCACCGCTGCCGATATCGGTTTGGCGTTTATCATGTCCTGCGGCATCAGAGTATCCAGATCGCCTAAAGACAGACGTTCTTTCACCGCGCGCTCCACACGCACCAGACCAACGCGGAACTGGTTTTCCGCCATTTCTCCCACCGAACGGATACGGCGATTGCCCAAGTGGTCAATATCGTCCACTTCGCCTTTACCGTTACGGATACCGATGAGCTTCTTCATCACATCAATGATGTCGTCTTTGCTCAGGATACCGGAGCCTTCGATCTCTTCCCGTAGCAGAGAACGGTTAAATTTCATCCTGCCTACCGCGGACAGATCGTAACGTTCCTCCGAAAAGAACAGATTTTCAAACAGGTTCTCAGCGGCTTCGCGGGTCGGCGGCTCACCGGGGCGCATCATGCGGTAGATTTCCACCAACGCACTCAGGCGATCGCCAGTCGGATCGACACGCAGAGTCTCGGAAATATAGGCGCCGTGGTCCAGGTCGTTGGTGAACAGTGTTTCAACACGCTTGTACCCCGCCTGGCTCAGCTTGGCCAGCAGGTCCAGCGTCAGTTCCATATTGGAGGGAACAATGATTTCGCCAGTTTTTTCATCAATATAATCTTTTGCTACCACCTTGCCGATAATGTATTCGACAGGGACTTCGATCTGCGCAACACCGTCTTTTTCCATCTGACGAATATGACGCGCGGTGATGCGGCGGCCTTTTTCGACATAAACGGTGCCGTTGGCCTCGATATCAAACGAGGCGGTTTCACCACGCAAGCGCTCGGGAATAAGTTCCATCTGCAGTTTTTTGTCGTGAATTTCGTAAACTACTTTGTCGAAGAACGTATCCAGGATCTGGCCGGTGCTGTAGTTTAGCGCGCGCAGAATGATGGTCGCCGGCAATTTGCGGCGGCGATCGATACGGACGAACAAATTATCTTTCGGATCGAACTCGAAATCCAACCAGGATCCGCGGTAAGGAATAATGCGTGCGTTATATAGCACCTTACCAGAGGAGTGCGTCTTACCCTTATCGCTGTCAAAAAATACGCCGGGACTACGGTGCAGCTGGGAAACGATAACACGTTCGGTACCGTTGATGACAAAGGTACCATTGTCGGTCATGAGCGGGATTTCGCCCATATAGACTTCCTGCTCCTTGATGTCTTTTACTGTGCCTTCCGGCGCTTCGCGCTCATAAATGATAAGACGCAGCCTCACGCGCAGCGGTGCGGAAAACGTTACCCCACGGATCTGGCACTCTTTGACGTCAAAAACAGACTCACCCAGACGGTAACTGACATATTGCAGTTCAGAGTTACCGCTGTAGCTTTGTATAGGGAATACGGAACGGAAAGCTGCTTCCAGACCGTACTGACCTTCCGGATCTTGCTCGATGAACTTCTGAAACGAGTCAAGCTGGATGGATAGGAGATAGGGAACATCCAAAACCTGCGGACGTTTTCCGAAGTCCTTACGAATGCGTTTTTTTTCGGTATAGGAATAAACCATAGGGTTCCTCAGCTCGCTGACAAGTCGACCCACTCTGTCCGCTGCCCTACTAGGACAGTACATGCAACACCATTTTCGTGTTCGGAGGTTTACTATCCTCTCCGCAATACCTGTTTCTATTACTCTTAAATCATTTCGCTGCACTTTGCTAAATCAGGGAAGTTAGGCAGGCAATACAGTATGTTAAGTCGTCGATAGAAAAAACATTGTGGCTAACCAGCAGCTAAATGATGTGAAATGCCACTGATTCCCTACAGAGCAAACGCAAAAAGCTGGTGACCCAAAAGCCACCAGCTATCAGCCTAAGATCCAGGCTGTAATCTGGAAGGTTATCTTATTTAACCTCAACAGAAGCACCCGCTTCATCCAGAGCCTTCTTCAGTGCGTCAGCGTCATCTTTGCTCACGCCTTCTTTCAGGGTGGCAGGTGCGGATTCAACCAGGTCTTTCGCTTCTTTCAGGCCAAGACCGATAGCGCCCCGCACGGCTTTGATAACAGCAACTTTATTCGCGCCGATTGCGCTCAGCACAACGTCAAACTCGGTTTTTTCTTCTACGGCTTCAGCCGGCGGACCGCCCGCGGCAGCAGTAGGGGTAGTGGTAGTAGTAGCAGAAACGCCGAATTTTTCTTCCATCATAGAGAGTAGTTCAACCACGTCCATTACGGACATTTCGGCAACCGCGTCTAGAATTTGTTCTTTAGTGAGAGACATAACAAGTGTTCCTAGAATTCAGAAAGCGCATATATGTTTGCAATTGCTTCAGAATAAAGCTGGCGATTATGCCTCCTCTTTCTGATCGCGCAGTACGTCCAGTTTCTGATCGCGCAGTACGGTCAGCGTGCGAACCAGTCTGCCCGCACAGGCTTCTTTCATGGCCGACATCAGGCGGGCGATTGCTTCTTCGTAAGTTGGCAGAGTTGCCAGGCGATCAATCTGCGATGCCGGGATAACTTCTCCTTCAAAGACAGCAGCTTTAACCTCAAAATTGGCATTATCTTTGGCAAAATCCTTGAACAAACGAGCGGCTGCGCCCGGGTGCTTGTTAGAAAATGCAATTAGGGTTGGACCGACAAACGTGCCTTTCAGGCACTCAAAAGAGGTGCCTTCAACTACGCGGCGCATCAGCGTGTTGCGAACAACGCGCATGTAAACTCCGGCTTCACGACCTGCTTTACGCAGTTCAGTCATTTTATCTACTGTAACGCCGCGAGAATCCGCGATAACGGCAGATAGCGCACCTTTGGCTACTTCGCTGACTTCAGCAACAATCGCTTGTTTGTCTTGAAGATTTAATGCCATTAGCTTGTGCTCCTGGATTTAACCGGGGAAAACCCGAAACTCACTTTACCGTCACAACAACGGTAAGCGTCGATATACAGTGATCAGAATCCATTAAACGAGTATTTTATTCAGGCTCTGTCACCGTCTTACGCAGGAAAATTAAGTGCTGTGATACAAACCTGCGGTCTTGGAGGGAGGCTTGGATAGACCAAGCTCCAACCAAAAAAATCTTAGCATTGCGCCTGTGGCAAAAAGGAAACCTCCCGTCGAAACTTCGGGCGTTAGATTCTAGACAAAACCAACGCCTGCGTAAAGCAATAATTAAGCGGTCACCGCGGACAGTCCACTTTGATCGATTATTACACCTGGGCCCATAGTGGTGGATAGGCTAATTTTTTTGATGTAAACGCCCTTAGCCTGCGTTGGCTTAGCTTTTTTCAGCGCAAACAGCAGAGCTTCTAGGTTTTCTTTCAATTTTTCAGACTCAAAATCCACTTTACCGATGGTGGTGTGGATGATGCCGTTTTTGTCGTTGCGATAGCGCACCTGACCGGCTTTGGCGTTTTTAACCGCTTCAGCGACGTTCTGGGTAACGGTGCCGACTTTCGGGTTCGGCATCAGGCCGCGCGGACCGAGGATCTGGCCCAGCTGGCTAACGATACGTATTGCGTCTGGAGAAGCGATAACTAAGTCGAAGTTTAACTCACCTTTTTTGATCTGGTCGGCTAGATCATCCATGCCCACCAGATCCGCACCGGCGGATTTTGCTGCCTCAGCGTTAGAGCCCTGAGTGAAAACTGCAACGCGAACGCTGCGGCCCGTGCCGTGCGGCAGCACGGTGGCACCACGGACATTCTGATCGGATTTACGTGCATCAATGCCCAGATTAACGGCAACGTCGATGCTTTCGACGAACTTGGCTGTAGCTAGTTCTTTCAGCAGCACTACAGCTTCGCTGATGTCGTACTGTTTGGTAAAATCGACTTTGTCGCGGATGACCCGCATGCGCTTAGTCAGTTTAGCCATTTCTTAATCCTCCACTACCAGGCCCATGGAACGCGCGGTACCGGCAATGGAGCGGGACATCGCTTCTATATCGGCACCGGTCATATCAGCCGCTTTGGTTTCCGCAATTTCACGAACCTGAGCGTTGGTGACTTTACCAACTTTTCCTTTATTCAGTTTACCGGAACCGGATTTGATACCCGCGACTTTCTTCAGCAGCACAGAGGCCGGCGGCGTCTTAGTAACGAAAATGAAAGAACGGTCGGAATACACGGTGATAACTACCGGAACCGGCAGCCCTTTTTCAATACCTTCGGTTTTGGCATTGAAAGCGTTGCAGAATTCCATGATATTAATGCCCTGCTGACCCAGAGCCGGACCTACCGGCGGACTCGGGTTTGCCATGCCTGCAGCAACCTGCAGTTTGACATAGGCTTGTACTTTCTTAGCCATATTGATTTCCTCTAATGGGTGATAGTGCGCCGGTTAAGGCTCCCCATAAAAAATCGCTTACGCGTTTTCAAGGACGCATAAAAATAAAAAAGAAAGGCGCAGAGTTTTAGATTAATTTCGCGCCCCGAGCAAGCAAAAATGTGATTACGGGACTCAGCTTTTCTCAACCTGACTGAAATCCAGCTCCACCGGCGTGGCTCGACTAAAGATCGACACCGATACCTTAAGGCGGCTTTTCTCATAGTCCACCTCTTCTACCACGCCGTTGAAGTCAGCGAAAGGACCATCGTTGACACGGACCAGCTCGCCCGGCTCGAAAAGGGTTTTCGGCCGCGGCTTATCGCCGACTTGCTGCAGGCGGCTCATGATGGCACCGACTTCTTTGTCGCTGATAGGCGCAGGACGATCCGAGGTGCCGCCGATGAAGCCCATGACGCGCGGTACGCTTCGCACCAGATGCCAGCTGGTGTCATTCATCACCATCTGCACCAGGACGTAGCCCGGGAAGAATTTACGTTCGCTTTTACGACGCTGGCCGCCGCGAATTTCCACCACCTCTTCCGTTGGCACCATCACTTCGCCAAACAGTTCTTCCATATCATGAAGTTTGATGTGTTCGCTGAGAGACTGTGCTACGCGTCCCTCAAAACCGGAAAACGCCTGAACGACGTACCAGCGCTTTTTTGGAGCTTCGGACATCTTAGAACCTTAAGCCAGTAATAAACGACACTACAAGGACCAGAACGCCATCCAGTCCCCACAGAATCAGTGACATCACGGCAGTCACAGCGGCGACGATCAACGTGGTATGTAACGTTTCCTGGCGGGTCGGCCAAATCACCTTACGTAATTCGGTACGCGCTTCATACGCAAACGCAACAGTGGACTTGCCTTTAGCAGTCATCATAGCTACACCGCCAGCGATAGCAATAATAAGCACGACAGCCAGCGCTCGCAGGGGTAAGTTGTAATTACGGTAAAAATAGTTACCGACGATGGCTATCATCAATAGAATCGCGACGACTAACCACTTAACTACTTCCAGGCCGCGCCTACTTCCTTGAGCTTCGGTATTCGCACTCATAAAAAACCTGTCACATAGGATTCAGACAAACAAACCATCAGCCCCGTTAAAGATTGAGGCTACCAAACCGAAGTATGCTCTGAATTAGCAACAAAACCTCGACGTTTTACGCTACAGAACAAGAGATCATCTCACCAATGATCATGACTTAAAATCGCTGATTAAGATAGATTCTCTGTCACAGCGCAGAAAAGGGCATCAAACGATGCCCATTAACCGCACGCCGCGTCGAATGGTTATTCGACAAATGTCAGTATTTGCCGGTTTAAGCGATAATTTTGGCAACAACACCCGCGCCAACGGTACGGCCACCTTCGCGAATGGCAAAACGCAAACCGTCGTCCATGGCGATCGGGGCAATCAGTTTGACAACCATCTTGATGTTATCGCCAGGCATTACCATTTCAACGCCTTCCGGCAGTTCAATAGTACCGGTCACGTCAGTGGTACGGAAATAGAACTGTGGACGGTAGCCTTTGAAGAACGGCGTGTGGCGGCCGCCTTCATCTTTGCTCAGAATATACACTTCCGATTCAAATTGGGTGTGCGGCTTGATCGAGCCTGGCTTGGCTAGAACTTGTCCACGCTCGACGTCGTCACGCTTGGTACCGCGCAGCAACACACCCACGTTCTCGCCGGCACGACCTTCGTCCAGCAGTTTACGGAACATTTCAACGCCGGTGCAGGTGGTTTTGGTAGTGTTTTTGATACCGACGATTTCCACTTCTTCGCCCACTTTGACGATACCACGCTCTACACGACCGGTGACCACGGTACCGCGGCCGGAGATGGAGAATACGTCTTCAATCGGCAGCAGGAACGGCTTGTCGATGGCGCGTTCCGGTTCCGGAATATAACTATCCAATGCTTCCGCTAGTTCAATGATTTTCTGCGTCCAGGCTTCGTCACCTTCCAGCGCTTTCAATGCGGAACCGCGGATAACCGGCGTATCATCGCCGGGGAAGTCGTACTGTGACAGCAGCTCACGTACTTCCATTTCTACCAGTTCCAGTAGCTCTTCATCATCAACCATATCGCATTTGTTCATGAATACGATAATGTACGGTACGCCAACCTGGCGACCCAGCAGGATGTGCTCGCGGGTCTGCGGCATCGGGCCATCGGTGGCGGCAACGACCAGGATCGCGCCGTCCATCTGAGCCGCGCCGGTGATCATGTTTTTCACATAGTCGGCGTGCCCTGGACAGTCTACGTGCGCGTAGTGGCGGG
>NZ_LECR01000010.1:0-1736 GCF_001602625.1 Sodalis-like endosymbiont of Proechinophthirus fluctus
GATTATCCGTTTACCACGCTGGTGCCAAGCCTTGGCGTGGTGCGTATGAATAACGAACAGAGCTTCGTAGTGGCGGATATTCCCGGACTGATCGAGGGCGCGGCCGACGGCGCTGGTTTGGGTATTCGTTTCCTCAAGCATTTGGAGCGTTGCCGGGTGTTGCTGCATATTATCGATCTGACACCGGTGGGCGACCCCGATCCTGTCAAAAACGCCCGCATTATCGTCACTGAGCTGGAACGATACAGTAAAAAGCTAGCTGCTAAACCGCGTTGGCTGGTATTCAACAAAGTGGATCTGCTTGACACTGAGGAAACAGCGGCGCGTGCCAAAGCCATCGCCGAGGCATTGGGTTGGGAAACGCAATACTATCTGATTTCTGCCGCCAATCACGACAGTGTGAAGGCGCTGTGCTGGGATGTAATGGCATTTATCAACGAGCATCCTAAGGAGCAATCTGTACATGAGGCACAGCCGGAACATGTTGAATTCATGTGGGATGATTATCACCGCTATCATCTTATGCAGGCGGAAACCGACGAAGAGGACTTAGATGATGATTGGAATGAGGACGATGAAGACGGCATGGAAACACTCTATCAGCGCTGAGCGTTATTAACTCTTTTCGTCCTCTGCCGGTCAAATGGTCGTACGGTCGGCGATAGTAGGTCAGTAAGTGACTATTTTCTATGCTAAGTTTCCCCAGACGCAATCTTGCTGGCTGACCGCGCGTTGCAGTTGGGAGAATATCTTCCAAGGACGTAATATGTTTCCATTGCGGGCTATTCATCTGGGGGTAAATCCTCTTGCCTGTCGCCTACATAGAATGGTAGATTTGGCCCTATCGTTGAATAATCTGCTAAAAATAACCGGTTCTGAGTAAACTGTCTTTTCTTCATCATGTCACTGCTTCTACTCTTCTCATGCCGCCGCCTTGGTCACTAAGGCTGAGAGAAAAGCTATACGCATCGTCGTATTGCCTGCTGCCTGTTGAATTTCATTCATCCTAATATGACCCTGCCGTCAGGATGGATGGGCGGTGCATATCATCAATGAGGCGTGCGTTATCCTTTAGGGACCCTCCCTGAAGTGGCTGGTAGTGCTTGAATTTTAGTAGCATCACGCTATCACGCGCCCTAGGCCAGAGCGGCGTTGCGAGGTATTACCTCGACCCAATAGAACTGAATAGGGGTCATTATGCCGAATACCATGATGGATGTAAGACAGAAATTTGGATTGAACACTTCCCACCAATCTAATACCGCCGTGATCACCCAGCACGGGAACACCACAGACCACTCACCGTTTGCTCGCAATGATCGAGCCGCTGGCGGCGTTCTATGCTGTGATGGTCCGTACCGACCCTGAACACCCACCGCAAACCAATAATGACAGGCATTCGGACAGTGCGGTTACCAATCTAGGCAACGCCACCGCCCACAGGCCGCGTCAGCCAGGCAGCGAGAGCTCGGCTATCCCGTCCCCCGGCAAAAAGTATCGGGGTAAAAACCACTCTCGCCATGGCATAAAAATATCAGAAGCTAGAACAAACATCTTACTGTAACCTATGCTACGCCGCACTAAAATCGACCACGCGCGGAAGCGGACACTCTCATGCTGCTCTTCACTGCCGACCTGACTCGAGAGTTAATTCCCGCAGCGATCGGCATCAACGGTTACGGGCCTGACGCATGCACGCACGGATACTACACTTATCGGCGAGGGTCGGGGTCAGG
>NZ_LECR01000010.1:1847-8099 GCF_001602625.1 Sodalis-like endosymbiont of Proechinophthirus fluctus
AGCAGCCAGCGTCACATCTCGGCGCTAGGTAGCAGAGAGACCCCGGTTTAGCGCCTGGAGACCTTATTGCCTTGAGAGATGTCAAGTCTTCAAACGAAACCCTGAGTAATTTGGTGATCTTATCGGTGGATTATGAACGGGTATCGCGAGTATGAGTAATACGCTTCTGGCGATAGGTACCGCCTTCGGCTGGGTTTAGAAGAGGACGGTCTTGCCGAGCAAATAGCACAGTGACCACCGTATTCGGATTGTCGGGCACGCAGGAGGTCACGGCGCCGGCTACGGCGGTGTCTGCCGCGATGTGGTAAGCGCGTCCGCTCTATGCCGTGAACGCGTCCACCGCTATCGTTAAGGGCGAGCAGATAAAAGCCGCATTGCCTGCCGCTGGTCCGTCCGTCATCTTATCCGCGTTCGGCGTTGCCGTCACGCTCTGTGTGGCGGAGGCTATCTATGCGCCCGTGCCTCTTCAATCGGCGTAGACTATGGCTTACGGTAACTAGCACCTAGTTGTTTGAAAAAATCATCGCCAGCCACCGCTTGTAGCGCAGTAATGGTGTCGGTCCGGTCGGCATGTGTCTCGATCGGGTGGCACGAAACGGCTAATTCATTTAGATAAATATCTTTATTATAACCGGCTATTGAAACACACCAGCGGACACGCGGCGCGCTTTGATTCTCTAGCGGTGGTAATAAACCCCTCTAGGTTGTAGACACCCTGTCAAGAGTCAGTTTTCGCTGACACTTTGCCGTCGACTCCTGGCTCGTGCAATCCATGCGCATGCGGTACATGATCGTGCCGCTATAACCCACCAGCAGCATGGAAATAAAGTCCAGCATCTGATCGTATTGCAACACCTGCATCATGGTAACGCGGGAAATCAAATTATGGCGCGACACAGACCGGAACCGTACACCTGGATACTGCTGTTGCCCATATAAATGCCCGCCTACTGACGTAGGATCTGGTGCACCGAATCCGAGCGCTCGCCGGGGGGTACCCAGGCGCTTTGAAACGTTCGTAGCCTAATCATGCGAAACACTGTATCTGTAATCATATTGTCTGATTTTTTCAGTATAAATATGCAGTAAATAATGTAGCCGTGCGGATGCGGAAGAGGATTGCGCAAAAATGTGTCCCGGAGAGCTGGGCTATGTATAGCGCAAAAGTGTGCCGTTCAGAGTGATATCCGCCAGCTGTAATTCGTCCTGAATGGCGAACACCAGCGATAACGGTTCGGCGCGCTGCGTCATATAATCGGTGAGGGTAAAGTAGTTAAGCTCTCTCCCAGCACCACGTCCAGCTCGCAATATTGCGCAGCGCTGTCGTCTCGGGCCAGGGTGCTTACCTATCTGAACATATGCACCGGGCAATGAACATATGCACCAGGTAATAAGAGGTGACGCGAATAAACGCTCGCTTCCCAATCATCCGGGTGCTGTAGGGAGACACCGAGAAACAGCTGCGATCGACAATGGTCGTACCCAGCGGTGTACTAAAGCATTGCGTCAGATCGTTCCAGGGCCAGCCGGGAGCTTTGTCATGACTGGTAAACACCGAGGTATCGATAATCAGGTCGCCGGTGATTTGTTTGATGTCCTACTTGCACAGTTCGGCTACCATACTACTTACGTAAGCGCTGTTGGGTAAATATGGGATCGCTGGAGAAGCGCGTGGTCAAGGTTGCCGTGCAGCACACTGACGACCGGCACGTTGGCCGCTTCGAGGGTGGTAGTAAAGTGATAGTCCAGGCCCAGCTGCAATAGCGCCGCCAGCGCGGTGAACAGATTCATAGTGCTAGCGAGTAAGGCCATCTGCTGACTGTGATAATCAATACAGGCTTGCGGGGCTGCACTGGCCCCCCACCTTTTGCACTATCAGCGCTAGATTGTCGCTGTCGGGCAAATATTCCATATAGTTTTCAACCGGCGCCACCTGTGCGGAAAGCATGAAAACATTGTTCAATCCTATGATAAATCGTAAAAACGCATAATTTTTGGCAATGGAAAAGTAATGTGCTGTCACACTACGGTGCAAACAGGGATAAAGTAAACGATGACCCACACCGAACTCTGCGGTAAAATACGCATCAAAATGCAAAACTGAGGCTGGTCGGCCTGGGAAGCAATTCCGGGGCCGCTTCCTTTTGCTCTGCTCTTGGTGAGGGGCGTGTGCTAAACGCGTGTCGCGCCAGCACCTGCCATGCCAGTACGGCAATTATTTTAGCAGGAAGAATTTATATAGAGGTACAATTATGAACCAGATTCCGATGACCTTGCGTGGCGCTGAAAAACTGCGTGAAGAGCTCGAATATCTTCGAAGCGTCCGCCGCCACGAAATTATCCGGTCTATCGCCGAAGCCCGCGAGCACGGCGATTTAAAAGAAAACGCCGAGTATCATGCTGCGAGAGAACAACAGGGTTTTTGCGAAGGCCGTATCCAGGAAATAGAAGCCAAACTGTCCAATGCGCAGGTGATCGATGTGACTAAGTTGGCCCCGAGCGGCCGGGTTATTTTCGGCGCTACGGTCAGCGTAGAGAACCTGGATAGTGAAGAGAAGCAAACGTATCGCATCGTCGGTGATGATGAGGCTGATTTCAAGAAAAACCTTATTTCCATTAATTCTCCCATTGCCCGTGGTCTTGTGGGCAAGGAAGAAGGGGATATCGTCGTCATCAAAACCCCTGGCGGCGAGGTGGAGTACGAGATCCTCAAGGTAGAATATCTGTAAGCGTCCGGGCCGGGTAGCGCCGCAGCTGGCTTATGTCCACTTATTTCCCCATCCCGCGGGCCACTACCATTGGCTTTGTAAAGAAAAGCAAAAGGCCGCGGGTTGCTTTTTGCTGTGGGTCGGAGAGTGGCATCTTCCCATCAGAAAAGATGATGTTAGATGGTCAGCGTAGTTTTCCACTCTGCAATAGGTCGATACAGCACCAGAATATTGCCAATAACCTGTAGCTTGTTGGCGAAGATTTCACGAACGATGGCATCGGCGATAAGCGTTTTGGTTTCGTGCTATTCCGCGGCAATTATCACCTTGATAAGCTCATGATGTTCCAGCGCCTGTTTGATTTCGACGAGCACGCCTGCTGTCAAGTCATTCTTTCCCGGCATAACAGCAGGATTCAGCGAATAGAACAGCTATTTAACACACTGTTTTTAATTATTTTTTATATTTATCTGAGTTTTTTACTTAGGTTGGGATTGAAAGCGGCATATTCTACCGCTATCTCATACATATCGATATCGCCGACATCGGCATCCGTGATGACCAAATCTTTCCACCGCTGCACTCTGAACCCTTTACAAGATGAATGGAAAATAAGATGGTGACCAAAAAGCGTTCTGCAAGCTCCAGCCGCTGGCTGCAGAAACACTTTAGCGATAAATATGTTCAACAGGCACAAAAAAAAGGACTCCGTTCCCGTGCCTGGTTTAAACTTGATGAAATACAGCAGAGAGACAAGATATTTCGCCAGGGGATGATTGTGGTGGATCTGGGTGCGGCGCCCGGCGGCTGGTCGCAATACGTCGCCACGCAAATCGGCGACAAAGGGCGTGTCATCGCCTGTGATATCCTGCCTATGGATCCAATGGTGGGCGTCGACTTTCTACAGGGGGATTTCCGTGACCCCCCGGTGCTGCAGGCCCTGTTTGAACGCTTAGGTGAGCAGAAGGTGCAGGTGGTACTGTCCGATATGGCGCCCAATATGAGCAGTACCCCAGCGGTCGATATTCCCAAGTCCATGTATCTCGTGGAGCTGGCGCTCGATATGTGCCGGGACGTACTGGCACCAGGTGGGAGTTTCCTAGTTAAAGTGTTTCAGGGAGAAGGTTTCGATGAGTACCTGCGGGAAATACGCTCCTTGTTTACGAAGGTAAAAATCCGTAAGCCAGATGCTTCCCGGGCCCGCTCCCGAGAAGTGTACATTGTGGCGGCAGGGCGCAAAGTATAGTACCCTACGCTAATTGTTAACACCGTTGTAATATGAGGCTAATCCCTTGAGTGACATGGCGAAGAACCTTATTCTCTGGCTAGTTATCGCAGTTGTGCTGATGTCGGTATTCCAGAGCTTCAGGCCCAGCGAGTCCAATGGGCGTAAAGTGGATTACTCCACCTTTATGTCCGAATTGAATCAAGATCAGGTTAGGGAAGCGTGTATTAACGGTCGTGAAATCACCGTTACTAAAAAAGACAGTAACCGTTACACTACATATATCCCGGTCAACGATCCCAAGCTGCTCGATATTCTTTTGACCAAAAACGTCAAAGTCGTGGGCGAGCCTCCGGAAGAGCCCAGCCTGCTAGCGTCCATCTTTATCTCCTGGTTCCCGATGCTATTGCTAATTGGAGTCTGGATCTTCTTCATGCGTCAAATGCAGGGCGGCGGTAAAGGTGCCTTGTCGTTCGGAAAAAGCAAGGCACGGATGCTGACAGAAGACCAGATTAAAACGACATTCGCCGATGTTGCAGGTTGCGATGAAGCGAAGGAAGAGGTCAGCGAGCTGGTAGATTATCTGCGCGAGCCGAGCCGTTTCCAAAATCTCGGCGGCAAGATTCCGAAAGGTGTGCTGATGGTGGGGCCACCAGGGACTGGTAAGACGCTGCTAGCCAAAGCCATCGCGGGGGAAGCTAAGGTTCCTTTCTTCACTATTTCTGGTTCTGATTTCGTGGAAATGTTCGTCGGTGTGGGCGCCTCCCGCGTGCGCGACATGTTCGAGCAGGCGAAAAAAGCAGCGCCGTGCATCATCTTTATCGATGAGATTGACGCCGTCGGGCGTCAGCGTGGCGCCGGTCTCGGCGGTGGTCATGATGAGCGCGAGCAGACTCTGAACCAGATGCTTGTGGAAATGGATGGCTTTGAAGGGAATGAAGGTATTATCGTCATCGCCGCGACCAACCGCCCCGACGTGTTAGACCCTGCGCTACTGCGCCCGGGCCGTTTCGACCGTCAGGTAGTGGTGGGCCTGCCCGATGTCCGCGGTCGCGAACAGATTTTGAAAGTCCACATGCGCCGCGTCCCGCTGGCGCCTGACATGGATGCGTCGGTTATTGCGCGCGGTACGCCCGGCTTCTCGGGCGCCGATTTAGCCAATCTGGTGAACGAAGCGGCGCTATTCGCGGCCCGTGGCAGTAAGCGCGTGGTGTCTATGGTGGAATTTGAGAAGGCCAAGGACAAAATCATGATGGGCGCCGAGCGCCGTTCCATGGTGATGACTGAAGCGCAGAAAGAGTCGACTGCTTACCACGAAGCAGGCCATGCGATCATTGGCCGCCTGGTGCCGGAGCATGATCCGGTGCATAAAGTTACGATTATCCCGCGCGGCCGTGCCCTAGGGGTGACTTTCTTCCTGCCGGAAGGGGATGCTATCAGCACTAGCCGACAGAAGCTGGAAAGCCAGATCTCTACTCTGTACGGCGGCCGGCTAGCAGAGGAGATCATTTACGGTCCGGCGAAAGTGTCTACTGGGGCATCTAACGATATTAAAGTGGCGACCTCGATTGCCCGCAATATGGTGACCCAGTGGGGCTTCTCAGAGAAGCTTGGCCCGCTGCTGTATGCGGAGGAAGAGAGTGAAGTATTCCTCGGCCGCTCGGTGGCCAAAGCGAAGCATATGTCTGATGAAACGGCGCGCATCATAGATCAGGAAGTGAAGTCGCTAATTGAGCGAAATTATGTCCGCGCACGCACGCTGCTGATGGAAAATATGGATATCCTGCATACTATGAAGGATGCGCTGATGAAATATGAAACCATCGATTCGCCGCAGATAGACGATCTGATGGGCCGCAAGGCGGTCCGCCCGCCCGCAGGCTGGGACGATACCGTCTCCGACAATAGCGGCGACGCCGGCGCGCACAGCGCTCCGGCATCGGTGGATGAACCGTGCACACTAAATCCCGGCAATACCATGTCGGAGCAGTTCGGCAACCGCTAATAGTCCCATTTTGCGTCGGTGACAATAGCCAGGCACGGTACTACCGACAGCCCTGTGTTATACGACGCGCTAGGTCTTTTTTGCGCGGGAAACTCTAAGATAACGGCCTTAGAGTTTGCACAAAACAAGGAAACCGTCGTTATGCAGCTTATAGCTCGAGAACGTACCCTTAGCCTTTCCGTTCCACGCGTCATGGGGATCCTCAACGTAACCCCGGACTCATTCTTTGACGGCGGAAAATACCAGCATTTGGCCGCCGCTATCGACCACGCTGCGGCGATGTTGAATGCCGGCGCGGCCATTATCGATATCGG
>NZ_LECR01000010.1:8138-8560 GCF_001602625.1 Sodalis-like endosymbiont of Proechinophthirus fluctus
AGAAGAGGAAGCAGCACGGGTGGTACCGGTGCTAGTGGCGCTGGCGCAGCGCTTCGACACCTTTATTTCAGTGAATACCTCCAAGGCTCTGGTTATGCATGAAAGTGCAGCGGCTGGCGCCCATATGATCAACGATGTCCGATCGCTCAGCGAACCGGGAGCCCTGGCGGTCGCAGCTGCAAGCCAACTGCCCGTCTGTCTGATGCATATGCAGGGCGATCCGAGCACCATGCAGCAGGCGCCGCACTATGCGAATGTATTAGCGGAGATAGAAGCGTATTTTGTGAGGCAGATTGAGCGCTGTGAAGCAGCCGGCATCAATAAAAATCGTCTGTTGCTCGATCCTGGCTTCGGCTTCGGCAAGACGTTGGAGCATAATTATCAATTGTTGGCCCAGCTGGGAGATTTTCATCGTCTCGGCC
>NZ_LECR01000010.1:8575-9874 GCF_001602625.1 Sodalis-like endosymbiont of Proechinophthirus fluctus
CTGGTGGGGATGTCGCGCAAATCGATGATAGGTCAACTATTGGATCTTCTGCCAGAAAAGCGGGTTACGGGCAGCGTTGCCTGCGCGGTCATTGCCGCGCTGCAGGGGGCGAAGATTATCCGGGTCCATGACGTCAGGCAAACCGTGGAAGCAATGTGCGTGGTGAAAGCCACGCTTTCAGCGAAGGAAACCTATTTTCAATGAGTAATCATAAATATTTTGGCACAGACGGTATCCGTGGCAAGGTCGGTGATTCCCCCGTTACGCCGGATTTTGTCCTTAAGCTGGGGTGGGCCGCCGGTAAGGTGCTGGCGCGCCACGGCTCTCGTAAAATCATCATAGGCAAAGATACCCGTATCTCCGGCTATATGCTGGAGTCGGCGCTGGAAGCGGGGCTGGCCGCGGCTGGCCTGTCTGCTTCCTTTACTGGTCCTATGCCGACGCCAGCTATCGCCTATTTGACCCGCACCTTTCGCGCTGAGGCGGGTATTGTCATTTCCGCCTCCCATAATCCGTTCTACGATAACGGAATTAAGTTTTTTTCCATCGAAGGTACGAAACTGCCCGACGAGGTGGAAGAGGCTATCGAAGCTGAACTAGTCAAGCCATTAACCTGCGTCGAATCGGCCGAGCTGGGCAAAGCCAGCCGGATCGTCGATGCAGCCGGGCGCTATATCGAGTTTTGCAAAGGGACTTTCCCGGCCGATCTGAATCTCAAGGGATTGAAAATAGTCGTTGATTGCGCCAACGGCGCGACCTATCATATCGCCCCCAGCGTGCTGAGCGAACTCAGCGCGACGGTGGTGACCTTCGGCTGCCAGCCGGACGGTATGAACATCAACCAGGAATGCGGCGCCGCCGATGTACGTCTGTTGCAAAGCCGGGTGCTGGCAGAAAAAGCCGATTTGGGCATCGCCTATGACGGTGATGGCGATCGGGTGATCATGGTGGATCATCTTGGGCAGAGAGTGGATGGCGATCAGATCTTGTATGTCATCGTGCGGGAAAAATTGCGTCAAGGCCAGTTATCTGGCGGTGTGGTCGGCACTCTGATGAGCAATATGGGCCTAGAGCTGGCACTTAAGCAATTGGGGGTGCCGTTCGTGCGAGCCCGCGTGGGCGACCGCTATGTGCTAGAAAAAATGCAGGAAAAGGGCTGGCGTATTGGCGCGGAGAACTCTGGCCATGTAATCTTGCTGGACAAGACCACCACTGGCGACGGCATTATAGCCGGGCTACAAGTGTTGTCGGCGATGGTCGGCAATCACATGAACTTACATGACCTATGTAGCGGCGTGC
>NZ_LECR01000010.1:9956-18765 GCF_001602625.1 Sodalis-like endosymbiont of Proechinophthirus fluctus
CACATCTGAGGTGGAGCAGAAGCTGGCCGGGCGTGGGCGGGTGCTGTTGCGCAAGTCGGGTACCGAGCCCATGATTCGCGTCATGGTGGAAGGAGATGATACCGAGCAGATCAGCCGGCTGGCACACAAGATTGCGGATGCCGTGAAAGCTGCGGTCTAAGACACAGGGTTTCTGATGCGGGGATGCCGTGAAAGCCGCAAGCTGGTGCGTAAGATTTTTTAGTGTTGATGCGATTAATGCTGCAGTCTGGGACATACGTGGTGACGCAACGCTGGCGGCTGGCCTGCGAAAGGCGGCGGTTTTCACCGTCATTAAGCAAGGCATCAGCGCCCGCTGCGGCTTTAACGCAGGCCCTATCCTATAGACTAGCACCGACGTCTAAGTAGCGAACGCTATTGGCATTTTTTTCGAAAACGGTCAGCCAGCCGTAAAATACCCTTGCACGTAAGAGGTGCCTTGGTTAATATTCATACCCGCTTTAGTCGGTGAAGCTAGGTGCCATGTTGTGGGTTGCAACAGCTTAAAGTGTAGTGGTAGCTATGAGGATACTGAAAGATTATGTACCAAATTCTGTTAGTTATATTCCTATTGGTAGCAGTCAGCCTAGTTGCGCTGATCATGCTGCAACAAGGTAAAGGTGCTGATATGGGAGTCTCGTTCGGTGCAGGTGCCTCTGGCACCCTGTTCGGTTCAAGCGGTTCCGGTAACTTCATGACCTGTATGACGGCCATGCTGGCGGCGCTGTTTTTCGTTCTCAGCCTGGTGCTAGGCAATCTGAGCACAATCATGATCAACAAAGGCACCCAGTGGGATAATTTGAGCCAGGCTCAGCAGGCGGATAAGGCACTAGTCGGAGCGCCGGCAAAACCGGGTAACAATATTCCACAGTAAGCGTTAAGCATTGCCATGCTAGGGTAATGAAACAGCGGTGTGAGGGCCGATAGAAAGTGCCGAGGTGGTGGAATTGGTAGACACTCTACCTTGAGGTGGTAGTGCCCGATTGGGCTTACGGGTTCAAGTCCCGTCCTCGGTACCAATCCCTAGAGATAACTTGCTTTTTCAGGGTTACCAGCGTAGTATTTACAGTGTTTTCATACGCGGGGTGGAGCAGTATGGTAGCTCGTCGGGCTCATAACCCGAAGGTCGTCGGTTCAAATCCGGCCCCCGCAACCACATTCCCTTAGAGCACTTTTTCAAATATGCTGTTTTGTAGGCGTTGTGTTTATCCTCACAGGAGTTTCGAAAAATGATTCTTCTGGAATGGTTTCAAACCCGCCTGCTGTTTACAGGGTCCAGTCACTTAGCGCCCCGGATTTTCGGGGCTTTTTGTTATTTCACTGCAGTAATACCGGGCTAATAAGCCCTTTTTTTATGTCATGGGGGTAGCTTTGTCCACATTGGAACAAAAATTGACAGAGATGATCAAGGCACCCGTGGAAGCCCTGGGATTCGAGCTAGTAGTTATTAAATTTATTCGTGGCCGCAAGTCGACGCTGCGCATTTATATCGATAGTGACGAGGGCATCACCATTGATGATTGTGCTGATGTAAGCCACCAGATCAGCGCAGTACTGGACGTCGAAGACCTTATCTCCGTGGACTATAGCCTTGAAGTCTCATCACCGGGCCTGGACCGTCCGCTGTTTACCGCCGCACATTATCGCCAATTTACCGGTAGCTACGTCAGCGTAGCACTCCATATCGCGGTGAAAAATCGCCGTAAATGGCAGGGGATCATCAAAGCGGTTGATGGTGACATAATCACCGTGATGGTGGAAGGAAAAGATGAAGTGTTCGCTTTGAACAATATCCAGAAAGCGAACCTGGTACCCCGCTTTTAACGTTTTACTGAGGCAACTAGGATGAATAAAGAAATTCTGGCTGTTGTTGAGGCAGTGTCCAACGAGAAAGCCGTCCCTCGAGAAAAGATTTTCGAGGCGCTAGAGACGGCACTGGCCACGGCAACGAAGAAAAAATACGAACAGGAAATCGAAGTTCGCGTCAACATCAACCGTAAGTCAGGGTATTTCGATACCTTTCGCCGTTGGCTCATCGTGGATGAAGTGACCCAGCCCACCCGTGAAATCACCCTGGATGCAGCACAGCTTGACGACCCTGAAGCACAGCTTGGTGACTACATCGAAGATAAAATTGAATCGGTGGTGTTTGATCGTATTACTACCCAGACCGCCAAGCAAGTTATCGTCCAAAAAGTGCGTGAAGCCGAGCGAGCGATGGTGGTCGATCAGTTCCGAAGTCATGAAGGTGAGATAGTTACCGGCGTGGTGAAAAAAGTTAACCGGGACAGTATCAGTCTGGATTTGGGCAGCAATGCCGAAGCGGTGATCGGCCGCGAAGATATGCTGCCGCGTGAAAACTTCCGTCCCGGCGACCGTATTCGCGGCGTATTATATTCTGTGCGTCCGGAAGCCCGCGGGGCGCAGCTGTTTGTCAGCCGGTCGCGGCCGGAGATGCTGGTAGAGCTATTCCGCATTGAAGTGCCAGAAATCGGCGAAGAAGTGATTGAAATCAAGGCTACCGCACGCGATCCTGGCTCACGGGCGAAAATCGCAGTGAAGACCAATGACAAACGTATTGATCCTGTCGGCGCCTGCGTTGGCATGCGCGGCGCCCGCGTCCAGGCTGTGTCCAGCGAATTGGGCGGTGAACGCATCGATATCGTGCTATGGGATGACAACCCAGCCCAGTTCGTTATTAACGCCATGGCCCCTGCCGATGTCTCTTCCATCGTGGTGGACGAGGACAAACACACCATGGATATCGCGGTAGAAGCAGGCAATCTTGCCCAGTCTATCGGCCGCAACGGACAAAACGTCCGGCTGGCTTCTCAGCTTAGCGGCTGGGAGCTGAACGTAATGACGGTAGAGGATCTGCAAGCAAAACATCAGGCTGAAGACCATGCGACCATAGATACCTTTACCCGCAATCTGTATATCGATGAAGAGTTCGCTACGGTATTGGTGGAGGAAGGTTTCTCCTCTCTTGAGGAACTGGCCTACGTACCGATAAATGAACTGCTGGAAATTGAAGGGCTCGATGAAGAAACGGTGGAAGCGCTGCGTGAACGGGCGAAGAATGCGCTGACCACGATTGCCCTAGCACAGGAAGAGAATCGCGGCGTGGGCGTACCGGATGAAGACCTGTTGGGTCTTCCTGAACTTGAGCACGACATGGCGTTCAAGCTGGCAGCGCGTGGTATTTGTAGGCTGGAAGATCTTGCCGAACAGGGTGTCGACGACCTATCAGATATTGAAGGGCTGGGTAGTGAAAAAGCCGGCGAGCTGATTATGGCCGCGCGCAATATTTGCTGGTTTGGCGACAACGCGTAATAAACTGTAGCAGGAAAGGAACAGCATGACAGATGTAACTATAAGATCGCTCGCCGCAGAAATACAGACTTCGGTCGATCGCCTGGTACAGCAATTTGCTGATGCAGGTATTGATAAAACCGCAGTAGATTCTGTGACCCAGCAGGAAAAAGAAACCTTACTGGCTTACCTGAACCGCGATCGCGGAGCGCCGCCCAATAAATTAACTTTGCAGCGCAAAACGCGCAGCACCTTGAATATTCCCAGCACCGGAGGTAAAAGTAAGTCGGTGCAAATCGAAGTGCGCAAGAAGTGCACCTATGTGCAACGCGATCTACAGGCGCAAGAGCGGGCTGAAGCGGAAGAACAGGCCCGTCACGAAGCGGAAGTGCTGGCTCAGCAGCAAGCCCAACGTGACGCCGAAGAAAAGGCAAAACGCGTGGCCGAAGAGAAGGCCAAGCGTGAGACCGATGAACAAGCGAAACGTATGGCAGCGGAAAGTGATAAATTGACTAACCAGCAGACCAACACTATGACCAAGTCACCACAGGCGGCTGAAAAAGCTCGCCGTGAAGCCAAATCCGCGGAGCTAAGACGCAAAGCAGAAGAGGAAATGCGTCGCAAAGTCGAAGAAAAGGCTCGCCAGGTCGTGGAAGAAGTGCGTCGTATAGCCGAAGAACGCGGCGGTACCTGGGATAACGCGCCTGAGCCAGCGGAGGAAGATATCACCGATTACCACGTCACGACCTCCCATCACGCCCGGGAAGCTGAAGATGAAAACGATCGTAAAGTGGAAGGTGATCGTCGCAGCCGCGCCCGAGGTGGTAAAACTACTAAGCAGAAGAAGACCAGCCGTTTGTCTGAATCAAAGGCTGATCGCGAAGAAGCTCGCGCCGTGGGTCGTGGCAGCAAGAGCAAGCGTAAACCTAGCACCTTAATGCAGGGCTTTAACAAACCAGCACAAGCGGTGAACCGTAATGTGATCATCGGCGAAACCATCACCGTAGCGGAATTGGCCAACAAAATGGCGGTGAAAGGCTCTCAAGTCATTAAAGCAATGATGAAGATGGGCGCTATGGCGACCATCAACCAGGTGATCGATCAGGAAACCGCGCAACTGGTGGCGGAAGAGATGGGCCACAAGGTAGTTTTGCGCCGTGAGAACGAGCTGGAAGAGTCGGTGATGTCCGATCGCGATACTGGAAGCTCCGCCACCGCGGAATCCCGCGCACCGGTAGTGACAATCATGGGCCACGTCGACCACGGTAAAACCTCGCTCCTGGACTATATCCGCTCTACCAAGGTGGCAGCAGGCGAGGCCGGAGGCATTACCCAGCATATCGGCGCCTATCATGTGGAAACCGATAACGGCATGATAACCTTCCTTGATACCCCAGGGCATGCGGCTTTTACCGCAATGCGCGCCCGCGGTGCGCAGGCGACGGATATCGTGGTGCTGGTGGTGGCTGCCGATGACGGCGTGATGCCGCAGACTATCGAAGCTATCCAGCATGCCAAAGCGGCCAAAGTACCGGTAGTGGTAGCGGTTAACAAGATCGATAAGCTGGAAGCAGATCCGGATCGGGTAAAGAATGAACTGACCAAATACGATGTCATTCCAGAAGAGTGGGGCGGTGAAAGCCAGTTCGTGCATGTTTCCGCTAAATCTGGCGAGGGTATTGACGAACTGCTGGACGCCATCTTACTACAGGCAGAAGTTCTGGAGCTGAAAGCGATCCGCAACGGCATGGCCAGCGGTATCGTCATCGAATCCTTCCTGGACAAGGGCCGTGGCCCGGTCGCGACCGTGCTGGTACGTGAAGGTACCCTGAATCGGGGTGACGTTGTCCTATGCGGTTTTGAGTACGGCCGCGTGCGCGCCATGCTCGATGAAGTAGGCCTTGATGTGACTTCTGCCGGCCCGTCGATACCGGTCGAGATCCTTGGTCTGTCCGGGGTGCCGGCCGCCGGTGATGAAGCGATGGTGGTGCGCGACGAGAAGAAAGCTCGTGAAGTTGCACTGTATCGTCAAGGTAAGTTCCGCGAAGTCAAACTGGCGCGCCAACAGAAGTCCAACCTGGAAAACATGTTCGCTAATATGACCGAAGGTGAAGTATCTGAGCTGAACATCATGCTAAAGTCTGACGTACAGGGTTCCACCGAAGCCATCATCGACGCGCTGGAGAATTTGTCCAGAGACGAGGTGAAGGTAAGGATTGTCGGCGCGGGCGTGGGCGGTATTACTGAGACCGACGCGACGCTGGCGGCAGCTTCCAACGCCATTCTGCTAGGCTTTAACGTGCGTGCCGATGCATCCGCTCGCCGCATCATCGAAGCAGAGAACCTGGATCTGCGCTATTACTCGGTCATCTATGATTTGATCGATGAAGTCAAACAGGCGATGAGCGGCATGCTGGCACCAGAATACAAACAGGAAATCATCGGCCTGGCGGAAGTGCGTGATGTGTTCCGTTCACCGAAATTCAGCGCTATCGCCGGCTGTATGGTGATGGAAGGCGTGGTGAAGCGTCATAACAAAATCCGTGTGCTGCGTGAAAACGTGGTGATCTACGAAGGTGAGCTGGAATCTCTGCGCCGCTTTAAAGATGACGTCAACGAAGTGCGTAATGGCATGGAGTGTGGCATAGGTGTGAAGAACTACAACGACGTGCGCTCAGGCGACGTGATCGAAGTCTTTGAAACCATCGAGATCCAGCGTATCATTTCCTGATAACGCGTTATCATCAGCCCATATAACAGAGAGGGCGCGGAGCGTCGCCCCCCTGCTTGTCTGGAGAATTTACCATGGCCAAAGAATATAGCCGCACCCAACGCGTCGCGCAGGAGATGCAAAAGGAAATCGCCATCATCCTGCAGCGCGAAATCAAAGATCCTCGCGTCGGCATGGCGACGGTGTCCGGTGTTGATGTCTCACGCGATCTGGCTTATGCTAAAGTGTTCGTCACTTTTTTGAGTGACAATACCTCCGAACAGGTAAAAACCGGCGTCCAGGCACTCCAGGATGCGGCGGGTTTTATTCGTAGCCTGCTGGGAAAAGCCATGCGCTTACGTGTAGTGCCGGAGCTGACGTTCGCCTACGATAATTCTCTGGTGGAAGGCATGCGGATGGCTAACCTGGTCAGCCAGGTCTTACAAAACGATCGCCTGTGCCGCGGCACAGGTCAGGCGGACGATGAAAGCAGCGGATAAGGAAGATTGATGAGCCGTCCAAGTCGCCGTGGCCGTGATATCGACGGTATCGTCTTGCTGGATAAACCGCTCGGCCTTTCGTCCAATGATCTGTTGCAAAAGGTGAAACGGCTATTTCTCGCCAACAGAGCTGGGCATACCGGTGCGTTGGATCCGCTAGCGACCGGCATGCTGCCCGTCTGCCTGGGCGAAGCGACCAAGTTTTCCCAGCATCTGCTGGAGGCCGATAAACGCTACCGGGTGACCGCTCGGTTCGGCGAGCGTACCGATACCTCCGATGCCGAGGGTCAGACGGTCAGCGTTCGGCCAGTATCGCTGGACCAGGCGCGGCTAGAGGCGGCGCTGAACTACTTCCGCGGCGAAAGCAGCCAGGTGCCGTCGATGTTTTCGGCGCTGAAGCACCAGGGGCGTCCGCTGTATGAGTACGCGCGCAAAGGCGTTACGGTAGAACGCAAGGCGCGCTCTATCCACGTATACGATTTGCAGTTACACCACTGGGATCTGACAGAGGTGGAACTAGAAATTCATTGCTCCAAAGGCACCTATATTCGTACCATTATCGACGATTTAGGTGAAAGTCTCGGCTGTGGCGCACACGTCACGGCGCTGCGTCGGCTGGCAGTCTCCTGCTACCCCACTGAGCGTATGGTAACGCTTGCGGAGCTGCAGGCTATTGCCACCGCCAGGCCGGAGGCGCCGGAAACCCTAGCACAGCTGGATGCGTTGCTGTTGCCGATAGACAGCGCGGTAGCGGATATGCCAGTGGTTAATTTGTCGTCTGATATCGCTACGCGGGTATGGCTCGGGCAAACGATAGCGGTTACAGCGCAGCTGCAGGCTGGTCTGGTACGTCTGACCGAGGGGGACGACGGGAGCTTTATCGGCATCGGCGAAATTGCCGTGCCAGGATGGCTGACGCCGCGCCGCCTGATAGCGGAACCGCGTGCCTGATCATGTAATCGCCTTGCGATCAGCAGTGGTTGGGAGTAGAATGGCGCGGCTTATGGAGAAGGTGGCTGAATTAGGGATCGTCGCCCATCTATTTCACAATCATTTTGGAGTATTATAATGTCTCTAGGTGTTGAAGCGAAAGCGAAAATTGTTTCTGATTTCGGCCATGATGCTAAAGACAGTGGTTCTACTGAAGTTCAAGTTGCTCTTTTAACCGCTCAGATTAGCCATCTGCAGGGCCATTTTGCAGAACACAAAAAGGATCACCACAGCCGCCGTGGTCTTCTACGCATGGTTTCACAGCGTCGTAAGCTGCTCGACTACCTGAAGGGCAAAGATGTAGCGCGTTACACTAGTCTTATCGAATGCCTGGGTCTGCGTCGCTAAGCTAGAGATAGTTTTATAAGAAAGGGGCCTTATAAGGCCCCTTTCTTCTAGGCAGCAGCGCTCACTCCAGGACGGAGAATACTTCCGCCCACGGCGCGATGGACGCTAGTATATTATTCCATTGCTGAGGTTCACGCGGCTAATAGGAGGCTTTATTCCACGGGATAAAGATTATCATTAGTCGTGAGGATATGATGATAAGAGGTTGTTCATCAACGGTGGGCGGTTGGTTTGAGAGCGCCGCGTACTTTGAAAAAGGAAATTATTTTGCTAAATCCGATTGTTCGCAAGTTTCAATACGGTAAACATACCGTCACGATAGAAACCGGTATGATGGCCCGTCAGGCGACTGCCGCAGTCATGGTAAGCATGGACGACACGGCAGTGTTTGTGACCGTTGTGGGCGCCAAACAAGCAAAACCGGGACAGATCTTCTTCCCGCTTACCGTCAACTATCAGGAGCGGACTTACGCCGCGGGTCGTTTCCCGGGCGGGTTCTTCCGACGTGAAGGCCGTCCGAGCGAAGGCGAAACACTGATTTCGCGTCTGATTGACCGTCCTATCCGTCCGCTGTTCCCGGAAGGTTTTCTGAACGAAGTGCAGGTTATCGCTACCGTGGTGTCAGTTAATCCACAGGTAAGCCCAGATATCGTGGCGATGATTGGCACTTCTGCCGCGCTGAGCCTGTCTGGTATTCCGTTCAGCGGCCCTATCGGCGCCGCACGCGTGGGCTACATTAACGACCAGTACGTGCTGAACCCGACCCAGGATGAGCTGGTCGATAGCCGCCTGGATCTAGTAGTGTCCGGTACCCAGAATGCGGTGCTGATGGTGGAATCCGAAGCGCAGCTGTTAAGCGAAGATCAAATGCTGGGCGCCGTGGTGTACGGCCACGATCAGCAGCAGGTGGTAATCGATAATATCAATCAGC